>NZ_JBIVXY010000002.1:0-199036 GCF_044769485.1 Kitasatospora sp. NPDC090308 | reverse complement strand
GGGGGCGGGGTGGTGGGTTGGGTGTTGGGGGGGGGGGGGGGGGGGGGGGGGGCCCCCCGCGGTTGGGGGGGGGGGGGGGGGGGGGGGGGGGGCCCCGGGGCCCCCCCCCCGCCCCCCCCGCCCTCTGTCGTTCCGCCGCACCGCCGCCCGCTCCGCGCTCCGACGCCGCGTCAGGAGCCGTGCGGCGCACGGGTTTCCCTTTAGCGGGTGGGCGGGCCGAGCGCAAGGGCCCGGTTCCATATTGAGCTATTTTCAGATGATCTGTTCTACTGCGGTACTGCGATTCCCGGGCATGGACCGTAGGTGAAGTGGCATGCTGCTCAGCGTCAGGGGGTTGGTACCAATTACCGCACTGTTGCCAGAAGTGGGGCCGGAGGTCAATGTGTCCGCCAGCGTGAATCCGACGGTTCGCCGCCGTAGGCTCGGCGCCGAACTGCGGCGTCTGCGCGAGCTCAGGGGGATGACCGCCGAAGAGGTGGCCGGCCGCCTGATGGTCTCCCAGTCGAAGATCAGCCGACTGGAGAACGGCCGCCGCTCGATCAGCCAGCGCGACGTGCGCGACCTGTGCGACGTCTACGAGGTCGAGGACGAACGGGTCCGCGCCGGGCTGATGGAGATGGCCAAGGAGTCGCGCCAGCGCGGCTGGTGGCACGAGTTCGGGGACATCCCGTACAGCGTGTACATCGGGCTGGAGGCGGAGGCGTCCTCGATCCGGGCGTACGAGTCCTCGTTCGTGCCGGGGCTGCTGCAGACCCGCGAGTACGCCGAGGCGGTGGTGGCCGGGACGCAGCCGGACACCGACCCGACCGCGATCCGCCGCCGGGTGGACGTCCGGCTCAAGCGGCAGCACCGCATCCACGGCGAGGACCAGTTGGGCAGCCTGTGGGTCGTGATAGACGAGGCCGTGCTGCGCCGCCAGGTCGGTGGGAAGCGGGTCATGGCCGAGCAGTTGTACCAGCTCGTCGAACTGGGCGAGCGGGCGAACATCAACCTCCAGGTGATCCCCTTCAGCCACGGCTCCCACCCCGGCATGACCGGGACATTCTCCCTGCTGGAGTTCCCCGAGTCGGCGGATTCCACGGTCGTCTACTTCGAAGGAGTGACGAGCGATCTCTACCTGGAGAAGGACGCCGACGTCCGCCGCTATACCAATCTGTACGACCACCTGAGGGCCGCGGCGCTGAGCGTCGCGGAGAGCCGGTCGATGATCGCCACCATCGCAGAGGAGTTCATGAAATGAGCAAGGCCACCGAGAGCCTGACCTGGCGCAAGAGCAGCTACAGCGGGGGCAACGGTGCCTGCGTGGAGATCGCCCTGCCGGGTTCGGCTTCCGTCGCGGTCCGGGACTCCAAGGACCCGCAGGGCCCGCAGCTGCGCTTCTCCGGCGAGTCCTGGGCGGCGTTCGCCGCGGCGGCCGGTGCGGGCCGCTTCGGCGAGGTCTGATCCTCCGACCGGTACGGGGTGCCCGCCGCTTCCCGCGCGGCGGGCACCTTCGCGTCCGGACGCCTTCGCGACCGGCCCCGGGCGGTCGGCGGTCCGGGCGGTCGGCGGCCCCGGGTCAGGCGTCGGCGGCCGGGTAGCGGAGCGACCAGGCGTCGGTGCCGTGCAGTTCGGGGCCGTGCAGCAGCTCCAGCACCAGGTCGTCGGCGAGTTCCAGGACGGTGCCGCGGCCCTCGACCTCGGCCAGCAGGTCCGGCGGGAGGGCGGTCTCGCCGTGCAGGGCGCCCAGCAGGTTGCCGCAGATCGAGCCGGTGGAGTCGCTGTCGCCGGAGTGGTTGACGGCCAGCAGCAGGCCGCTGCGGACGTCCTCGGCGACCAGCGCGCAGTACAGGCCGATGGCGAGCGCCTCCTCGGCGACCCAGCCCTCGCCGAGCGCCTCGACCCGCTCGGGGGACGGCGCCCCGGCCCGCACCGCGTCCAGGGCGGCGCGCAGCGCGGCGGTGGTCTCCTCGTGGCCGGTGCGCTCGGAGAGCAGGGCCAGCGCCAGGTGGACGCCCTCCTCCAGGGTGCCGCCGCGGGCCACCGCGTGGACGACCACCGCGAACGCCCCGGCGGACAGGTAGCCGGTGGGGTGGCCGTGGGTCAGCACCGAGCACTCGACGGCGAGTTGGAAGACCAGCGCCGGGTCCCAGGCGGTGAGCAGCCCGAACGGGGCGGCCCGCATCACGGTGCCGCAGCCCTTGGAGTTCGGGTTGCGCGGCTCCTCGACGGTGGGCAGCGGGCCGCTCTCGGTGCCGGCCAGGCCGGACAGGCAGGCCTGGCCGGGCGCGCGGCGGGCGTACAGCCACTCCTCGCGGCCGAGCCAGCCCAGGTCCTTGCGGCGCTCGTCCGGGCCCCAGTCCTGCTGGGTGGCGTACCAGCGCAGGTAGGCGCGGTGCACGTCGGACGGCGGGTGCCAGGAGCCGGCGTCGCGGTTGATGTGGGAGCGGATCAGGCCGTCGACGGTGAACAGGGTCATCTGGGTGTCGTCGGTGATCGCGCCGCGCCGCCCGTACGCGGGGACGTAGCCGGTCACGCCCGCCTCGCCGTGGACCGCGCGGATCTGCTCCAACTGCTCGAACTCGATGCCGCCGCCGAGCGCGTCCCCGATCGCCCCGCCGAGCAGGCAGCCCCGGACCCGGCTGCGGAAGTCCTGCTGCTGGGCGCGTGACCACAGAGGCATCACGGGGCGGAACCCTTTCGGTCGATGGCCACGGGCGGGCGCACGGGCGGTAGACGCACCTTATTCGAAGAGCAGCGCGAAAAGGCCCCCCGACCCGAACATCGATTCGCCCGCCCGCCCGACCACGCCCGCCCGGCCCGCCACCGCCAGCCCGGCCCGCCACCGGCCGACGCGCCACCGCGGCCCCGCGGACCGCCCGGCCCTAGTCGGCCAGCGGCAGCAGCCGGGGCAGGTGCCCGTCGGAGGCCAGCGCGGCGGCCCGGCGCTCGGCCGGCACCTCGCCGTACAGGGTGGTGCGCTGCCGGGACGGGCGGCCGGCCAGGGCGGCGATCGCCTCCAGGTCGCGCACCGACTTGTAGGAGCCCCAGGAGGAGCCCGCCATCCGGGAGATGGTCTCCTCCATCAGGGTGCCGCCCAGGTCGTTGGCGCCGCTGCGGAGCATCTCGGCGGCGCCCTCCGCGCCCAGCTTGACCCAGCTGGTCTGGATGTTGGTGAGGTGCGGGTGCAGCAGCAGCCGGGCCATCGCGGTCACCGCCCGGTTGTCGCGGGCGGTCGGGCCGGGCCGGGCGATGCCCGCCAGGTAGACCGGCGCGTTGGTGTGCACGAACGGCAGCGTGACGAACTCGGTGAAGCCGCCGGTGCGCTGCTGGATCGCGGCGAGCAGCCGCAGGTGGCCCAGCCAGTGCTTCGGGGTGTCGACGTGGCCGTACATCATGGTCGAGGACGAGCGCAGGCCCAGCTCGTGCGCGGCGGTGACCACCTCGACCCAGGTCGCGGCGGGCAGCTTGCCCTTGGTGAGCACCCAGCGGACCTCGTCGTCCAGGATCTCCGCCGCCGTGCCGGGGATCGAGTCCAGGCCGGACTCCTTCGCCCGGGCCAGCCAGTCGCGGACGGACAGGCCGGTGCGGGTGGCCCCGTTGACCACCTCCATCGGCGAGAAGGCGTGCACGTGGATGCCCGGCACCCGCTCCTTCACCGCCCGCGCGATGTCGAAGTAGGCGGTGCCCGGCAGGTCCGGGTGGATGCCGCCCTGCATGCACACCTCGGTCGCGCCCACCGCCCAGGCCTGCTCGGCCCGTTCGGCGACCTGCTCCAGCGAGAGGGTGTAGGCGTCCGCGTCGGTGCGGCGCTGGGCGAAGGCGCAGAACCGGCAGCCGGTGTAGCAGACGTTGGTGAAGTTGATGTTCCGGGTGACGCAGTACGTGACGTCCTCGCCGACGGTGTCGCGGCGCAGCTCGTCGGCGATCCGGGTCAGCGCGTCCAGCGCCGGGCCGTCGGCGTGGAACAGCGCCAGCGCCTGGTCGTCGGTCAGCTTCTCCGGGTCGTCGGCGGCCGTCGAGAGCGCGGCCCGCAGGTCCCCGTCGAGCCGCCGGGGGGCGGGCAGCGCGGCCTGTTCGCGCAGCGACTCCCAGTCGCCGTACACGTCGTCGAAGTCGGAGCGCCGGTCGCCGGTGCGGCCCTCGGTGTCGACGGTGCGGAACAGGTCGGTGCGGCCGCCGCCGGTCATCGGCTCGTCCGGCTCCTGCCAGGGCAGCCCGACCGGGCGGGCGCCCTCGACGGCCAGGCCGGTGGCCGGGTCGGCCAGCGCCCTGACGTGCGGCAGCAGGCGCGGGTCCAGCCAGGGCTCGCCGCGCTTGAGGTACTCGGGGTGGATCGTCAGCCGCTCGCGCAGCGCGAACCCGGCGGCGGCGGTGCGCTCGGCCAGCTCCTCGACGTGCGGCCAGGGGCGCTCCGGGTTGACGTGGTCGGGCGTCAGCGGGGAGACGCCGCCCCAGTCGTCGATGCCCGCGCCGATCAGCAGCGCGTACTCGGCGTCCACCAGGTTCGGCGGGGCCTGGATCCGGGCGGCCGGGCCGAGCACCAGCCGGGCCACCGCCACCGCCGCGGCCAGCTCGGAGAGTTCGGCGTCCGGCATGGCCCGCATCGCGGTGTCCGGCTTGGCCCGGAAGTTCTGCACGATCACCTCCTGCACGCCCTGGTAGGCGCGGGAGACCTTGCGGATCGCCAGCAGCGCGTCGGCCCGCTCCTCGTACGTCTCGCCGATGCCGATCAGCACCCCGGTGGTGAACGGCACCGCGCTGCGCCCGGCGTCCTCCAGCACCCGCAGCCGGACGGCCGGTTCCTTGTCGGGCGAGCCGTGGTGCGGGCCGCCGGGCTCCGACCAGAGGCGGACGGCGGTGGTCTCCAGCATCATGCCCATCGACGGGGCGACCGGCTTGAGCCGCTGGAAGTCCGTCCAGGACAGCACCCCGGGGTTGAGGTGCGGCAGCAGCCCGGTCTCCTCCAGCACCCGCACCGCCATCGCCCGCACGTACGCCAGGGTGTCGTCGTAGCCGTGCGCGTCCAACCACTCGCGGGCCTCCGGCCAGCGCTCCTCGGGGCGGTCGCCGAGCGTGAACAGGGCTTCCTTGCAGCCGAGTTCGGCGCCCCGGCGGGCGATGTCCAGCACCTCGTCCGGGGACAGGTACAGCCCGTGGCCGTCCTTGCGCAGCTTGCCCGGCACGGTGACGAAGGTGCAGTAGTGGCAGCGGTCCCGGCAGAGCCTGGTCAGCGGGACGAACACCTTGCGCGAGTACGTGATGACACCGGGGCGGCCGGCCTGCTCCAGCCCGGCGTCCCGGAGCCGGGCGGCGACCGCGCACAGCTGCGCCAGGTCCTCGCCGCGGGCCTGCAGCAGCACCGCCGCCTCCGCGACGTCCAGCGCCACCCCGTCCCGGGCCCGGCGCAGCGCGCGCCGCATCGCGGTCGCGGTCGGGGCGGTGGCGGCTGCGGACGAGGGCTGAAGGCTCATGGGCCCGACCCTACGCGAGAGGTAGCCCTCCGGGACTACAGGACCCTGACGGCGTCTCAGGGTCGCGACGCCCCGGATACGACGGGAGGCGTACGGCGATCTGCTGCCGCCGGGCGACGCCCCCGGACGCCCCCGGGGGCTCTAATGGACGGTGACAGCGCACAGGCACTCGGAAGGGGGCTGCCATGGAGCACGACTCCACCGCAGACGCAGGACAGGACACCACACCGCTCCGGATCGCTCCGGCCGAGCGGGCCGAGCGCCCGGCCAGGCCCGCGAAGCGGCGCACCGCCGTCCGGGTGGGCGTGCCGCTGGCGGTCGCCGCGGCCGTCGCCACCGGCATCGGCCTGGTGCCCGCGCTCGCCAGCGACGAGGCGCCCGACCTGCCCTCGGTCAGCGCCCAGGACCTGGTCGCGAAGGCGCTCGCCGCGGACACCGACACCTTCTCCGGCACCGTCCGGATCAGCGCCGACCTCGGCCTGCCCACCGTCCTCACCGACGCCGCGTCCGGCTCCGGCGCCCTCGGCAACCTGGCCCGCAGCGCCGGCGCGGGCGTCGGCGGCGCCGACCCGCAGCTGAAGGCCGTCGAACTGCTCGGCGGCTCGCACACCCTGACCGTCGCCGCGGACGGGCCCGAGCGGCAGCGGCTCACCCTCTCCGGCGAGAAGTCCGGCTACGAGCTGGTCCACGACGGCGACCAGGTCTGGGCCTACGACCGCGACTCCCGGCAGGCCCTGCACTTCACCGGCGTCGGCGGCGCTGCCGGGGCCGGGGCCGGGGAGCACGCCGCGGGCAGGGCCGGCATCGGCTCGTTCACCCCGCAGGACGTCGCCGCGCAGCTCCTGGCGCACTCCGCCGCGACCACCTCCGTCACCGTCAGCGGCACCGAGCGGATCGCCGGGCACGACGCGTACCGGCTGAGCGTCCGGCCGAAGCAGGCCGGTTCGACGATCGACGAGATCCGGGTCTCGATCGACGCCGAGAAGGGCGTGCCGCTGGCCGTCCAGGTCCGCACGACCGACGGCGCGACCGCGTTCGACATCCGGTTCGGCACCCTCTCCTACGCCGAACCGGCCGCCGGGACCTTCGAGTTCACCGCCCCCAAGGGCGCGAAGGTGGTCGAGGCACCGGCCTCCGCCCTGCCGCACGACCCGCTCGCCTCCGCGCTGCCCGCCCTGCCCGCCCGGCCCGCCGAACCGGCCCCCGGCCAGGACGCCGCGGGCCGGGGTGCGGCGGGCGGGGTGATCGGCGAGGGCTGGACCGCCGTGCTGCACGGCACCGCGGGCGCCGAGGCCGCGAAGGGCCTGGCCAAGTTCACCGGCCGTCCCGTCGACGGCGGCACCCTGGTCTCGACCCGCATCGTCAACGCCCTGATCACCACCGACGGCCGGGTCTACCTGGGCGCCGTCACCCCGGAGACACTCCAGCAGGCGGCGAAGCACTCCTGACCCGCGGGCGCGGGTCGGACGGCCGCCGGCTGTCCGGCCCCGTCCGTCCGGCCGTCAGAAGCCGGTGCGCCGGGTGGAGGCGGCGGCCAGGGCCAGGGCCGGGAGGTCGGCCGGCGGGACCAGGAAGAGCGGGGACCACCCGGCGCTGACCAGGCGCACCCCGGCGGTGAGGCCGTGCAGGCGGGCCAGGTGGGAGTGGCGGAGCTCGACCCGGTCGAGGCGGTAGGGCGGCAGCAGGTCGACCGGGTCGCCCGTGCCGGGGTGCCAGCGGATCTCGGCGGGCAGGCCGCGGTGCCGGACGATGCGCAGCTCGCCGCTCTGCGACCCGCCGGCCTCCCGCCGGACGGCGGGGACGTGGCGGAGCACGGGACGGGCGAGGTGCACCACAGGAGTTCCTCCCGCGCGCCGGGACAGCTGGCGGCCGGGTCGCGCAGCACGGACGTTAGCAGTCCGGGCATCCGGTTGAGGAGATCCCGCGGAGACGTTCTTCACCGGCCCCGGGCCCGGCCCGGCCCTCGACGCGGCCCCGGGCCGGAGGAGGGGACGGCGGACCGCCCCGGCCCGCTCGCGCGGCGCCCGCGCACCCGTCCGCCGCTCTCCACGCGCCCGCCGACCGGTCGACCCGCTCGCCCGCTTCGGCCTGCTGCCCGCCCGCGGCCTCGCCGCCGCCCGGGCGTCCGGCGGCCCCGGCCGTCAGCCCGCGGCGGTGGCCGGCACCGGGGTGCGCCGCCGTTCGACGTGCAGTCGCCGCAGCGCGTCCCAGCTGAGCACCACCAGCGCCACCCAGACCAGCGCGAACCCGGCCCAGCGGGCCGGCTCCATCGTCTCGTGGAACACCGTCACGCCGATCAGGAACTGCGAGACCGGCGCCAGGTACTGGAGCAGCCCCAGCGTGGTCAGCGGGACCCGCAGCGCCGCCGCGCCGAAGCACATCAGCGGGACCGCCGTGATCACCCCGCTCGCCACCAGCAGCGCGGTGTGGCCCCAGCCGTGGTGGCCCAGGGTGCCCTGGCCGCGCACCTCCAGGTACACCAGGAACGCCACCGCGAACGGGAACATCACCGCGCTCTCCACCGCGAGGCTCTCCGCCCCGCCCAGGCCGACCTTCTTCTTCAGCAGCCCGTAGGTGGCGAACGAGAACGCCAGCGTCAGCGCGATCCACGGCGGCCGGCCGTACGCCACCGTCAGCACCAGCACCGCGACGGTGCCGACGCCCACCGCCGTCCACTGCGCCGGGCGCAGCCGCTCGCGCAGCACCAGCACGCCGAACGCGATCGTCACCAGCGGGTTGATGAAGTACCCCAGGCTGGTCTCCACCACGTGCCCGGAGTTCACGCCCCAGATGTAGACGCCCCAGTTCACCGAGACGGTGGCCGCCGCGAGCGCCAGCATGCCCAGCCGCCGGGGCTGGCGCAGCAGCGGCCGGACCCACGCCCAGCGCCGCCGCACCAGCAGCATCGCCGCGACCGCGACCAGCGACCAGGCCATCCGGTTGGCCAGGATGTCGGCCGCCCCGGCGGGCTCCAGCAGCGGCCAGAACAGCGGGAACAGCCCCCACATCCCGTACGCCGCGAAGCCGTTCCACAACCCGACCCTGGCCTCCCGCGAACCCTCCGCCATGGCCTGCCCCTCACCCGCGCGCCGTCCGTGTCACCCGAAAGGTAGCGGCCCGCGAACGCTGGTGTCATCCCCGAATGGTGAGGACGGTGCTGACAGCGCCGGGGCCCGGGGGAACGGTGCTCCCCCGGGCCCCGGCGGGGAGGTCCGCTACCCGCCCACCGTCCAGGTGTGCGGGCCCGCGAGCAGGGCGGCGAGGTCGCCCCGGCCGCGCTGGGCCTCGGCGCGGGCGAGCTGTTCGGTCATCAGGGTGTCGTAGACCGGGCGGGCGACGTCGCGCAGGACGCCGATCGGGGTGTGGTGCAGGGTGTCGGCGTCGGCGAGGCGGGTGAGGGCGAAGGCGGTGGCCGGACCGGCCGCGTGGGCGTCGTGGACGATCGCGGTGCCCTCGCCGCGCGGGGCGATGCGCAGTTCGCCGTCCGGGTCGCGCACCACGTGGCGCTCGGCGCCGACCAGGACCGGCTGCCCGTGCTCGAGGCGGATCAGCGCCTCGTCGCGGGTGCCCGGCTCCTTGAGGAGCTCGAAGGCGCCGTCGTTGAAGATGTTGCAGTTCTGGTAGATCTCCACCAGCGCGGTGCCCTCGTGCCGCGCGGCGGCCCGCAGCACGGACTGCAGGTGCCGGCGGTCGGAGTCGATGGTGCGGGCCACGAAGGTGGCCTCGGCGCCGACGGCCAGCGAGAGCGGGTTGAAGGGGGCGTCGAGCGAGCCCATCGGCGTCGACTTGGTGATCTTGCCGACCTCGCTGGTGGGCGAGTACTGGCCCTTGGTCAGGCCGTAGATCCGGTTGTTGAACAGCAGGATCTTCAGGTTGACGTTGCGGCGCAGCGCGTGGATCAGGTGGTTGCCGCCGATGGAGAGCGCGTCGCCGTCGCCGGTGACCACCCACACCGACAGGTCGGGGCGGGAGGCGGCCAGGCCGGTGGCGATCGCCGGGGCGCGGCCGTGGATGGAGTGCATCCCGTAGGTGTTCATGTAGTACGGGAAGCGCGAGGAGCAGCCGATGCCGGAGACGAAGACGGTGTTCTCGCGCCGGATGCCCAGCTCGGGCATGAAGGACTGCACGGCGGCGAGGATCGCGTAGTCGCCGCAGCCGGGGCACCAGCGCACCTCCTGGTCGGTCTTGAAGTCCTTCGCGGTCTGCGCCCCGTCCGCCTTGGGGACCAGGCGCAGGGCGGGGAAGTCGGTCATCGGTTCTCCTGCGCGTCGAGGCTGCCGAGGGCGGCGTGCAGCACGTCGGCGAGTTGGGCGGCCTTGAACGGCAGGCCGCGGACCTGGTTGTAGGACTGGGCGTCGACGAGGTAGCGGGCCCGCAGCAGCAGGGCGAGCTGGCCGAGGTTCATCTCGGGGACGATCACCCGCTCGTAGCCGCGCAGCACCGCGCCGAGGTTGGCCGGGAAGGGGTTGAGGTGGCGCAGGTGGGCCTGGGCGACGTGGCCGCCGTCGGCCCGCACCCGGCGCACCGCGGCGGTGATCGGGCCGTAGGTGGAGCCCCAGCCGAGCACCAGGACCCGGGCCCGGCCCTCCGGGTCGTCGACCTCGACGTCGGGGACCGCGATGTTGTCGACCTTGGCCTGCCGGGTGCGGACCATGAAGTCGTGGTTGGCCGGGTCGTAGGAGATGTCGCCGGTGCCGTCCTGCTTCTCGATGCCGCCGATCCGGTGCTCCAGGCCGGGCGTGCCGGGCACCGCCCAGGGGCGGGCCAGCGTGTGCGGGTCGCGCTGGTAGGGGCGGAAGGTGCCGTCCGGGCAGTTCGGCGCGGTGGCGAACTCGACCCGCAGGTCCGGGAGTTCGTCGACGGCGGGGAGCTTCCACGGCTCGGAGCCGTTGGCCAGGTAGCCGTCCGAGAGCAGGAACACCGGGGTGCGGTAGGTGAGCGCGATCCGGGCCGCGTCCAGGGCCGCGCCGAAGCACTCGGCGGGGGTGGCGGGCGCCACGATCGGCACCGGCGCCTCGCCGTTGCGGCCGAACATCGCCTGCAGCAGGTCGGCCTGCTCGGTCTTGGTCGGCAGGCCGGTGGACGGCCCGCCGCGCTGGATGTCGACCACCAGCAGCGGCAGCTCCAGCGACACCGCCAGCCCGATCGTCTCGCTCTTGAGCGCCACCCCGGGCCCGGAGGTGGTGGTCACCCCCAGCGCGCCGCCGAACGCCGCGCCCAGCGCGGCGCCGATCCCGGCGATCTCGTCCTCGGCCTGGAAGGTGCGCACCCCGAAGTCCTTGTGCTTCGACAGCTCGTGGAGGATGTCCGAGGCCGGGGTGATCGGGTACGAGCCGAGGAAAACCGGCAGCCCGGAGCACTCCCCCGCCGCGACCAGGCCGTAGGACAGCGCCAGGTTCCCGGAGATGTTGCGGTAGGTGCCCGGGGCCAGCTCGGCCGGCGGCACCTCGTAGGAGACCGCGAAGTCCTCGGTGGTCTCGCCGAAGTTCCACCCCGCCCGGAACGCCGCCACGTTGGCCTCGGCGATCTCCGGCTTCTTCGCGAACTTCTGCCGCAGGAACAGCTCCGTGCCGTGCGTGGGCCGGTGGTACATCCAGGACAGCAGGCCCAGCGCGAACATGTTCTTCGCCCGCTCGGCGTCCTTGCGGGCCAGGCCGCTGTCCTTGAGCGCCTCCAGGGTCAGCGTGGTCAGCGGCACCGGGTGCAGCCGGAACGCCGCCAGCGAGCCGTCGCCCAGCGGGTCCGCCGGGTAGCCGACCTTGGCCAGCGCCCGCTTGGTGAACTCGTCGGTGTCGACGATGATCTCCGCCCCGGGCGACAGGTCCGGCACGTTCGCCTTCAGCGCCGCCGGGTTCATCGCCACCAGCACGTCCGGCGCGTCCCCCGGCGTCAGGATGTCGTGGTCCGCGAAGTGCAGCTGGAAGCTGGAGACCCCCGGCAGCGTCCCGGCGGGCGCCCGGATCTCGGCCGGGAAGTTCGGCAGCGTCGACAGGTCGTTCCCGAACGCCGCCGTCTCCGAGGTGAACCGGTCCCCGGTCAGCTGCATCCCGTCGCCCGAGTCACCCGCGAACCGGATGACCACCCGATCCAACCGCCTGATCGGCTTCGCCGTCCGCCCGGACGCCGCCCGCGCCGCCCCGCCGGGGCCGCCGCCGTCCGGACCGTCCACTGCTTCCGACTGATCGACCTGACTGGTCACTGCCGCGGACCTCCTCGTCGGGGAGCCAGCAGCGGGCGTGAGCCGTGTGCCCCGTCCGCCTGGTGCACCACTGGGCATCCTAAGCGGGCGGGGCGCGGCTGGAGGGGAACTCGCGCAGACCGTTCGGGCGGGTCAGCGGGAGGTCAGGACTCCAGGTAGGCGAGGACGGCGAGAACCCGCCGGTGGTCCTGCTGGCTCTGGCCCAAACCCAGTTTCTGGAAGATGTTCGACACGTGCTTCTCGACCGCGCCGTCGGAGACCACGAGCTGCCGGGCGATCGCCGCGTTGGTACGGCCCTCGGCCATCAGGCCCAGCACCTCGCGCTCGCGGGGGGTCAGGGCCGCCAGGGTGTCGACCTGGCGGCTGCGGCTGAGCAGCTGCTGCACCACCTCCGGGTCCAGCGCGGTGCCGCCCGCGGCGACCCGGGCGACCGCGTCGACGAACTCTCGGACCTCGGCGACCCGGTCCTTGAGCAGGTAGCCCACGCCCCGGGTGGAGCCGGCCAGCAGCTCGCTCGCGTACTGCTCCTCGACGTGCTGGGAGAGCACCAGCACGCCCAGGGCGGGGTGCCGTCCGCGCAGCTCCACGCAGGCCCGGACGCCCTCGTCGGTGTGCGTCGGCGGCATCCGGACGTCCGCCACCACGACGTCGGGCAGGGCGCCCTCGGCGTGCAGCGCGTCGACCGCCCGCACCAGGGCGTCGCCGTCGCCGACCCCCGCCACGACCTCCATCCCGCGGTCCGTCAGCAGTCGGGTCAGCCCCTCGCGGAGCAGTACGGAGTCCTCGGCGATCACCACGCGCAACATGGCACCGACCCTATCGAGAACCGGGCGGGCGCCGGGCCGCGGCCGCTACATGGTGCGGATCGCGACGGTGTCGCACAGCTCCTGGAGGGCGGCCTTGGCCGAGCAGTCGGGGAGCGTGTCGAGCAGCGCCCGGGCGTCCTCGGCGTAGCGCAGCGTCTCGCGGCGGGCCCGCTCCAGCGCCGGGTGGCGGCGCAGCAGGCGCAGCGCCTCGGCGTGCGCGGCGTCGTCGGCGGCCAGGTCGGTGTCGAGCAGTTCGCGCAGCCGGACGTCCTCGGGGTCGTCCGGGTCGACGGGCATCTGGCGCAGCAGCAGCACGGGCAGGGTGGGGACGCCCTCGCGCAGGTCGGTGCCGGGGGTCTTGCCGGACTCGTGGCCGTCGCTGGCGATGTCGAGGACGTCGTCGGCGAGTTGGAAGGCGGTGCCGATCCGCTCGCCGTACTGGGTGAGCAGGTCGACGATCCAGCGCTCGGCACCGGCCATCAGGGCGCCGAAGCGGCAGGCCACGGCGATCAGCGAACCGGTCTTGCCGGACAGCACGTCCAGGTAGTGGCGCAGCGGGTCGTCCTCGGGGCGCGGCCCGGCGGTCTCCAGGATCTGGCCGGTGACCAGCCGTTCGAAGGCGTCGGACTGGATGCGGACGGCCTCGGTGCCGAGGTCGGAGAGCACCTGGGAGGCGCGGGAGAACAGGAAGTCGCCGGTGAGGATGGCCACCGAGTTGTCCCAGCGGCTGTTGGCGCTGGGGGCGCCGCGGCGCACCGGCGCCTCGTCCATCACGTCGTCGTGGTACAGCGTGGCGAGGTGGGTCAGTTCGACGACCACCGCGGAGGGCACCACGCCGGGCGCCGCCGGGTCGCCGAACTGGGCGGCCAGCATCACCAGCAGCGGGCGGAAGCGCTTGCCGCCGGCCTCGATGAGGTGGCTGGCGGTCACCGTGATGAAGGGCACGTCGCTCTTGACGGCCTCGGCCAGGGCGGCCTCCACGGCCTCCATCCCGGCCTGGACGTCCCGGGTCAGATCGCGGTCCTGCACGCTCAGCCCGAAGGGCCCCACGACGGTCACGCTGACCACTCCTGTCCCTGGTCGATCCAGCGGGCCGGTCCCTCAGCGCCGCCGATGCACATACGAAGCAGCGTATCCGGTCCGGAGTGGATCACTGCACGGGCATGGGCCCGACTCCCCCGGTGGCGGGAGGCGGCAGGGAGGGCGCTGGTCAGCGCGGGACGATCCGGGTCAGATCCACTTCGACGGGGTACGGCAGGAGGGTGCGCAGCGTGCCGTGGTGGACGGCCGTGCCGGGTGCCGGGGCGTACACGCCGGTCTCCGCGTCCAGGTGGAACTCGTAGACCACGGGGAGGCCGTCCTCGCCGCGCTCGACCCGCCAGAAGAACGGCACGCCCGCCTCGGCGTACATGCCGGGCTTGCGGAACCGGTCGTCGCTGCGCGAGCCGTGCGAGACCACCTCGACGGCGAGGGCCACGGCGGTGGCCGGGACGCACTCCGTGGTGAAGAAGTCGAGCCCCGTGCGGTCGAAGACGATCACGTCGGGCTTGGGCACGTTGTAGGGGTCGACCAGCACGCAACGCTCGGCGGCAGCCTGGTGCGGGTCCCGCCGGGCGCTGCGGAGTGCGAAGTACAGCTCGTCGCGCACGGTGTCGTGCCACAGATTGGTCATGCCGCGAACCACGATCGCCCCATCCACCAACTCGAACTCGAAGGGCAGATCGAGGTCCTTGACCTGGTCGTAGGTCCAGCCTCCCGAGGGCGGGGACGTCCAGTCGATCGGTTCGGCAGTCATGGCCACCTCCTGCACCCAGTGTAGGAGCCGAGCCTACGGGTGGCGACGAGTGGCGAAACGCTTCACCGGCGCGCCGTTCACCCCCCGAACGGCCGTCCGGCCCCCGCCCCGGTGGGGGCCGGGGCCGGGGCCGCGGGGGCGGGTCAGCGGACGAACAGCGAGGCCCTGGAGGCCAGGTCGAGGAAGTACTGCGGGAGCAGGCCGAGTCCGAGGGTGACCAGGACGCCGACGCCGATGGCGGTGGCGGTGAGCGGGCTGGGCACGGCGACGGCGGGGCCGGAGGGCTGCGGGTCGGAGAAGAACATCAGCACGATGACCCGGATGTAGAAGAACGCGGCGACCGCGGAGGAGAGCACGCCGACGATGACCAGCGGGGTGGCCCCGCCCTCGGCCGCGGCCTGGAAGACCGCGAACTTGCCGGTGAAGCCGGAGGTCAGCGGGATGCCCGCGAAGGCCAGCAGGAACAGCGCGAACACCGCGGCCAGCAGCGGCGAGCGGCGGCCCAGTCCGGCCCAGCTGGACAGGTGGGTGGCCTCGCCCTTGGAGTCGCGCACCAGGGTGGTCACGGCGAACGCGCCGAGCGTCACGAAGGAGTACGCCAGCAGGTAGAAGAGGACCGCCGAGACGCCGCGCCGGTCGGTGGCGATCAGGCCGGTGAGGATGAACCCGGCGTGCGCGACCGAGGAGTAGGCGAGCAGCCGCTTGACGTCCTGCTGGGTGACGGCGAGGACCGCGCCGACCACCATGGTGAGGATCGCCACGCCCCACATGACCGGCCGCCAGTCCCAGCGCAGGCCGGGGAAGGCGACGTAGAACAGCCGCAGCAGGGCGCCGAACGCGGCGGTCTTGGTGGCGGCCGCCATGAACCCGGTGACGGGCGTCGGGGCGCCCTGGTAGACGTCCGGCGTCCAGGAGTGGAAGGGCACCGCGCCGACCTTGAACAGCAGGCCGACGGCCAGCATGGCCAGGCCGATCAGCAGCAGCGCGTCGTTCTGGGTGGTGACGGCCAGCGCCGGGGTGACCGGGGCGACGCCGGAGACCGCGTCGGCGATCTCGCCGAGCTGGACCGAGCCCGCGTAGCCGTACAGCAGGGCGGTGCCGAACAGGAAGAACGCCGAGGCGAACGCGCCGAGCAGGAAGTACTTGACGGCCGCCTCCTGGGAGATCAGCCGGCGGCGGCGGGCGAGCGCGCACATCAGGTACAGCGGGAGGGAGAGCACCTCCAGCGCCACGAACATGGTCAGCAGGTCGTTGGCGGCCGGGAAGAGCAGCATGCCGCCGACCGCGAACAGGGTGAGCGGGTAGATCTCGGTGGTGCGCAGGCCCTCGCGGGTGGCGTCGCGCTCCTGCTCGCCGCCGGGGACGGCCGCGGCCTGGGCGGCGAACGCGTCGACCCGGTGGCCGTTGATCCGCGGCTCCAGCCGGCCCTCGGCGTAGGTGAGCACGGTCAGCACCGCGGTCAGCAGGATCACGCCCTGGAGGAACAGCGCGGGGCCGTCGATGGCGACCGCGCCCATCGCCAGCAGCCCGGCCCTGGTCGTGGCGTGGCCCTGCGCGGCGAGCACCACCACGGCGGCGAAGGCGCCGCCGAGGCCGAGCAGCGAGACGCCCAGCTGGGTGGTGGCGCGCAGCCGGCGGGGCAGGAACGCCTCGACCAGGACGCCCAGCACCGCGGCGCCGAAGACCACCAGCATCGGGGAGAGCTGGCCGTACTCGATGTGCGGGGCGGGGATGCTCGGGCTGTTGCCGCCGGCGGCGGCCAGCGCGTGGACGGGGTTCACTCCTGCTCACCTCCGTTGGTGGCGGCGACCGGGTGGGCCGGCGCGGGGTCGGTGCGGTGGACCTGGCTGAGGGTGTCGTTCACGGACGGGTTGACCAGGTCGGTGAGCGGCTTCGGGTAGACGCCCAGCAGCAGGGTCAGCGCCACCAGCGGGGCGACGACGGCGAGTTCGCGGGCCTTGAGGTCCTTGACGCCCTCGACGCCGGCCTTGACCGGGCCGGTCATGGTGCGCTGGTACAGCAGCAGGGCGTACAGCGCGGCCAGCACGATGCCGAAGGTGGCGATGACGCCGAGCGCCGGGTAGCGGCTGAAGGTGCCGACCAGGACCAGGAACTCGCTGACGAACGGGGCCATGCCGGGCAGCGACAGGGTGGCCAGGCCGCCGATCAGGAAGGTGCCGGCCAACACCGGGGCGACCTTCTGCACGCCGCCGTAGTCGGCGATCAGGCGGGAGCCGCGGCGGGAGATCAGGAAGCCGGCCACCAGCATCCACGCGGCGGTGGAGATGCCGTGGTTGACCATGTAGAGCGTCGCGCCGGACTGGCCCTGGCTGGTCATCGCGAAGACGCCCAGGATGATGAACCCGAAGTGCGAGATGGACGCGTAGGCGACCAGCCGCTTGATGTCCTTCTGGCCGATCGCGACCAGCGCGCCGTAGACGATGCCGATCAGCGCCAGCACCATGATCACCGGGGCGAAGGTCTTCGACGCGTCCGGGAACAGGCCCAGGCAGAAGCGCAGCATCGCGAAGGTGCCGACCTTGTCGACCACCGCGGTGATCAGCACGGCCGTCCCGGCGGTGGACTCGCCCATCGCGTTCGGCAGCCAGGTGTGCAGCGGCCACATCGGGGCCTTCACCGCGAAGGCGAAGAAGAAGCCGAGGAACAGCGCCCGCTGCGCGTCGGGGCCGATGACCAGCTTGCCGGAGGAGATCGCGTCGGTCAGCGCGGTCAGGCTGAACGTCGCCTGCCCCTGGTTCCCGGCCGCCACGTACAGGCCGATCACGGCGGCCAGCATGACCAGGCCGCCGAGCAGGTTGTACAGCAGGAACTTGACGGCGGCGTAGGAGCGCTGGCGGTCCGAGTCGGGGCCGCCGGCCCGGTCGCCGAAGCCGCCGATCAGGAAGTACATCGGGATCAGCATGGCTTCGAAGAACACGTAGAACACGAAGACGTCGGTGGCCAGGAAGGACACCAGCACCATCGCCTCGACGGCCAGGATCAGCGCGAAGAACGCCTGGGTGCGCCGCTTGGACTCGAACGAGCCCTCGGGGACGGCCGGGTCCGCGTCGTGCCAGCCGGCCAGCATCACCAGCGGCACCAGCACGGCGGTGAGCAGCGCCAGCGCGGTGCCGATGCCGTCCGCGCCCAGCGAGAAGCTGATCCCGAAGGAGCGGATCCAGGAGTAGGACTCGGTCAACTGGTAGCGGGCGCCGCCGGGTTCGTAGGAGGCGGCGATCGCGGCGGCCAGGCCGAGGGTGACGGCGGAGACCGCCAGCGCGACGGTCTTGGTGGTGCGCCGCCGGGCCTCGCTGGTCCCGGCCGGGAGGGCGGCGGTGAGCACCGCTCCGGCGGCCGGGACGGCACAGGTGGCGGAGAGGAGGTAGCTCATCAGACCGACCTCATCAGGAGAGTGGAGGCGACCAGCACCAGCGTGCCGCCGAACATGGAGAGCGCGTACGTGCGGACGTAGCCGGTCTGGATCCGGCGCAGCCGGCCGGAGAGTCCGCCGATCGCGGCGGCCAGGCCGTTGACGAAGCCGTCCAGGCCCCGGCTGTCGAACCAGACCAGGGTGGCGGCCAGTGCCGAGCCGGGGCGGACCAGGACGGCGTGGTTGAAGTCGTCCTGGAGCAGGTCGCGGCGGGCGGCCCGGGTGAGCGGGGAGCCGATCGGGGCCGTGACCGGGACGGGGCCGCGGCCGTACATCTGCCAGGCCAGGCCCGCGCCGGCCAGCATGCAGGCGGTGGCGATCAGGCTGACCGCGAGCGGGGACAGCGGCGAGTCGCCCTCGGCGTGGCCGGTGACCGGCTCCAGCCAGTGCAGGAAGGAGCTGCCGAAGGCGAACAGGCCGCCGGCGAAGACCGAGCCGAAGGCCAGCACGACCATCGGGACGGTCATGGTCCTCGGGGACTCGTGCGGGTGCGGCGGTTCGCCGGTTTCGGCGTCCGGCTGCCAGCGCTTCTCGCCGAAGAAGGTCAGCACCATCACCCGGGTCATGTAGAACGCGGTGACCGCGGCGCCGAGCAGGGCGCACAGGCCGAGGATCCAGCCCTCGGTGCCGCCCCTGGCGAACGCCGCCTCGATGATCTTGTCCTTGGAGAAGAAGCCGGACAGGCCCGGGAAGCCGATGATCGCCAGGTAGCCGAGGCCGAAGGTGACGAAGGTGACCGGCATGTGCTTGCGCAGGCCGCCGTAGTGCCGCATGTTCACCTCGTCGTTCATGCCGTGCATGACCGACCCGGCGCCGAGGAACATCCCGGCCTTGAAGAAGCCGTGGGTGACCAGGTGCATGATGGCGAAGGCGTAGCCGATCGGGCCCAGGCCCGCGGCCATGACCATGTAGCCGATCTGCGACATGGTCGACCCGGCCAGCGCCTTCTTGATGTCGTCCTTGGCGCAACCGACGATCGCACCGAACAGCAGCGTCACCGTGCCGACCACCACCACGGCGGTCCGGGCGTCCGGCGCCAGGTCGAAGATCGCCCCGGAGCGGACGATCAGGTAGACGCCGGCGGTGACCATGGTGGCCGCGTGGATCAGCGCGGAGACCGGGGTCGGGCCCTCCATCGCGTCGCCCAGCCAGGACTGCAGCGGCACCTGGGCGGACTTGCCGCAGGCCGCCAGCAGCAGCATCAGCGCGATCGCGGTGAGCTTGCCCTCGCTCGCGTCGCCCGCGGTGGCGAACACCGGCCGGAAGGCGAACGAGCCGAACTCGACGAACATCAGCATGATCGCGATGGACAGGCCCATGTCGCCGACCCGGTTGACGATGAACGCCTTCTTGGCGGCCGTCGCGGCGCTCGGCTTGTGCTGCCAGAACCCGATCAGCAGGTAGGACGCCAGCCCGACGCCCTCCCAACCGACGTACAGCAGCAGGTAGTTGTCGGCCAGCACCAGCACCAGCATGGCGGCCAGGAACAGGTTCAGGTAGGCGAAGAAGCGGCGGCGGCGCTCGTCGTGCGCCATGTAGCCCACCGAGTACAGGTGGATCAGGGTGCCGACGCCGGTGATCAGCAGGACGAAGGTGACCGAGAGTTGGTCGAGCTGGAAGGAGACGTCGGCCTGGAAGCCGTCGACCGGGATCCAGCTGAACAGCCGCTCGGTGACGGCGCGGTGCTCGGCGTCCCGGCCGAGCATGTCCGCGAACAGGGCCAGTCCGAAGGCGAAGGAGAGCGCGGCCAGCAGGGTCGCGATCCAGTGCCCGGACCGGTCCAGGACCCGTCCGCCGAGCAGCAGCAGGGCAGCACCGGCCAGCGGCGCCGCGATCAGCAGCGGAATGAGAGAGTTCACTGTGAAGGGCCCTCCGCCTACAGCTTCATCAGGTTGCTGTCGTCGACCGAAGCGGAGTGCCTGGTCCGGAAGATCGAGACGATGATGGCGAGGCCGACCACGACCTCGGCCGCCGCGACCACCATGGTGAAGAACGCGATGATCTGGCCGTCCAGGTTGCCGTGCATCCGGGAGAAGGTGACCAGCGCCAGGTTCGAGGCGTTCAGCATCAGCTCCACGCACATGAACAGCACGATCGCGTTGCGCCGCAGCAGCACCCCGGAGGCGCCGATGGTGAACAGCAGCGCGGCGAGGTACAGGTAGTTGGCCGGGTTCACTCCGCCTCCTCCTCGGTCGGGGCCGACGTCGGGGTCGGCACGGTCTCCAGCGCCTGGCGCGGCCCGGACACCTTGGGGCGGGCGGAGGACGGGCGGCCCAGCCAGTCGGCCGTGGTCTCCTCCAGCTCGGCCATCCGCCGGAGCATCTCCTGGCTGACGTCGCGGATCTGGCCGCGCTCGCGCAGGGTGCCCATCACCGAGTCCTCGGCGACGGTGCCGTCCGGCAGCAGCGCCGGGACGTCCACCGCGTTGTGCCGGGCGTACACGCCGGGGGCGGGCAGCGGCGGCACCTGGATGTTGTCCCTGACCCGCCGGGCGGCCAGCTGGCGCTGGGTCAGCGGGGCGCGGACCTTCTCACGGTGGGTCAGCACCATCGCGCCGACCGCCGCGGTGATCAGCAGCGCGCCGGTCACCTCGAACGCCCAGACGTACTTGGTGAAGATCAGCCGGGCCAGGCCCTGCACGTTGCCCTCGGCGTTCGCCCCGGACAGGCCGGTGAAGTTGCGCAGGTGGGCGTTGGCCAGGCCGGCGATCAGCAGCACGCCGAAGCCCAGGCCGCAGAGCACCGCGGCGATCCGCTGGCCCTTCAGCTGCTCCTTGAGCGAGTCCGCCGAGGAGACGCCGACCAGCATCACCACGAACAGGAACAGCATCATGATCGCGCCGGTGTAGACCACGATCTGCACCACGCCGAGGAAGACCGCGCCCTGCGCCATGTAGCAGACCGCCAGCGCGAGCATGGTGGCCGCCAGGCAGAGCGCCGAGTGCACGGCCTTCCGCATCAGCAGCATGCCGAGCGCCCCGCCGACCGCGACCACGGCCAGCACCCAGAACTGCACGGCCTCGCCGGTGGAGGTCATGACCGCTCCTCCTTCTCGCGCTCGTGCCGCTCCTGCCGGACGGTGCCGGGCGCCGCGCCGGTGACCTCGCCCCGGTAGTACGCGCCCTCGTCGGCGCCCGGGAAGATCGCGTGCGGGGCGTCGACCATGCCCTCGGTCAGCCCGACCAGCAGCTGCTCCTTGGTGAAGATCAGGTCCTGCCGGGAGGAGTCCGCGAGCTCGTACTCGTTGGTCATGGTCAGCGCCCGGGTCGGACACGCCTCGATGCACAGCCCGCACAGGATGCAGCGGGCGTAGTTGATCTGGTAGACCGCGCCGTAGCGCTCGCCGGGCGAGTAGCGCTCCTCGTCCCGGTTGTCGGCGCCCTCGACGTAGATGGCGTCGGCCGGGCAGGCCCAGGCGCACAGCTCGCAGCCGACGCACTTCTCCAGTCCGTCCGGGTGCCGGTTGAGCTGGTGGCGGCCGTGGAAGCGCGGAGCGGTGGGCTTCTTGTACTCCGGGTACTGCTCGGTGAGCCGCTTCTTGAACATGGCCCTGAAGGTCACGCCGAAGCCGGCGGCCGGCCCGAGGACCGACTTCTCTGAGGTCTCGGAGGACTCGTCAGACATTCTCGGATCAGCTCCCTTCGGAATGGTCGGCCCCGTTGAGGGCGTCCTGGAGTTGCGGGGTCCGGCGGCGGCGGCGCGGGACGGGCGGCAGTTCCTGCCCGGGCAGCGGCGGCACGGGGTAGCCCCCGGCCATCGGGTCGAACGCCGGCTCGGCGGCGGGCGGTTCGGCGGGCTTCTTGCGCAGCAGGTCGACCACCAGCGCGGCCAGCAGGACCACCGCCAGCGGCGCGCCCACGTACAGCACCACCTTGGCGAAGTCGTAGCCCTCGTTGCGCAGCGCCCGCACGGTGGCGACCATCACCAGCCAGACCAGCGAGACCGGGATGAGCACCTTCCAGCCGAGCTTCATGAACTGGTCGTAGCGCAGCCGGGGCAGGGTGCCGCGCAGCCAGATGAAGAAGAACAGCAGCAGCTGGATCTTCAGCACGATCCAGAGCATCGGCCACCAGCCGTGGTTGGCGCCCTCCCAGAAGGTCGAGACGGGCCACGGGGCGCGCCAGCCGCCCAGGAACAGGGTGGAGGCGACCGCCGAGACGGTGACCATGTTGACGTACTCGGCCAGCATGAACATCGCGAACTTCAGCGAGGAGTACTCGGTGTTGAAGCCGCCGACCAGCTCGCCCTCGGCCTCCGGGAGGTCGAACGGGGCCCGGTTGGTCTCGCCGACCATCGCGATGACGTACACGATGAAGGACACCGGCAGCAGCACCGCGAACCAGGTGGGCTGCTGCGAGGAGACGATCTCCGAGGTGGACATCGAGCCCGAGTAGATGAACACCGCCGCGAAGGACAGGCCCATCGCGATCTCGTAGCTGATCATCTGCGCGGAGGAGCGGATGCCGCCGAGCAGCGGGTACGTCGAGCCGGACGACCAGCCGGCCAGCACGATGCCGTAGATGCCCACCGAGGCGGTGGCCAGGATGTACAGCAGCGCGATCGGCAGGTCGGTCAGCTGGAGCGGCGTCCGGGTGCCGAAGATCGACACCTGGTTGTCGGCCGGGCCGAACGGGATCACCGCGAACGCCATGAACGCGGGGATCGCCGCCACCACCGGCGCCAGCACGTAGACCGCCTTGTCGGCGCCCTTGACCACCAGGTCTTCCTTGAGCGCCAGCTTCACGCCGTCGGCCAGCGACTGCAGCATGCCCCACGGGCCGTGCCGGTTCGGGCCGATCCGCAGCTGCATCCAGGCGACGACCTTGCGCTCCCAGACGATGGCGATCAGCACCGTCAGCACCAGGAACGCGAAGCAGAACACCGCCTTCAGCAGCACCAGCCACCACGGGTCGCGGCCGAAGAAGCCGAGCGTGTCGGCGGCGGCCAGGGGGGCAGCGAGGGGGCTCATGATTCCTCCGCCGGGGCGATGGTGACCAGGTGGCCGACCGTGGTGCCGAGCGTGCGGTACGCGCCGCCGTCCGGCGTCGAGTTGAGCGGCAGCCAGACCGTGCGGTCCGGCATCGCGTCGGTGATCTCCAGCGGCAGGGTCAGCGACCCGGCCGGTCCGGTGACCCGCAGCGCGCCGCGCGCGCCGACCTCGGCGGCGGTGGCCGCGGACAGCCGGGCCACCACCGGGTGCCGGGTGCCGGCCAGGTGGGTGTCGCCGTCCTGCAGCGAGCCGTGGTCCAGCAGCATCCGGTGCCCGGCCAGCACGGCCTGCCCGGTGGCCGGGCGGGGCAGCGCGGCGGGGTGCGCGGCGGGCGCGGCCGGGCGGGCGCCCTGCCACGGGGTGAAGCGGTCCAGCTCCAGCCGGGCCGCCCGGACGTCGGGCAGGCCGATCGGCCGGTCCAGCGCGTCCGCGAGCATGTTCAGCACCCGGACGTCGGCGTGCAGGTGGCCGCGCATCAACTGGTCGGGCTTGAGCGCGGGTTCGAACATCCGGACCCGGCCCTCCCAGTCCAGGAAGGTGCCGGCCTTCTCGGCGACCGCCGCGACCGGCAGCACCACGTCGGCGTGCGCGGTGACCGCGGACGGGCGCAGCTCCAGCGAGAGCACGAACTCCGCCCGGGCCAGCGCCGCCTCGGCCAGCGCCGGGTCCGGCAGGTCCTCCAGGCCGACCCCGCCGACCACCAGCGCGTCGAGCTCGCCCGCGGCGGCGGCGGCCAGGATCTCGCCGGTGTCGCGGCCGGGGCGGGCCGGCAGCTCGGCGACGCCCCAGTGCGCGGCGGCCTCGGCGCGGGCGGCGGGCACCGCGACGGCCCGGCCGCCGGGCAGCAGCCCGGGCAGCGCGCCCGCCTCGACGGCGCCGCGCTCACCGGCCCGGCGCGGCACCCAGGCGAGCCTCGCCCCGGTGGCGTGCGCCAGGCGCAGCGCGGCGGTCGGGCCGCCGGCGGTCTGCGCGAGCCGCTCGCCGACCAGCACGACGGCGCCCGGGGAGCGCAGCGCGTCCGCGCAGCGTCCGGCGTCGTCGGCGAGCACCTCGTCGCCGGCCAGCGCCGCCAGCCACTCGACCTCGGTGCCGGGGGCGGCCGGCAGCAGCGCGCCGTGCAGCTTGGCCAGGCCGCGGGAGGCGTGCGAGGCGATCGAGAACACCCGCAGCCCGGACGCCCGGTTGGCCTTGCGCAGCCGCAGGAAGACGATCGGCGCCTCCTCCTCGGCCTCCAGCCCGACCAGCAGCACCGCCGGGGCGGCCTCCAGCTGCCGGTAGGTCACCCCGCCGCCGTCCAGGTCCACGCCCGTCCCCGCGACCGCCGCCGCCAGGAAGTCGGCCTCCTCGGCGCTGTGCGGCCGGGCCCGGAAGTCGACGTCGTTGGTGCCGAGCGCGACGCGGGCGAACTTGCCGTAGCCGTACGCGTCCTCGACCGTCACCCGGCCGCCCGCGAGCACCGCGGCGCGCGCCCCGCGCAGCCCCTCGGCGGCCCGGGCCAGCGCCTCCGGCCAGGACGCGGCGACGAGTTCGCCGTCGCGGCGGACCAGCGGGGTGGTGAGGCGGTCGCGCTGCTGGGCGTAGCGGAACGCGAACCGGCCCTTGTCGCAGTTCCACTCCTCGTTGACCTCCGGCTCGTTGCCGGCCAGGCGCCGCAGCACCTTGCCGCGCCGGTGGTCGGTGCGCTGCCCGCAGCCCGCCGAGCAGTGCTCGCACACCGACGGGGAGGAGACCAGGTCGAACGGGCGGGAGCGGAACCGGTAGGCGGCGGAGGTGAGCGCGCCGACCGGGCAGATCTGGATGGTGTTGCCGGAGAAGTAGGAGTCCAGCGGCTGGTCCGCGCCGGTGCCGACCTGCTGGAGCGCGCCGCGCTCCACCAGGTCGATGAACGGGTCGCCGGCGATCTGCTGCGAGAAGCGGGTGCAGCGGGCGCACAGCACGCAGCGCTCGCGGTCCAGCAGCACCTGGGTGGAGAGCGGGACCGGCTTCTCGTACGTCCGCTTGACGCCCTCGAACCGGGAGTCGGGGTCGCCGGTGGACATCGCCTGGTTCTGCAGCGGGCACTCGCCGCCCTTGTCGCAGACCGGGCAGTCCAGCGGGTGGTTGATCAGCAGCAGTTCCATCACGCCGCGCTGCGCCTTCTCGGCGACCGGCGAGGACAGCTGGGTGCGCACCACCATGCCCTCGGCGACCGGGACGGTGCAGGAGGCGACCGGCTTGCGCTGCCCCTCGACCTCCACGATGCACTGGCGGCACGCCCCGGCGGGGTCGAGCAGCGGGTGGTCGCAGAAGCGCGGGACCTGGGTGCCGATCTGCTCGGCGGCGCGGATCACCAGCGTGCCCTTGGGGACGCTGACCTCGGTGCCGTCGATGGTGAGCGTGACCAGCTCGGTCTGGGTGGAAGGCTCCGTGACCGTCACGCGTGCACCTCCCTCTCGGTGGCGGACTCGTGGGCGGAGGCCCGGCCGGCCCAGACGGTGGAGGCCGCCGGGTCGAACGGGCAGCGGTGTTCGTCGATGTGCTGCTGGTACTCGGCGCGGAAGTGCTGGAGCGAGGAGACGATCGGGCTGGCCGCGCCGTCGCCCAGCGCGCAGAAGGACTTGCCGTTGATGTTGTCGGCGATGTCCAGCAGCTTCTCCAGGTCGCCGGCCGCGCCCTGCCCGGCCTCGATCCGCTTGAGCAGCTGGACCAGCCAGTAGGTGCCCTCGCGGCACGGGGTGCACTTGCCGCAGGACTCGTGGGCGTAGAACTCGGTCCACCGGGTGACGGCCCGCACCACGCAGGTGGTCTCGTCGAAGACCTGGAGCGCCTTGGTGCCGAGCATCGAGCCGGCCGCGCCGACGCCCTCGTAGTCCAGCGGGACGTCCAGGTGCTCCTCGGTGAACATGGGGGTCGAGGAGCCGCCCGGGGTCCAGAACTTGATCCGGTGCCCGGCCCGGACGCCGCCGGAGACGTCCAGCAGCTGGCGCAGCGTGATGCCGAGCGGCGCCTCGTACTGGCCGGGGTTGGTGACGTGCCCGGAGAGCGAGTACAGCGTGAAGCCGGGCGACTTCTCGGTGCCCAGCGACGTGAACCAGTCCTTGCCGCGGGCCAGGATCGGCGGCACCGAGGCGATCGACTCGACGTTGTTCACCACCGTCGGGCAGGCGTACAGGCCGGCGATCGCCGGGAACGGCGGGCGCAGCCGGGGCTGGCCGCGGCGGCCCTCCAGCGAGTCGAGCAGCGCGGTCTCCTCGCCGCAGATGTACGCGCCCGCGCCGGCGTGCACGGTGATGTCCAGGTCGATGCCGGAGCCCTGGATGTCCTTGCCGAGGTACCCGGCCTCGTACGCCTCGGCGACGGCCGCCTGGAGGCGGCGCAGCACCGGGACGACCTCGCCGCGCAGGTAGACGAAGGCGTGCTCGCAGCGGATCGCGTACGAGGCGATGACCATGCCCTCGATCAGCGCGTGCGGGTTGGCGAACAGCAGCGGGATGTCCTTGCAGGTGCCCGGCTCGGACTCGTCGGCGTTGACCACCAGGTAGTGCGGCTTGCCGTCGTTCTGCGGGATGAACTGCCACTTCATGCCGGTGGGGAAGCCGGCGCCGCCGCGGCCGCGCAGGCCGGCGTCCTTGACCAGGGCGATCACGTCGTCCGGGGGCATCGCGAGGGCGGCGGCCAGGCCGTCGTAGCCGCCGTGGCGGCGGTAGGTCTCCAGGGTCCAGGGGCGCTGGTCGTCCCAGGACGCGGAGAGGACCGGGGAGAGGAGCTTCTCGGCCGGCTCGGCGGAGGTCATCACGCTTCCGTCCCTTCGTGCCGCGGGGAGACCACCTTGGCGCCCGGGGTGCCGGGCAGCGCCTCGCCCCGGGCCAGCCGCAGGCCGGCCAGCGAGGGCGCGCCGCCGGCCCCGGACTCGTCGACCGCGCCGGGGCGCTCGTCGGCGAAGCCGGCCAGGATGCGGGAGGTCTGCTTGAACGAGCAGAGCTTGGCGCCGCGGGTGGGCGCCACCTCCTGCCCGGCGCGCAGCTGGTCGACCAGCTGCTTGGCGCTCTCCGGCGTCTGGTTGTCGAAGAACTCCCAGTTGACCATCACCACGGGGGCGTAGTCGCAGGCCGCGTTGCACTCGATCCGCTCGATCGAGACCGAACCGTCCTCGGTGGTGCGGTTGTTGGCGATCCCGAGGTGCTCGGAGAGCTCGTCGAAGATCTGGTCGCCGCCGAGCACCGCGCACAGCGTGTTGGTGCACACGCCGACGTGGTACTCGCCGGCCGGGCGCCGCCGGTACATGGTGTAGAAGGTGGCGACCGCGGTGACCTCGGCGGTGGTCAGGTCCAACTGCTCGGCGCAGAACCGGATGCCGGTCGGCGTGACGCAGCCGTCCTCGGCCTGCACCAGGTGCAGCAGCGGCAGCAGCGCCGAGCGGGACTGCGGGTAGCGGGCGATCAACTCCCGGGCGTCGGCGGCGAGTCGCTGCTCGACCTCCGGCGGGTAGGGCTTGGCCGGCAGCGCCGGCAGGCCGAGTTCTGTGCTGCTCACCGGTCCACGCCTCCCATCACCGGGTCGATCCCGGCCACCGCCACGATCACGTCGGCCAGCGGGCCGCCCTCGCACATCGCGGCCATCGTCTGCAGGTTGGTGAACGACGGGTCGCGGAAGTGCACCCGGTAGGGCCGGGTGCCGCCGTCGCTGACCACGTGCACGCCGAGTTCGCCCTTGGGCGACTCCACCGCGGCGTAGGCCTGGCCGACCGGGACCTTGAAGCCCTCGGTGACCAGCTTGAAGTGGTGGATCAGGGCCTCCATCGAGGTGCCCATGATCTTCCGGATGTGGTCCAGCGAGTTGCCCATGCCGTCGGGGCCGACGGCCAGCTGGGACGGCCAGGCGATCTTCTTGTCGGCCACCATGACCGGCCCGGGGGCCAGCCGCTCCAGGCACTGCTCGACGATCCGCAGCGACTGCCGCATCTCCTCCAGCCGGATCAGGAACCGCCCGTAGGAGTCCGCGGTGTCGGCCACCGCGACGTCGAAGTCGTAGGTCTCGTAGCCGCAGTACGGGTCGGACTTGCGCAGGTCGTGCGGCAGCCCGGTGGCCCGCAGGATCGGGCCGGTGGCGCCGAGCGCCAGGCAGCCGGGCAGGTCGAGGAAGCCGACGTCGACCAGCCGGGCCTTGAACACCGGGTTGTCGGTGGCCAGTTTGTCGTACTCGTGCATCCGCGAGCGCAGCAGGTTGACGCCCTCGCGGATCTTGTCGACCGCGCCGGGCGGCAGGTCCTGGGCCAGGCCGCCGGGGCGGACGTAGGCGTGGTTCATCCGCAGGCCGGTGACCAGCTCGAAGATGTCCAGGACGACCTCGCGGTCCCGGAAGCCGTAGATCATCAGGGTGGTGGAGCCGATCTCCATGCCGCCGGTGGCCAGTGCCACCAGGTGCGAGGAGATCCGGTTGAGCTCCATCATCAGCACCCGGATCACGGTGGCCCGCTCGGGCACGTCGGCGGTGATCCCGAGCAGCTTCTCCACGGCCAGGCAGTAGGCGGTCTCGTTGTACAGCGGGGTGAGGTAGTCCATCCGCGTCACGAACGTGGTGCCCTGCACCCAGTTGCGGAACTCCATGTTCTTCTCGATGCCGGTGTGCAGGTAGCCGATGCCGCAGCGGGCCTCGGTGACCGTCTCGCCGTCGATCTCCAGGATCAGCCGCAGCACGCCGTGGGTGGACGGGTGCTGCGGGCCCATGTTGACGATGATCCGCTCGTCGTCGGCGCCGGCCACCGCCTCGGCGACCTCGCCCCAGTCGCCGCCGGTGACGGTGAACACCCGTCCCTCGGTGGTCTCCCGGGCGCCTGCTTCGTAGTGGGTGCTGCTCATCAGCTGTACGACCTCCGCTGGTCGGGAGCCGGGATCTGGGCGCCCTTGTACTCGACGGGGATGCCGCCGAGCGGGTAGTCCTTGCGCTGCGGGTGGCCCAGCCAGTCGTCCGGCATCATGATCCGGGTGAGCGCCGGGTGGCCCTCGAAGACCAGGCCGAAGAAGTCGTAGGTCTCCCGCTCGTGCCAGTCGTTGGTCGGGTAGACGCTCACCACGGACGGGACGCGCGGGTCCGCGTCGGGCGCGGTGACCTCCAGCCGGATCAGCCGGGTGTGGGTGATCGAGCGCAGGTGGTAGACGGCGTGCAGCTCCCGGCCCCTGTCCTGCGGGTAGTGCACGCCGCTGACGCCCAGGCACAGCTCGAAGCGGAGCGCCGGGTCGTCGCGCAGGATGCGCACCGACTTCAGCAGGTGCTCGCGCTCGATGTGGAAGGTCAGTTCGCCGCGGTCGACGACGGTCTTGCCGATCACGTCGGCGACGTCGAGGCCCTGTTCCTCCAGCGCGCCCTCGAACTCGTCGGCCACCTCGTCGAACCAGCCGCCGTAGGGGCGCTCGCTGGCGCCGGGCAGCACGATCGGGGCGTCCAGGCCCCCGAAGCCGGAGGTGTCGCCGGTGCCGCGGGCGCCGAACATGCCCTGCCGGCGGCCGACCACCTCGACCGGGATCTCCCGCCGGGTCGCCGGCACCTCGGGCGCCTGCTCCGGCTTGTCGGAGTCGCTCATCGCAGCAGCCCCCGCATCTCGCTGGTCGGGACGGCCTGCAGCGCGAGGCGCTCGGCCTCCTCCTCGGCCCGGCGGCGGTTCACGCCGAGCTTCTCGTGCTGGATCTTCTCGTGCAGCTTGACGATCGCGTCCAGCAGCATCTCCGGGCGGGGCGGGCAGCCCGGCAGGTAGATGTCCACCGGGACGATGTGGTCGACGCCCTGGACGATCGCGTAGTTGTTGAACATGCCGCCCGAGGAGGCGCACACGCCCATCGAGATGACCCACTTCGGGTTCGGCATCTGGTCGTAGACCTGCCGCAGCACCGGCGCCATCTTCTGGCTCACCCGGCCCGCCACGATCATCAGGTCGGCCTGCCGGGGCGAGCCCCGGAAGACCTCCATGCCGAACCGGGCCAGGTCGTAGCGGCCCGCGCCGGTGGTCATCATCTCGATCGCGCAGCAGGCCAGACCGAAGGTCGCCGGGAAGACCGAAGCCTTCCGCACCCAGCCCGCGGCGGCCTCCACGCTGGTGAGCAGGAAGCCGCTCGGCAGCTTCTCCTCGATACCCATCAGTTCCCTCTCCATGCCTTCGAGTCCGTTGGCTTGTCCGCCCGTTCACAAACGGCGGCCGGTGGTCAGTCCCACTCCAGGCCGCCGCGGCGCCAGACGTAGGCGTAGGCGACGAACACGGTGGCGATGAACAGGAGCATCTCGACCAGCCCGAAGATCCCCAGGGCGTCGAAGCTGACCGCCCACGGGTAGAGGAAGACGATCTCGATGTCGAAGACGATGAAGAGCATCGCCGTCAGGTAGTACTTGATCGGGAACCGCCCGCCGCCCACCGGCTGCGGGGTCGGTTCGATACCGCACTCGTACGCCTCCAACTTGGCCCGGTTGTAGCGCTTCGGGCCGGTGAGCGAGGCCATCACGACGGAGCCGACCGCGAACGCCGCCGCGATGGCACCGAGTACGAGGATCGGCGCGTAGGCATTCATAGCCCCCGCTCCCTCCGTCCAGTCGTCCTTGACTGCAGATCGGAACCACCAGGTCACCGACGGTGAAATGATGATCCACTTCGTGGGATCCGGCTCCATGTGAGGCAGTTCACAAAGCCAGGTTGGAGCGCATCCTATGCCTGTCCGCTTGTGATCTGCGACACGCAGTTCCCGATGATCTTTGTGATCTTCGCCACCCGACGAAGGCCCACGAAGGCGGATCGATCACCACCGCTCCACCCGATGTGGGCGATTGGCCACATACAGTCGCGATCCGGTGGGAAACGACCGCCGTTCGGCCACGCCCTATATCAATTCTGTGGCGGCCGAGGCAAATTTCGGAGTGATCCGGTGGACGTGATAGTGGATCTCACCCTGGCGGTGGACCCGGCGCGGCAGCCGCTTGACCCTTCGTTCACAAGCTCTCAAGGACGCCCGGCGCCCGCCGCCGCCCCCACTCGGTGCCCGCCAGCACCGCCACCGCCCCCAGCAGCGCGAGCGGCCCCGGCCGGTCCCCCGCCAGCAGCACCCCGCACAGCGCCGCCCACAGCGGCTCGGTGCCCAGCAGCAGGCTCACCCGGGACGGCGAGGTCGCCCGCACCGCCCACAGCTGCACGAAGAACGCGAACAGCGTGCACAGCAGCGACAGGTACAGCAGCAGGCCCCAGCGGGCCGCGTCCAGGGACCCCGCCACGCTCAACGGCGACGGGCCGGCGAACGGTGACGCCAGCACGAACACCGCCGTGGCGAAGGCCAGTTGGACCCAGGTCAGGGCCAGCGCGTCCACCCCGCGCACCGCCCGCAGCCGGGCCGTCGCCAGCACGTTCACCGTCCGCGCCCCCGCCGCCCCCAGCACCAGCAGGTCGCCCGCCGACGGCGCCCGCAGCCCGCCGTCCCCGGTCAGCAGCGCCACCCCCAGCACCGACAGGGCCGCCGCCGCCAGGAACGCCCCCGACGGCGCGCTGCGCCGCAGCGCCGCCTCCGCCAGCGGCGTGAACACCATCGTCAGACTGATCACCAACCCCGCGTTGGTCGCCGAGGTGTGCACCGCCCCGTACGTCTCCAGCAGGAACACCGCCCCCAGCACCACCCCCAGCAGCGCCCCGCCGGCCCACTGCGCCGCCGACAGCCCGCGCAGCCGCCGCCACGCCACCGCCCCCAGCACCGGCAGCACCAGCCCGAACCGCAGCACCAGCACCGCCACCACCGTCTCCGGCCCGGCCACCCGCTTCACCACCAGGAAGCTGGACCCCCACACCACCGCCACCGCCAGCAGCGGCAGGTCCCGCGCGAACCGCGGACGGACATCGAGCGACACCACGGCCACGGCACGGCTCCCGGAAGGGTCGACGGGGGCCCGTGCGGCATCGGACGGGACGGTTCGGAGGGCGCCACTCTCCCGCACCCGGAAGGCGACGGGCAACCGCTTTCCGACCCGCCCGGGCCGGGCGCGGCCCCGCCGACGCCGAGAGCCCCCGCGCCGCCGACTCCGGCCACGCGGGGGCTCCTCGCATCACACCTCGCCGAACGCACCCCGCTTGACGCCCGCGACGAAGGCCGACCACGCGTCCGGGGCGAAGCACAGCCGGGGGCCGTCAGGGTCCTTGGAGTCCCGGACGGTACCGGGGCGGGCGTCGCTCACCTCGACGCAGTTCCCGTTGTTGCCGCCGCTATAGCTGCTCTTGCGCCACTGCTCGGACCGGCCGTAGCGGTCACTCTTGCCCATGTGCGTGTTCCTCCGCCGCCGATGCGATCAGGGGCAGGGATGCCTCCGGCGACAGCGCGGCGGCCCGGACGAAATCATAGGACAGCACGCACTTGGTGACGGTGAACGGATCGTCGACCAGTTGACCTGCGTGGGTCCTTCGAGGTGCGCCGCCGGCGGGGCGTCGGCGAAGGTCATCAGGGACAGCGCGCCCTCCAGCAGCGCGTGGGCACCGGCGGAGTACGGGAGCAGCTGGACGATGATCCGGTTCTCCCGCACCAGTTTCGCGAGGTGGGAGAGCTGTTCGGGCCATCACCGCCGCGCCACCGCTCGGACGGCGGATCGCGCTCTCGTCCAGGACCACCCAGAGCATCGGGCTCGCCGGGCCGTCGAGGATCCGCGCACGGCCCATCCGCAGGCTGACCAGCTCGGCGGTCTCCGCCTCCGAACGCAGCGGCTGGGCGGACCGGAAGAGGGCCCGCGCGTACTCCGGCGTCTGGAGCAGCCCCGGCACCAAGGCCGGGGCGTACTCACTGATCGTCTGCGCCACGGCCTGGAGTTCGGCGGCGGCAGTGAAGTACTCGGCGAAGCGCGTGCGGGTGACCAGCGGGTACAGCCGGGCGAAGTGGCCGTCCGTCCCGAGCGCGCCGTCGAAGCGCTCGGACAGGTCCTCCTGCGGCCGGCGGTCCGCCTTCTCGATCTGGCTGACGTACGTGGCGGAGCAGAAGACCAGCTCCCCCAGCCGCTCCTGCGAGAGCCCCCGGGCTTCGCGCAGTCGGCGCAGCTCCGAGCCGTAGAACGACCTGGGGGACTCGTAGGGGTCCAATTGTTTCGGGTGCACCACGCGTCGGATCCTTCCGACGGCAAGCCTGTGACTGCCCGTCAGGGACGCCCCAGCGTACGGCCGACACCCGCCTCCCCGAGCCGGAAACGTCCCAAGTTCCCCCCCCGGAGCCCCAAGCGAAAGGCGGCGACCAAGCGCCCTCGCACGCGCCCGCCGACTCCCCGGGTCCTGCGTCAGGCCCGCCGGCTTCCGGTACGCCGCCCTTCGGAAGCCGACAGGTTGCCGGCCTCTCGATAGCCGCCCTCCTCCGGCCAGATGACCTCCACCTCGGCGAACTTGCAGAAATCGATCAGGTCCGCCCGGGGCTCCGACGGCACGAGCAGGGCCCAGCTCGTAACCGGTTCGAAGTAGCGCCCGTAGTCGTAGAGTTGACCAACGGCCATCCTGACCGCCTCCCGGGTCACCGTGCCCTTGGCCTCGACGAGACGGTCGGCCGTCTTGTCGTAGAGGTCCGTGATGATCGGCTTGAGCTCCCGGGCCGGAGCGATCCGCTGCCGGACGACGACGTGCCCGGCAGCACGCAGGTGATCTGCGTAGTCCCGCACGAGCTTGGCCTCCCGGCGCTCGGCTTCGTATGGCTCGCGGTGCGGTTCGACGTAGGTGCGCTCGGCGTACTGCTGCTCGATCTCGACCTCCCGCACGATGAGTTCGGATTCGGGCGTGTGCGGAAGCTGGGTACCCGTGGCCGGCGCCGCTTTCACCGGGCGCAGGCGGAACATGATCACGCTGCGGACGGGTCCGTCGTTCGTCTCGGGCGCGTCCGTCAGGTACCACGGGTCCTCCTCGGGCAGCTCGAACTGCCCGATGTACCTGGTCACCCCCGAAGACACCCCCTGGAAGAGGTGGAGGTCCCGCCCGTCCTTGCGGTGGTTCAGGATCGTCAGGTTGCCCTGGGTCATCTTCTGGTCGCCCACCTGGCCTTCGCCCGCGTAGTGGTAGCAGCCGTCCAGGCCCCAACCGTCGAAGTAGCCGTGCCGGTGCCCCTTGATCGGATCGGTGAAGAGCAGGACGACCGGCTTGACCCGTGACGGCCCGATACCGCCCTGCCGGCGACCGCCGTACTCCGCGTGGATCTCCACCCGCTTGAGCTCTTGCCCGATCTCGATGTTCCAGTCGCCCACTCGCCACCATCCAATTTTGGGTAAGAATCTAACCCTATAAATATATCGGCTCTTGGTCGCCTAGAGCTAGCCCCTTTCGCCAGCACCCCGACGACCGGGCCCTGCAACGAGAAGGACGTCCACCGCACCAGGTGCAGTGGACGTCCTTGGACGACCGGTACTTCCAGGGAATCGTGGCGCGCCACGTCCTCAGGCGCGCGGGGCCACCTTGGTCAGGCCGTTGATGATCCGGTCCGCGGCGTCGCCGCCGCTCGGGTCGGTCAGGTTGGCGAGGAGCTTGAGGACGAACTTCATCAGGACGGGGTGGGTGAGGCCGCGTTCGGCGGCGATCCGCATCACCCGGTCGTTGCCGATCAGCTTCACGAAGGCGCGGCCGAGCGTGTAGTAGCCGCCGTAGGTGTCCTTGAGCAGCTGGGGGTAGCGGGCCAGGGCGCGTTCCCGGCCCTCGGGGGTGATCCGGGCCATGGCCTGGACGATGACGCCCGCCGCGAGTTGGCCGGATTCCATCGCATAGGCGATGCCCTCGCCGTTGAACGGGTTGACCAGGCCGCCCGCGTCGCCGACCAGCAGCAGGCCGCGGGTGTAGTGCGGCTGCCGGTTGAAGGCCATCGGCAGGGCCGCGCCGCGGATCGGCTCGGTCATGTTCTCCGGGGTGTAGCCCCACTCCTCGGGCATGCCGGCGCACCAGCTCTTGAGCACCTCGCGCCAGTTCAGGTCGCCGAAGGCGGGCGAGGAGTTGAGGATGCCCAGACCGACGTTGGAGGTGCCGTCGCCCATGCCGAAGATCCAGCCGTAGCCGGGCAGCAGCTTCTTCTGGCCGCCGCGGGTGTCCCACAGCTCCAGCCAGGACTCCAGGTAGTCGTCGTCGTGCCGGGGCGAGGTGAAGTACGTCCGGTAGGCGACGCCCATCGGCCGGGACTCGAGCCGGTGCAGGCCCATGGCCAGCGACAGCCGGGTCGAGTTGCCGTCCGCGGCCACCACCAGCGGCGCGTGGAACTCGACCTCGCGCTTGTCCGGCCCGAGCTTGGCGGTGACGCCGGTGATCCGCCCGGTGCGGTCCTGGACCGGGCCGCTGACGTTGCAGCTCTCGTACAGCCGGGCGCCGGCCTTCTGCGCCTGCCGGGCCAGCAGTTCGTCGAAGTCGGCGCGCTTGCGCACCAGCCCGTAGTCGGGGAAGGAGGCCAGCTCAGGCCAGTCCAGCTCCAGCCGGACGCCGCCGCCGATGATCCGCAGGCCCTTGTTCTGGAGCCAGCCGTTCTCGGTGGACACGTCGATGCCCATGTCGACCAGCTGCTTGACGGCCCGCGGGGTCAGGCCGTCCCCGCACACCTTCTCGCGCGGGAACTCGGTCTTCTCCAGCAGCAGCACGTCCAGACCCGCCTGGGCCAGCCAGTAGGCGGTGCTGGAGCCGGCCGGACCGGCGCCGACCACGATGACGTCGGCGGTGGACTCGACGGCGGTCTCGGTCATACGGGGCTCTCTCCTGAGCGCGTCGGGGGCACGGAGTCGGGGCCGACGCCCCGTCAGCGCCTTTCCGGCGGACGGGGTGCCGAACCCTCGCAGTCTACGGGGCCTTGAAGCCGCGGTGGAGGGCGACGATGCCGCCGGTCAGGTTGCGCCACGCCACCTTCGTCCAGCCCGCCCGCTGGAGCTCGGCGGAGAGCGCGGGCTGGTCCGGCCAGGCCCGGATCGACTCCGCGAGGTACACGTACGCCTCCGGGTTGGAGGACACCCTGGTGGCCACCGGCGGCAGCGCCCGCATCAGGTACTCGGTGTAGACGGTGCGCAGCGGCGTCCAGGTCGGCGTGGAGAACTCGCAGATCACCAGCTTCCCGCCGGGCTTGGTCACCCGCAGCATCTCGCGCACCGCCGTCTCGTGGTCCTGCACGTTGCGCAGCGCGAAGGAGATCGTCACCGCGTCGAAGGACTCGTCGGCGAACGGCAGCCGGGTCGCGTCCCCGGCGGTCAGCGCGAGTTCGGGGTGGCGGCTCTTGCCCTCGCTCAGCATGCCGATCGAGAAGTCGCACGGCACCACGTCGGCGCCCGCCTCCAGGAACGGCAGCGAGGACGTGCCGGTGCCCGCACCGAGGTCCAGGATGCGCTGGCCCGCGACGGCGCCCACCGCATCGGCCACCGCCCGGCGCCAGAGCCGGGCCTGGCCCAGCGAGAGCACGTCGTTGGTGCGGTCGTACTTGGCCGCGACGTCGTCGAACATGGCGGCGACGTCCTGCGGCTGCTTGTCCAGATGGGCTCGGGTCACACGCCCATTGTTCACCTTGCCGCGGCGCGGACCGCCACCAGGGCTCACCGCAGGGCGCGGCGGCCCCCCTTGCGGCGGCGCCGGGAGCGCTTGCCCTGCGTCAGCGCGGGCATCCCCTCGGCGGCGAACGCCACCGTGAAGGCGGCCCTGGCCCGTTCCTCGCCCGCCTGGTGGCGGCGGAAGCGCCAGATCCGCCACAGGCACAGCGCGCACAGCAGCACCGCCGCCGGCACGCTGGTCTGGGCCAGCCCGACGCCCACCGGCTGCGGGTAGGTCTTCCCGCACACCCGCACCGCGGAGGCGTCGTCCGCCGCCCGCTCCAGGCAGATCGGTGCGCCGACCTTGGCGTCGGCCGGCAGCCACAGGTCCGCGGCGGTCAGCCGCCGCCCGTCCACCGGGTAGGCGACCTGGCTGTACGTCCCGCTGCCGCCCGGCAGTTGGGTGACCGTCCCCTCGACCCGCACCGGGTGCGCGTCGATCCGGTCCGCCTGGTCGGCCTGCCGCCAGCCCAGCAGGCACATCGCGAGCGCGACCACGGCGCTCAGCACGGCCCCGACGTACCAGCCCCGAGCCGGTCTGGTCCGAAGACGTTCGGGGGTCGCGGCGCGCATACGTCCTGTTCCTGGCTCGGGTGGAGGTCTGACCGGGATGGTAACCGCAAAGGCCCGTCCAGGTCACGGCCAGTCAGAAAAGCCCGGGTGCTTCGGAAACGAACCGGCCGGGCCCCGCCCGGGGTCCGGTCGCCGCCGCCGTCGCTGCCGCCTGCGTCACCGCCGCCGGTGGAGCAGCCGGCCGTCCAGGACGGTGGCCAGGCAGACCGCCCCGCCGCCGTCCAGCTCCTCGACCGTCCGGGCCGCGAACACGGTGAAGTCCGCCGCCCCGCCGACCGTCAGGGGCCGGTGCAGGGCGGCGGCCAACGGGCCGGCGGCGAGCGGGTCGAGCGGCCCCGGGGCGGTGGCGGTGCCGGGGGTGCCCGGGGCGGTGCGCAGGCCGGAGCGGCCGACCGCCGTGCGGACCGCGGCCCGGGCGAACGGTCCGGTCAGCGCCGTCACGCCGTGGCCGAGCAGCCGTTGCAGCCCGCGCCGGGCGCTGCCGCCCCACTGGCCGTCCGTCAGGCCGTCGGCGGGCGGCAGCGGCTGCTCGCCGATCCCCTCCCGGGGGTCGGGGTGGTAGACGCCCTCCAGCAGCCACGCCCCGTGCCGGTTGAGCAGCCCGGGCACCAGCACCCCGGGCCACTCCCGGACCCGGGCCGGGCTCCCGGCCGCCAGCTCCGCGAACGGGCCGATCGCGGCGACGGCCGCCCCGTCGACCAGCACCGCCCCGTCGACCAGCACCGCACCGGTGGCGGGCGATCCGGCGGCGGACGCCCCGTCACCCGGGCACAGCAGCTCCGCCCGGTGCAGCGTCAGCATCGGACCGGGGGCGTCAGTTCGTCGCCAGGATGGTCAGTTCGGGGTGCGCGGTGCCGCCCTCGATCGCGGTGGAGGCGATGTGCGAGGCGACCCGCGGGTCGACCGGGTCGTTGGCCGGGTCGTCCAGGACCCGCAGGTGCTCGTAGGTGGTGGAGCGCTGGGCGGGCACCCGGCCGGCGGTGCGGATCAGGTGGATCAGCTCGTGCAGGTTGGAGCGGTGCTTGGCGCCGGCCGCGGAGACCACGTTCTCCTCCAGCATGACCGAGCCGAGGTCGTCCGCGCCGTAGTGCAGCGACAGCTGGCCGGCCTCCTTGCCGGTGGTGAGCCAGGAGCCCTGGATGTGGGCGACGTTGTCGAGGAAGAGCCGCGCGACGGCGATCATCCGCAGGTACTCGAAGACCGTGGCCTGGGTCGAGCCCTTCAGGTGGTTGTTCTGCGGCTGGTAGGTGTAGGGGATGAACGCCCGGAAGCCGCCGGTGCGGTCCTGCACGTCGCGGATCATCCGCAGGTGCTCGATCCGCTCGGCGTTGGTCTCGCCGGTGCCCATCAGCATGGTGGAGGTGGACTCGACGCCCAGGCGGTGCGCGGTCTCCATGATCTCCAGCCAGCGCTCGCCGGACTCCTTGAGCGGCGCGATCGCCTTGCGCGGCCGCTCGGGCAGCAGTTCGGCGCCGGCGCCCGCGAACGAGTCCAGGCCCGCGGCGTGGATCCGGGTGATCGCCTCCTCGACCGTGACGCCGGAGAGCTTCGCCATGTGCTCGACCTCGGAGGCGCCCAGCGAGTGGATCACCAGCTGCGGGAAGGACGCCTTGATCGCGGCGAAGTTCCGCTCGTAGTACTCGACGCCGTAGTCGGGGTGGTGCCCGCCCTGGAACATGATCTGGGTGCCGCCGAGCTCGACCGTCTCCGCGCAGCGGCGCAGGATCTCGTCCAGGTCCCGCGACCAGCCCTTGTCGCTCTTCGGCGGCACGTAGAACGCGCAGAACTTGCACGCCGTCACGCAGACGTTGGTGTAGTTGATGTTCCGCTCGATGATGTACGTGGCGATGTGCTCGACGCCCGCGTACCGCCGCCGGCGCACCGCGTCGGCCGCCGTGCCGAGCGCGTGCAGCGGGGCCGAGCGGTACAGCTCCAGCGCCTCCTCGGCGGTGATCCGGCCGCCCTCGGCCGCTCGGTCCAGCACGGCCTGCAACTGGGTGGCGGAAAGGTTCTGCTCGGACACCTGGCGGGCCTGCTTTCTGCGTCGGAGGGGCGGACCCGCCCAGCCTACGCCAGCGCATTTCGCCGCCGCCGCAGCCCTCTTCCCGCGCCGCCGCGGGCCCGTCACTGCTTGGCCAGGTCGCCCTCCGGATCGGTGCCGAGCTGCGCCCCGCTGACCGCCAGGTGCAGCCCGCCGCCGTCGAGCAGGGTGTAGCGCTGCTTCTCGGGCACGCCGGTGCAGGCGCTGTCGTTGCCGTCCGGGCGCTCCTGGAGCAGCACCTCGCGGTCGGTGGCGGAGAGCAGGGTGAGCACGCCCCGGCAGACGGTGCTGTCGAACGCGGAGGCGTTGCCGGTGCGCCCGACGTCCTCGCCGACCCGGCCCGCGGTGAAGGTCACGGTGAAGGTGGACGGCAGCGGGACGATCTTGGTGGTGATGGTGCCCTTGAAGGTGCCGAGGAACGCGCCGGGCAGCGCCGCGCCGCCGCCCGGGGCCGGCGACCCCGTCCCGCTCGCGCTCGTGTCCGCGCTCGTGCTCGTGCTCGCGGCGGTGCTCGGGCCCGCCGTGCCGCTGCCGCTCGGGCTCGTGCCGGCCCGGGGCGTCCCGCCGCCGCCCGTGCCGGGAGTGCCGCCGCCACCCGCCGTCCCGGTGGCGGCGTCCTGCCCCGGCGAGGGGCTGCCGCCGGGGTCGGCCGACGACCAGGGCAGGTGGCCGCCGGCGGCCAGCCCGCCGTAGGCCGCGGCGGCCAGCACCGCGACCGCCACCGGCACCGCCCACCGCGCCCGGCGCCGCGTACGTTCCTCCGCCGGGCCCCGGTCCCGCGTCCGGTCCCGCCCGGGTTCCGGGGCCGGTCCGGTCGGGCGCCGTCCGCCGTCGAGCACGGTGGGCATCCGGTCGACGGCCACCGCGCCGGTCGGGCCGCTGTCGCCCTCCAGGTCGAGGAGTTCGACCGCGGCCCGGCCGACCGCGGCGGCCAGCGGGCCGGGCAGCCAGCCCTCGGGGCCGTCCGCGGCGGCGGGGGCGAGCCGGGCCCGCAGCGCGGCGGGGGTGGGGCGCAGCGCCGGGTCCTTGGCCAGGCAGGCGGTCACGACCGCGCGCAACTCGCCTCCCAGGCCGCCGAGTTCCGGCTCCTCGTGGAGCACCCGGTAGAGCAGGACGGCGGCGCTGACGCCCTCGCCGAACGGGGCGGTGCCGGTGGCGGCGAAGGCCAGCAGGGCGCCGAGCGAGAAGACGTCGGCGGGCGGTCCGGTGGGTGCGCCGGCGGCCTGTTCGGGCGACATGAAGCCGGGCGAGCCGACCACGTAGCCGCTGTGGGTGACGGCGGAGGCGGCGTCCAGCGCGCGGGTCACCCCGAAGTCGATCAGCCGGGGCCCGTCCAGGGTGAGCAGCACGTTGGACGGCTTGACGTCCCGGTGCACCAGGCCGAGGGCGTGCACCTGCTCCAGGGCCTCGGCGAGCCGGACGCCGAGCGCGTGCACCGAGGGGACGGGGAGCGGGCCGGCCGTGCGGACGGCCTCGCCGAGCGCGGGGCCGGCCACGTAGCCGGTGGCGAGCCAGGGGCGGGGGCCCTCGGTGTCGGCGTCCAGCACCGGGGCGGTCCAGCGCCCGCCGACCCGGCGGGCGGCGGAGACCTCCTGGCGGAACCTGGCCCGGAACTCGGGGTCGTCGGCCAGTTCGGGGCGCACCACCTTGACCGCGACGGTCCGCCCGCCCGCGGTCCGGCCCAGGTAGACCCGGCCCATGCCGCCGGCGCCGAGCCGGCGCAGCAGCCGGTAGTCGCCGATCGCCGTCGGGTCGTCCGCCGTCAGCAGTTCCATGCCCGTCCCCCTCACGCCGCCGGGGCGGCGCCCGGCCCGGCCGTCCGATCATCCCAGGACGGCCGCCGGCCGGGAACGCCGAACCGCCCGGCCGCGGCTCGGGCCGCGGACGCCGGACCGCCCGGGCGCGGCTCAGGCCACCGCGGGCGCGGCCTCCAGCAGCCGGATCGGCACGTCGGGGGCGAAGCCGCTGTCGGCGGCGACCCGGCGGGCGAACTCGGCGATGCCGGCCAGCTGGCGCTCGCCGAGCGAGAAGTCGAGCGCCTCGGAGAAGTAGGTCTCCAGCAGCGGGGCGTCGAACTCCTCCCAGCGGGCGGCCTGCTCGGCGACCTTGCCGGCCTCGGCCAGCGAGAGGTCGCGGGACTCCAGGAAGGCCCGGTGGACGGCGGCGGTCAGCGCGGGGTGCCGCTCGGCGTACTCGCGGCGGGCGGCCCAGACCGCGAAGACGAACGGCAGGCCGGTCCACTCCTTCCACATCGCGCCGAGGTCGTGCACGGCCAGCCCCTGCCGGGGGGCCTGCTCCAGCGAGGCGCGCAGCGCGGGGTCGCCGATCAGGACGGCGGCGTCGGCGTCGGCCAGCATCGCGTCCAGGTCGGGCGGGCAGGAGAAGTACTCGGGGCGCACCCCCTCGCGCTCCTCCAGCAGCAGCCGGGCCAGCCGCACCGAGGTGCGGCTGGTGGAGCCGAGCGCGACCCGGCGGCCGTCCAGCTCGGCCAGCGGGACCTTGCTGACGATCACGCAGGACATCACCGGGCCGTCGCTGCCCACCGCGATGTCCGGCAGCACCACCAGCCGGTCGGCGTTGCGCAGGTACTCCACGCAGGTGATCGGGCCGATGTCGAGGGCGCCGGCCACCAGCCGGTCGCTCAGCTTCTCCGGGGTGTCCTTGCTCAGGTCGAGATCGAGCAGGTTGCCCGTGCGCGCGAGACCCCAGTAGAGGGGAAGACAGTTGAGGAACTGGATATGCCCGACCCGCGGCCTGACCGCGGTCTCCGGCCGTTCGGCATCCCTACTGCTCACCGTGTGCTCCCTTGCGGTTGGTGCCCTCCCGGCAGGGTATGCCCGCTGATTGGGACGGTTCGCACCCGGTGTCCGACACACCGTCCGACACCGCTGTTCACCCCTGGTCGGGGCAGCCACCGCGTGCTACCGTTCCCCTCAGTTGCAGTTTGATTCCCCTTGCAGTACTTGGAGCCTGCGGAGCATGTAACCGCAGGCTTTTTGTAATTTTTCAGCAGTATCAGGCATCAATTGAGTTTGATTGAAGCACTGTGCGAAAAACTCCGGACTCGTCCGGAGGCAGGGCGATCAGCGCAGCGGACCCGGGCGCCACAAGGTGTGGTGTCCACAACGTCCCTCGCAAGGAGAACGGTATGGCGACCGGAACCGTCAAGTGGTTCAACGCCGAGAAGGGCTTCGGCTTCATCGCCCAGGAGGGCGGCGGCCCCGACGTCTTCGTCCACTACTCCGCCATCAACGCGAGCGGTTTCCGCTCGCTGGAGGAGAACCAGGCGGTCAACTTCGACGTCACCCAGGGCCCCAAGGGCCCGCAGGCGGAGAACGTCACCCCCGTCTGAGACGGGATCTCCCAATTGATCGCTCACGGCCCCTCGGGTCCGTACGAGTAGTAGTTCCCAAGGAGGCCCGCTGCCGGCGGGCCTCCTGCCTTTTCCCCCTTCCCCCGCATTTCCCCATTCCGCCCGAATTTCTCCCCCGTGCCCGTTTCGGCCCCCCGCCCGGAGCGGACCCGCCCGGAGCCGCCGACCGCCGCCGGGGGATCATCGGTGCATGCACCGCCTCCGATCCGCCCGCCGCGCCCTCGACCGCTCACTCGGCCGGATCGGCATCGACACCTACCTCCTGCTGCTGCTCGGCACCGTCCTGCTGGCCACCCTGCTGCCCGCCCGCGGCGCCGCCGCCACCGCCGTCACCCACGGGGTCTCGCTCGCCGTCGCCCTGCTGTTCTTCCTGTACGGCGCCCGGCTCTCCCCGCAGGAGGCGCTGGCCGGAGCCCGGCACTGGCGGCTGCACCTGCTGATCCTCGGCTGCACCTTCGTGCTGTTCCCGCTGCTCGGCGAGGCCACCCGGCTGCTGCCGGACGCGGTGCTGCCGCCGCAGCTGTTCACCGGCGTGCTCTTCCTCACCCTGCTGCCGTCCACCGTGCAGTCCTCGATCGCGTTCACCTCGGTCGCCGGCGGCAACGTCGCGGCCGCGATCTGCGCCGCCACCTTCTCCAGCCTGCTCGGCATCGTGCTCACCCCGCTGCTGGCCACCTGGCTGCTCACCGGCGGCTCCGGCGTCACCGTGGACGGCGGCCAGGTGCTCGACATCGTCCTGCAACTGCTCGTCCCGTTCGCCCTCGGCCAACTGCTGCGCCGCCGGGTCGGCCCGTGGATCGCCCGGCACCGGCTGGTCACCACGGTGGTGGACCGCGGCTCGATCCTGCTGATCGTCTACAGCGCCTTCAGCGAGGGCGTCCGCGAGGGCATCTGGAACCGGGTCACCGCCGGACAGCTGCTCTGGCTGGCCGCGATCTCCCTGGCCCTCCTCCTCACCGTCCTCGCCTTCACCCGCCTGGCCTCCCGCCGCCTCGGCTTCTCCCGCCCGGACGGCATCACCATCCAGTTCTGCGGCTCCAAGAAGTCCCTGGCCAACGGCCTCCCCCTGGCCACCATCCTGTTCCCGGCCTCCGCGGTCGGGCTGACCGTGCTCCCGCTGATGCTCTTCCACCAGCTCCAGCTCATGGTCTGCACCGTGCTCGCCCAACGCTGGTCCCGCCAGACCTGACGCCGCCCGGCGACGCCGCCACGAGCCGGACCGGACGACACGAACCGGACCGGCAGCGGCATCGGACGCCGCCACCGGCACCCGCTCGCCGTCCCCGCCGAGCCCCAGGACCCGCCCGGGCCGCCGGGCTCCCCATCCCGCCGACCGCCGCCTCCCACCCGCCTCCTCGCCTACTCCGTCCCCACCCGCCGCACGACGACGCCGCCGTCACCCCAGCGGTGTGCGGTGCAGGCCGATCAGCAGCCGCCACACCCGCCCCGCGACGGTGGCCGGGGGTTCGGCGACCAGGCCGTGCAGCCAGTCCGCCAGCACGCCGGTGAAGGTGCCCGCCACCGCGGCGGCGACCAGTGGGGCGTCCGGTGCGCCGGCCAACTCCCGTTCCGTCCGGCTGCGTTCCCGCAGTTCGCGGTGGAGCACCGGGCCGAGCGGGCCGCCGCCGCCCGGGGCCAGCAGTTCCCGGTAGAGGCCGCGGTGGGTGTCCGCCCGGTCGAAGAACTCCACCAGCGCGGACGGCGGGGCCGCCGGGTCCGCGACGCCCCGCCAGGCGTGCAGCGCGTCCACCGCGTCCCGGACCACTCCCGCGCAGGCGTCCACGGCCAGCGCCGACAGGTCGGGGTAGTGCAGGTAGAACGTCGCCCGGCCGACCCCCGCCCGGCGGGCCACCGCCGCCACCGGCAGCTCCGCCAGCGGGCGGTCCGCGCACTCCGCCAGCAGCGCGGCCCGCAGCTTCGCCCTGGTCCGTTCCGCCCGCGGGTCGCCCTGCGCGCTCACCCCGCCACCAGCACCGCGGCCAGCGCCACCGCGCCCGGCAGGGCCTGGGCCAGCAGGATCCGCCGGTTGGCCGTCAGGCCGCCGTACCCGCCCGCCACCACCACGCAGACCAGGAAGAAGACCCGCACCCGGAAGCCGGTCGGGTCGTCCGCCAGCAGGCCCCAGACCAGGCCGGCCGCCAGGAACCCGTTGTACAGGCCCTGGTTGGCCGCCAACGGGGCCGTCCGCCGGGCCAGTTCCGGGTCGAACCCGGACAGCGACCGCCCCGGCGCCCGCTCCCACAGGAACATCTCCAGCACCAGGATGTACCCGTGCAACAGGGCCACCGCCCCCACCAGCACCGCCGCCGCGACCTCCATGGCCACTCCCCTCTCCTGGACAGGTGTCCAGGATATCCGGACACTCGTCCAGGAACCAGCCGTCCCCACCGCACTCCCACTACGCTGCCCGGGTGACCTCCTCCCTCCCGGACCAGCCGCAGACCCGGGTCGCCGCCGCCGACCGCGAGGCCGCCGTCGACCGCCTCCAACTCGCCTACGCCGAGGAGCGGATCACCCAGGAGGAGCTCGACCAGCGGATCCACGCGGCCCTCACCGCCACCGTCCGCGCCGACCTCGACGCCGTCCTGCACGACCTGCCCGCCGAGGCCCCCGGCACCGCCGTCACGCTGAGCGCCATGAACGGCCGCCTCGTCCGCCGCGGCCCCTGGCGGGTGCCCCGCACCCTGACCGTGACCTCCGCCTTCGCCAAGGTCCACCTCGACCTGAGCGCCGCGGTGATCGAGCACCCGGTCGTCGACATCAGGCTCGGCCTCGGCTTCGGCCGCGCCACCATCACCGTCCCGCACGACGCCACCGTCGACCTCGACGGCCTCCAGCACGCCTGGAAGACCGTCCGCTACCGCCCCCCGCGCACCCCCGCCGCCACCCCCGGCCCCACCGTGCGCATCACCGGCACCCCGGGCTTCGGCCGCCTCAAGATCCGCCACGCCCGCCGCTGACGGCGTGGGCACTCAGGAGCCGGACGTGTCCACCCGCAGCCCGAACGGCTCCGGCAGTTCGACCGGCTCCCCGAACGGCAGCGGCCCCACCGCCCGGGTGTACCCGAGCGCGCGCGGAACGGCCGCGACATCCTGGACGCGGTCGCCCGCGTGGTGCTGGATCGCGTACTTCAAGGCCCGTTCCGGATCGGCGACGTCGGACGACCGCTCGCTGGGCGGAGCGCTCATCGACCCCTCCTTCGTCGCCCCCGCGCTACCGACCGCCCCGACCCGCCCAAAGCGGTCTCACTCCAATGGGCGAAGGCCCGCACCCCGAGGGGGTGCGGGCCTTCCGTGTGCGCGGGGCGTTCGCGGGTCAGGCGGCGACGGGCTCGTCGACGGTCCGGGCCGGGACGGTGGCCGGGCGGTCGGCGGCGAGCAGGTCGCCGGTGGGGGTGTTGTAGGCGGCGAGGTCGAGCGTCTTCTCGCGGGCGGAGACCAGGATCGGGACGACGACCTGACCGGCCACGTTGGTGGCGGTGCGCATCATGTCGAGGATCGGGTCGATCGCCAGCAGCAGGCCGACGCCCTCCAGCGGGAGGCCCAGGGTGGAGAGGGTCAGGGTGAGCATCACGATCGCGCCGGTGAGGCCGGCGGTGGCCGCGGAGCCGATCACCGAGACGAAGGCGATCAGCAGGTAGTCCTTGATGCCGAGGTCGATGCCGTACACCTGGGCGACGAAGATCGCGGCGAGCGACGGGTAGATCGCGGCGCAGCCGTCCATCTTGGTGGTGGCGCCGAACGGCACCGCGAAGGAGGCGTACTCGGACGGGACGCCGAGGCGCTCGGTGACCCGGCGGGTGACCGGCAGGGTGCCGACCGAGGAGCGGGAGACGAAGGCCAGCTGGATCGCGGGCCAGGCGCCCTTGAAGAAGTTCAGCGGGTTGAGGCCGCCGACGAAGCGCAGCAGCAGCGAGTAGACGCCGAACAGGACGATCGCGCAGCCGACGTAGACGTCGATGGTGAGGGTGGAGAAGGGCTTGAGCAGGTCCCAGCCGTAGACGGCGACGGACTTGCCGATCAGGCCGAGGGTGCCGAGCGGGGCGAGCCGGATGACCCACCACAGGGCGGTCTGGACGAGTTCGAGGACGGACTCGGAGATCTTGCGGACCGGCTCGGCCTTGTCGCCGAGCTTGAGGACGGCCGCGCCGACGACCACGCCGAGGAAGACGATCTGGAGGACGTTCACCTTCAGGAAGGCGTCGGCGATGTTGGTCGGGATGATGCCGGTCAGGAAGTCGATCCAGGTGCCGCCCTTCTCCACGCCCTTGAGGCCCTGGGTGGAGAGGTTCGCGCCCTTGCCGGGGTCGGTGAGCAGGCCGAGGCCGAGGCCGACGGCGACCGCGATCAGCGAGGTGGCGAGGAACCAGAACAGGGTGCGGGCGGCGAGGCGGGCCGCGTTGGTGACGTTCCGCAGGTTGGCGACCGAGACGATGATCGCGGTGAAGACCAGCGGCGGGACGGCCAGCTTGAGCAGCTGGACGAAGGTCTTGCCGATGGTGTCCAGGGTGGTGGTCAGCCAGCTGACGTCGCCGGCGCGGGCGATCCAGCCGAGCAGCAGGCCGAGGACGAGGCCGCTGACGATCTGGACCCAGAAGGGGGTGCGGCGGAGGCGTCCCAGCAGGGTGGGCTCGGGCGCGGGCGCGGTGGACATGGGTCTGCGACTCCGGGGGGGAAGTGGGGCGGGGTGGGGGGCGGAGGCGGCGGCACGGCGGACGCGGGGGCCGGGCGGGGAGACCCGGTGGCCGACAGCTGAGCTGTCGGACGCGTCAGGAGCGGCGTGCCGCCCGCATACAGCCGCCGCAGCGACAGCGGCGCGGGCCGTCCACGGCACCGGGCAGACGCGGGCAGCGCGGCACGAGCGGGGTGCTCGTCCCGGCCTGGTGCGCGGCGTCTGCGGTGGTCATGACCGGCACATTAGCAACAAACCTTTGAGATGTTCAAAGTACTTGTTTTAGGTCGTTCTCGAACCACCCTTACCTGACAGGCCGTCAGCCCGGCCAGCGGCTTTGACGCTCTTCCGGTTATACGTATAACTTGAGGCGACGCCCCGCCGCCGGAAGGACACCCATGGGCTACGCCGCACTGCTCCGCGCCCCGCACGTCACCCGGCTGCTGCTCGGCACCCTGCTCGGCCGGCTCCCCGCCGGCATGACCGCTCTGGTCATCGCGCTCGCCCTGCGCGAGGCCGGCACCCCGTACAGCCGGATCGGCCTGGCCACCGCCGCGTACGCGATCGCCGCCGCCGTCGGCGGGCCCGTCCTCGGCCGGATCGTCGACCTCACCGGGCAGCCCCGCGTCCTGCTCGCCTCCGCCGTCCTGGCCGGCACCGGCTACGCGCTGCTCGCCCTCGCCCCCGGCTCCGCCCTCGCCGCCCCGCTCGGCGCGGCGGTCGCCGGGCTCTGCATGCCCCCGCTCGAACCCTGCCTGCGCTCGCTCTGGCCGGACGTCGTCGCCCCCGAACAGCTCGACACCGCCTACGCCTTCGACTCCGCCTCCCAGCAGATGCTGTACGTCGCCGGGCCGCTCGCCGTGGCCGGGATCGCCGGCGCCCTCTCCCCCACCGCCGCGCTCTGGACCGCCGCCGTGCTCGGCCTGCTCGGCGCCCTGGTGGTGGCCGGCTCCGCCCCCGCCCGGGCCTGGCAGGCCCCGCCGCGCGAAGCCTCCGCCGGGCTGCTCGGGCCGCTGCGCTCCCCCGGCCTGGTCCTGCTGCTGCTCGGCCTGGCCGGCGCCGGCTGGGCGGTCGGCGCGCAGAACGTGCTGTTCATCGCGTACGCCGAACAGCACCCCGGCGGCCTGCCCGGCGGCGCGGGCACCCTGCTCGCGCTGGCCGCCCTGGCCGGGCTGCTCGGCGCGCTGGCCTACGGCGGCGCCCGCTGGAAGGCCGACACCGCGACCCGCACCTGGGTGCTCGCCCTCGGCATGGCCGCCTGCTACCTGCCGCTGCTGCTCCTGCCCGGCCCGTGGCCGATGGCCGCGCTGGCCTTCGTCTCCGGCCTGGGCCTGGCCCCGCTGCTGGCCGCCGCCTTCGTGCTGGTCGCCGAACTCGCCCCCACCGGCACCGTCACCGAGGCGTTCGCCTGGCTGGTCACCCTGTTCGCCACCGGCAACGCGGCCGGCTACGCGGTCTCCGGCGCCCTGGTCGACACCTCCCTGCACGCCGTCGCCCTGTGCTCCGCGGGCGGCATCACCCTCGGCGGCCTGCTGCTGCTCGCCGCCCGCACCCGGCTGCGCCCCGCCGCTCCGGCCCCCGTCCCCGCCCTGACCTGACCCGGGCCGACCCCGCCCCCGACCCCGACCCCAGCCGCCCCGCCCGCCCCGGCCGGGCCCCCCGCAAACCGCTCGCCCGCGCCGCCCCGGCCCTGCTTGGATGCGCCCCATGACGAGTTTCGACCTGCCCGCCGGCCACAGCCTCTCCACCGACCCCGCCCGCCTCGACCGGGAGGCCGTGCACCGCTGGCTCTCCGAGGACGCCTACTGGGCGCTCGGCCGCCCCCGCGAGAAGCAGGAGCGGGCCATCGAGAACTCGCTCAACTTCGGCCTCTACGAGGACGCTTCGGGCACCCAGGTCGGCTACGCCCGGGTGGTCACCGACCACGCCACCTTCGCCTGGCTGTGCGACGTGTACATCGACCCGCGGGCCCGCGGCAGGGGCCTGGGCACCGCGCTGGCCGCCGCCGTCCGCGACGAGCTCGCCGACCGCGGCCTGCGCCGCCTGATGCTCGCCACCCGGGACGCGCACGAGGTGTACGCCAAGGTCGGCTTCGCGCCGGTGTCGGTGCCGGAGAAGTGGATGATCCTCGGCGAGCAGTAGCCGCCCGGCCCGGCCGCCCTCCCGCCCCCTCGCTCAGGCCGCCGGGCCGCTCGCTCAGGCCGCCGCGGTGGAGCCGCGCACCACCAGCGTGGTCGCCAACGGCTCCACGGGCGGCGGCAGTTCGCCGTCCAGCAGGGCCGTCAGGGCGGCCAGCCCGGCCCGGCCCAGTTGCTCGCCCGGCAGGTCGACCGTGGTCAGCGGCGGGCTGAGCAGCTCCGCCACCGGGATGTTGTCCATGCCGACCACCGACAGGTCGTCCGGGACGCGCAGCCCCAGCTCCGCCGCCGCCCGGTACAGCCCGGACGCCACCACGTCGTCGTCGCAGACCACCGCGCGCGGCCGCCCCGGCCCGTCCAGCAGCTCCCAGGCCGCCCGGGCCGCCTCCCGGCTGCCCTCGTTCAGGCTCACCGCCAGCTCCCGCACCTCCAGGTGCGCCGAGGCCGCCGCGAACGCCGCCTGCCGGACCCGGAAGGTGTACGCCGAGTGCACCGAGCGCAGGTAGCCGATCCGCCGGTGGCCCAGCCCCGCCAGGTGGTCGACCGCCGCCCGCATGCCCGCCGCCAGGTCCAGCTCCAGCGTCGGCCGGCCCGGGTGGGCGGCCGGGTCGGCGTCCAGGAAGACCGCCGCGGTGTCCGCGGGCAGCGGGCCCAGCTGCCCGTCGTCCGGCGAGCACACCAGCAGCCCGTCGAACCGCCCGGCCGCGGCCGCCTCGGCCAGCGTCGCCGCGTCCCAGCCGCTGGAGACCACCACCGCCAGGCCGTGCCGGGCCGCCTCCTCGTGCACGCCGGTCAGCACCCGGCCGAAGAACGGCCCCAGCAGGTTCGGCACCGCCAGCAGCACCATCCCGCTGCGCCCCAGCCGCAGTTGGCGGCCGGCGGCCTGCGGGCGGTAGCCCAGCTCCCGGGCCGCGGCGTGGATGCGCGCGCTGGTCGCCGCCGAGACCCGCTGCCCGGCGCTGCCGGAGAACACCAGCGAGACGGTCGCCTGCGAGACCCCCGCCAGCCGGGCCACGTCCCGGCCGGTCGGGCGCCGCCGCGAGCCCTCGCCGCCCGGGCCGCCCGCCAACGCGGTCAGCCGGCCTGCGCCTGCCCGGACGCGGCCGCCCGGGCCGCGTCGTCCGCCGCGTCCTCCGCGGAGTCCCGCACCGCCGCCCGGGACTTGCGCGCCTCGATCCGCTCCGCGATCTGCGCGGACATCTCGTCGCGCTGCTTGCTCAGCACCACGTAGCTGATCGCCGAGGAGGCGACCGCGGCCAGCACGAACAGCAGCAGCACGCCCATCGCCCCGACCACCGGGATCACCTTGAAGTGGCCCAGGATCAGCGCGACCAGCAGGCAGGCCAGGAAGATGCTCGCCCGCAGGGAGGTGTAGCGGAGCGTGGCGTGGTTCTTGCTGCTCACCGGGTTCGTCCTTCGCTGCCGGGTCGCGCCGCCGAGCGCGCGGGAGTCATGGCCCTCCCAGTGAAGCACGACCTCACACCGCTCAGGTGCGCAGGTCGAGCCACATCGTCACGTCGTCCCGGTCGTCGCCGGGGGCGACCCGGATCGCCCCCGGCACCCGGCCCACCTCGACGTACCCGCCGCGCCCGTAGAACTCCTCCAGCCCGTGCCCGCCGCGCAGGGTCAGCCGCAGCCCGGCCAGGCCCCACGCCCGGGCCACCCGCTCCGCCTCCGCCAGCAGCTGCGCGCCGTAGCCGCGCCCCTGGAACTCCGGGTGCACCATGACCCGCTTCAGCATCCGCCAGTGGTCCATCAGGTCGAAGCGCATGTCCGCGAAGAACAGCACCGCCGCGACCCGGCCGCCCGGCTCGTACCCGACCAGCAGCCGGTCCGCGTCCAGCGCCCCGAACTGCCGCTCCGCGACCGGGCGGACCTGCGCGGCCTCGACCGGGGGCACGAAGCCCACCGCGCCGCCGGCGTTGGAGACCTCCGTCCACAGCGCGGTGATCTCCTCCCGCAGCGCGGGCGTCGGTTCGGGGTCCAGCACGAATCGCAGGCTCATGCGGCCAGCCTAGGCACCCGCGGCGGCGGCCCGGCCGGGGCCCCGCAGCGCGAGGCAGCAGCCGACCGCCACCGCGCACAGGCCGCCCGCCGCGTACCAGGTGACGTCGTAGTCGCCGAAGCTGTCCCGGGCCAGTCCGGCCAGGCCCGCGACGACCGCGGCGCCGACCTGGTGGGCGGCCAGCACCCAGCCGAAGACGATCGGGGCGTCCGCGCCGAAGTGGCGGCGGCAGAGGGCGACGGTGGGCGGGACGGTGGCGACCCAGTCGAGGCCGTAGAAGACCACGAAGGCCAGGATCGGCGGGCGCAGGCTCTGCCCGAACAGGGCGGGCAGGAAGGCCAGCGAGAGCCCGCGCAGCGCGTAGTAGGTGATCAGCAGCCGGGTGGAGTCGAAGCGGTCGGTGAACCAGCCGCTGGCGACCGTCCCGGCGATGTCGAAGACGCCGATCAGGGCGAGCAGCGAGGCGCCGGTGGTGACGGGCATGCCGTGGTCGTGGGCGGCCGGGACGAAGTGGGTGCCGACCAGGCCGACGGTGGTGGCGCCGCAGATCGCGAACGACCCGGCGAGCAGCCAGAACGCCCGGGCGCGGGCGGCCAGCCGCAGCACCCGCAGCGAGCGGGCGACCGCCGAGCCGTCGACGGCCGGGGGCGGCGGGGCGGTCGTCGCGCCGTAGGGCAACTGGCCGACGTCCGAGGGCCGTTCGCGCATCAGCAGCAGCACGGGGACGGCCACCGCGGTGGCGCACAGCGAGACCACCACGACCGCGGTGCGCCAGCCCTGGTGCTCGACGAGCGCGGCGAGCAGCGGCATGAAGACCAGGTTCCCGGCCGCGCCGGCGGCGGTGAGGACGCCGGTGACCAGGCCCTGCCGGGCCTCGAACCAGCGTCCGGAGATGGTGGTGGCGAAGGCCCCGGCCATCGAGCCGCTGCCGAGCCCGACCAGCACGCCCCAGCACAGGACCAGCTGCCAGGGGTGGGTCATCAGCATGGTGAGTCCGGCGCCGGTGGCGATGGTGAGCAGCGCGCAGACCACCACCAGGCGGACGCCGAAGCGGTCCATCAGGGCGGCGGCGAACGGCGCGGTGAGGCCGTAGAGGGCGAGGTTGACGGAGACCGCGCTGGAGATGGTGGCGCGGGACCAGCCGAACTCGTCGTGCAGGGCGTCCATCATCAGGCTGGGCGTGGAGCGGAAACCGGCCGAGCCGATCAGCACGACCAGCGAGACGGCGACCACGATCCAGCCGTAGTGGACGCGGGGGGTGCGGCGGGACGGTTCGGGGCCCGCGGCGGGGGCGGGGCCCGCGTCCGGTTCGGGGGCCGGGCCGGTGCTGAGTTCCAGTTCCTTCACCCGTCCGAGTCTCCCGGTCCGGCCCCGCCGCGACGACGGGTCCGGCTGCCACGAATGCCCGAATTCCTGACAGCCGGGGGCGGTTCAGTGCCCGCCGGCCACCGCCCCGCCGTCGGGGACCCGGCGCAGGTTGCGGATCGGCGGGCTGAGCAGCAGCGTCGAGGCGACGGCCAGGGTGACGACGCCGCCGATCAGGTACACCCGGGTCGCGCCGAGGGCGTTGACGGCCGGGCCGGCCAGCGCGGAGCCGAGCGGGAACATGCAGACGGAGCCCGCCACCTCGTACGCGTGGATCCGGTTGAGCACCTCTCCGGGGACCTGGGTCTGCACGCTGGTGGCCCACATGACGCCCCAGAAGCTGATGCCGATGCCGGAGACCAGCTGGGCGGTGCCGAGCAGCGGCCAGGGCAGGCCGGCCGCGAACGCGAACTGCTGGGCGGCGAAGGCGAACAGCGCGACCGCGCCGGCCGCGAGCGGGCGGACCGGCTTGACCCGGATCGCCAGCAGGCCGCCGATCACGGTGCCCGCGCCGAACATGCCGTTGATCAGGCCGTAGACGGTGCCGCCCTCGCGCTCGATGATCTGGCCGGCCACCACCGGGCCGAGCGGGCCCCAGGAGAGCACGGTGAAGACCATCCAGATCAGGATGACGCCCCACATCCAGCTGCGGGACCAGAACTCGTGCCAGCCGCCCACCAGGTTGCGCCACAGGCTGTCGCCGGGCGGCGGGGCCGGGACGGGGCCCAGCCGCAGGGCGAGCAGGCAGGAGGCGCTGACCGCGTACATCACGGCGGCGATCACCATCACCCAGCCGGTGGAGGCGGCGGCCAGCAGGCCGGCCAGCGGCGGGCCGACCAGGGTGGTGAGCGCCTCGGAGATCCGCAGCACGCCGTTGGCGCCCTGCACGTCGGTGGAGACCAGCGGGACGGTGGAGGCGGCGCCGGGCTGGAACATCGCGGCGGCGGTGCCGGCCAGCGCGAGCAGCAGGTAGAGCTGCCAGAGCTGGTCGAAGCCGCGGAAGAAGAGCACCGCGAGCAGGATCCGGGTGGTGAGGTTGAGCAGGTCGGCGAAGATCATCAGCCGCCGGGCGGTGAACCGGTCGGCGAGCACCCCGCCGAACAGCACCAGTCCGGCGAACGGGCCGAGCAGGAAGGCCATCGCGAAGCCGACCGTGGAGGTCGAGTGGTGGGCGGCGATCAGGCCGGCCGAGACGGCGACCGGGAGCATCGCGTCGCTGAGCAGTCCGGCCGAGCGGGCGGTGAAGTAGAGGCGGAAGTTGCCCGACCAGATGGCGGGCGGTCTCGCTGCGCTGACCTGCGGGGTGGGAGCGGTGTGCAGTTCGGGTGCGGTCACATCCCACAGTTTTGGTGTAGACCACTGCCGGTTTCCAGCGATTTCCGGTCACGATGCGGCGTCTGCGCGCCGCGTGACCGTACGACGGCCCGCCGTGCGCACCCCGAGCACGGCACGGCGGTCCGCCGTCCGGTCGGCGTCCGGGCCCTGAAGCCGTGACGCCCGGGCGGCCCGATCTCGCCGAGGTTCCGGACGGGGACGGCCAACGACCCCCTGAGTGTCGGCACCGCCCGGTCTCCCTCGGCGTCCCCTCGCAACGGGCGCCGCACCCAAGAGTGATCAGTCGGATACGTCACGTCAATGGGTTGTCCGAAATTCAGACGGGATCGTCCGGGGCGCGGGCCGCGCGCGACCGGCGCGCGGGGGCCGTCCCGGCGGGCGCCCGGCGCACTGCGGCACCGCGCGCCACGGCACCGCGCACCGTCTGACCGCCCTGCCCGATCGCCCCGCCCCGCCGCCCGGTTCAGCGCGCCGAGGCCACCGGGGCGGCCGGCTGGACGGCCAGCGGGCAGCCCGCCGCGTCCGGGCCGCCGATCTCGCACCACACCCGCTTCCCGGAGCCGTCCGGGTACCAGCCCCAGCGCTCGCAGAGCAGTTCGACCAGCTCCAGGCCGCGCCCGTTGGTGGCCTCCTGGTCGGGCCCGGCGTGCCGCGGCGCGGGGGCGGTGCGGCTGGCGTCGGCGACCTCCACCCGGACGGTGGCCGGCCCGGCGGCCGGGCCGGCCGGCAGCAGCAGCCTGAGCACCGCCGGGCGGCCGGTGTGCACCACCGCGTTGGTGACCAGCTCGGAGACCACCAGCACCAGGGTCTCGGCCACCGGGGAGTCCTGGTCGATCCCGCCCGCCCGCAGCCGGTCGCGGACCCACCGCCGGGCCCGCGACACCTCCGCCGGGTCCGCCTGGACCGCCAGCTGTACCTGGAGTACCTGCACCGTTCCACCACCCGCACTAGGTATTCGGCCCGCTTGATCCCGCCGCTCCGGTCGGCCGCTCGGAGCGGAGGTCACCGACCAGGACTGCCCATGGCATCGACACGAATACGCCCCAGAATGATTCCGCGACCGGGTCGCAGCAAGAGCTTCGGGCATATTCCAGCGTTCGGGGGACGGCTCGGTGCATACTGTCCCGCTCACCCTGCCGGGCTTCGCACGACCGGACGGCGGCACCGCCCGCACGGGCATGCCCGACCGTACCGCCGACGGCGCTCCGACACGGGGGGCGCCACGTGCGAACCACCCTTCCTACAAATGTCCAACGGCACTCGAACGCCGCCGGACGCGCGGGAGCTGACCGCGGCGGACGGGAGTGGACGGGAGCGAGCAGGAGCGGACGGGGAGCCGATCGGGCGTCAGGCGCGGCCCGCGGTCAGGCGAACACCACCGTGCGGGTGCCGTTCAGCAGCACCCGGCGCTCGCTGTGCCACTTCACGGCGCGGGCCAGCGCCTGGCACTCGACGTCCCGGCCGAGCGCCACCAGCTGCTCGGGGGTGACGTCGTGGGTGACCCGGGCGACCTCCTGCTCGATGATCGGGCCCTCGTCCAGGTCGGCGGTGACGTAGTGCGCGGTCGCGCCGATCAGCTTCACGCCCCGGGCGTGCGCCTGGTGGTAGGGCTTGGCGCCCTTGAAGCTCGGCAGGAAGGAGTGGTGGATGTTGATGACCCGTCCGGACAGCGCCTTGCACAGGTCGTCCGAGAGCACCTGCATGTAGCGGGCCAGCACCACCAGGTCGACCCGCTCCTCGTCGACCAGGTCGAGCAGCCGCTGCTCGGCCGCCGCCTTGGTGTCCCCGGTCACCGGGATGTGGTGGAAGGGGATGCCGTAGGACTCGGTCAGCTCGCGGAAGTCGGTGTGGTTGGAGACCACGCCGGCGATCTCCACCGGCAGCGCGCCGATCCGGGTGCGGAACAGCAGGTCGTTCAGGCAGTGCCCGAACTTGGAGACCATCAGCAGCACCCGCATCCGCTCGGCGGAGGCGTGGATCTGCCACTCCATCCGGAACGAGGCGCCGATCGCCGCGAAGCTCGCCCGGAGCTTCTCCGCGGTCACCGGCTGCTCGGCGGAGAAGTGCACCCGCATGAAGAACAGGCCGGTGCCCGCGTCGCCGAACTGCTGGCTGTCGATGATGTTGCAACCCGTCATGAACAGGTAGCTGGAGACCGCGTGCACGATGCCCTGCTTGTCGGGACAGGACAGCGTCAGGACGTACTGGGAGCGGGCGGTCTCTTCCATCGTGCGGGGCCCCGTTTCTCGGCTCGGGTGGGTGACGGCGACGGCCCAGCCTGGCACAGATCGACCCGGCACGTGGACGCCGACCGGCATCCGGGACCGCCCGGTCAGCCCGCCGTCAGCGCGCCGGGCGGTCAGCCGCGCGCGGTCAGCCGCCGGAGCTCCGCCAGCGAGCGGGGCGGCAGGTCCGGGTCCTCGCCGTCGCCGGCGGCCAGCCGGTGGTGCGCCTCGCGGGCCGCCCGCACCGCCTCCGGCCAGTCCGGGTGGCCCAGGTAGGCCGCGGCCGGGGCGTCCGCGCCGACCTGGTGCACGATCCGCAGCACCCGCAGCACCGCGCCGTCCACCGCGACCGCCTCGGCGGAGTCCCGGAAGATCGAGCCGACGTACTTCTCCGCCGACCAGCGGTCCAGCCAGGTGTCCTCGACCAGCCGGTACACGGCGTCGGTGACGTCGCCGTACCCGCCGGAGCCGTCCAGCCAGGCCGCCCGCTGGAAGACCGGGTCGGAGAACATGTGCAGCGCCGAGCGGATCCGGGCCCGCCAGCGCCACCAGGGCAGATCACTCAGAGGCATGCCGCCCATCGTGCTGGAGCGGCCGCCCGTTCGAGAAGTGTTTCGGGCAGACCGGTGCGGAGAATCGATGCTGTCGGACACGGGAGCCGATCGTACGTTCCCGACCGGGCCCGGCTCCACATCCGCCCCCGCCGGGGCCCCCGCCACCCCCTCCACGTGCGCCGCCGGGCGGGGGCGCTCCGTGTTACTCCCGCGTTGGCGGTCCGTTCACGCCGCGTCCCTCCCGGCGTGCCCGGTGGCCACCACCCTTGATCCGCCGAGCCTGCGCAACGGAGCACGGGACCACCCGCAGCAGCACGTCCAGGGAGGAAAGAGCGTCATGACGCGGAACGGAACCCCCCAGCCGCCACCCGCCGTCAGCGGACGCCGCCGCTCCACCGCCGCCCTCGCGGCCTCGGCCGCGCTGCTGCCCGCCCTGCTCGCCGCCTCCGCCTGCGGCGGACCCGCCGCCGCCGACGCCGCCGGCCAGGACGTCACCGTGATGACCTGGGCCCCGGCCGACACCGGCGCCGCCGACCGCCCCGGGATGACCGCGCTCGCCGAGGCCGTCGGCCGCGAGCTCAACGACCACGGCGGCCTGGCCGGCCGCCGGGTCCGCGTCCTGACCTGCAACGAGCACGACACCACCGACGGCGCCACCGCCTGCGCCGAACAGGCCGTCGACGCCCGCGCGGTCGCCGTGGTCGGCTCCGCCAGCCAGTACGGCAGCACCTTCATGCCGGTCCTCGAACAGGCCGGCATCCCGTTCGTCGGCGGCTACGGCCTCTCCGGCCCCGAGTTCAGCAGCCCGCTCTCCTACCCGGTCAACGGCGGCCTGCCCGCCCTGGTCGCGGGCAGCGGACGCCAGCTGGTCGAGGCCGGCTGCAAGCAGATCGCGCTGATCCGCCCGGACACCCGGGCCGGCGACGGACTGGTCAACCACCTCGGCGGCGCGGTCGGGCGGGCCGGGATCAAGGTGGTCGACATCAAGGCGCCCGAGAAGTCCAACGACTACTCGCAGGAGGCCCGCCGGGCCATCGGCGACGACAGGCCCGGCAACTGCCTGCTCTCCGCGCTCGGCGCCGAGCCCACCGCCAACCTGCTCGACCCGTACCGCCGCGCCAACCCGAAGAACACCCAGCTCGCCTCCGTCATCGGCTCCTTCCAGCAGTCCGTGGTCGACTCCACCGGCGGCGACAACGGCCCGCTGCGCGGCGCGTACGCCACCAGCTGGTTCCCCGCCGAGTCCTCCGCCGTCTGGGACGGCCTGCGCGCCACCGTCCGCGGCTACGGCAACGGCGCCACCATCGACGTCGCCGACCCCGGCGTGCAGACCACCTGGGTCGCCTACGAGGTGCTCCGCCAGGCCGCCGACCGGATCGGCCCGGGCCGGCCGGTCACCCCCAAGGCACTCCAGGTGGTCCTCGACAGCGGCGACCCGATCGACACCGCCGGCGCCACCCCGCCGCTCAGCTGGGGCGTCGCCGACATGCTGCCCAGCGCCGACTCCCCCCGCCTGGTGAACACCTCGGTCACCTTCCAGCGGGTCCAGAACGGCCGCCTGACCGAGCAGCACCAGGGCTTCACCGACGTCCGCTGGGTGCTCACCGGCGACACGCCCCCGGCGTAGCCCGCCGGGCGGCACACGCGGGCGGCACACGCGGGCGGGACACGCGGGCGGGACACGCGGAAGGGCCGGACCGGGGACTCCCCCGCTCCGGCCCTTCCCGGTGCTCCGGCCCCGCCGGGGGCTCAGAGCTCGCCGGCGCTCTTGTTCGGCAGCCCGGTCTTCCCGGCGATCGCGCCCCACAGCTCCGCGGCCTGCTTCTTCGCCGTGGTGGCGGTGCCGCTCGCCGCGTCGCCGTTGCGGAGGTGGTCGTTGTCCTTGGCCTTGGCCGGGTCGCAGCCGCCGGTCAGGTCGCCCGCCCACTGCGCGTACTCGGAGTCGGCGGTGGCGGACGCCTGCCAGGCCTGCTGGAGCTGGGTGACCAGCTTCGCGCCGTCGGTCAGCTTGTCGACCTTCAGGGCGCCGAGCTTGGTGAGCAGGTCCTGCCGCTGCCCCGCGGCCGCGGTGAGCGCGGCCTGCGAGTCCGGCAGGTTCTGGCACTTGCCGACCGCGGCGACCGCGTTGACCACCGAGGTGCGGCTGGAGCTGGCGGTGCCGAGCAGGTCCGACATGGCCTGCGCCTGGGCCTTCGCCTCGGGGGTGACCCCGGCGTCGCCGCCGTTCGCGCTGGGGGCGGCGCTCTGGGCGGCCGGGGCCCCGCTCTTCGCGGTGTCCTTCGGCTTGTCGTCCCCGCCGCCGGCCAGCACGCCGACCAGCACCGCGACCAGCGCGACGCCGGCCACGCCCGCGCCGATCAGGACCTTCGGGTTCGGCTTGCGGCGGCCGCCGTCCCGGGCGGGCTGCGGCGGGGCGTACGCCTGCTGCTGCGGGGCGCCGTAGCCGCCGTTCCCGCCGTAGGAGGGCTGCGGGGCGTACGCCTGCTGCTGCGGGGCGCCCTGGCCGCCGAAGGTCGCGTCGGAGTAGCCCGGCTGCGGCTGCTGCGGGTAGCCCGGCGGGGGGCCGCCGACGGCCGGGCCGCCGGCCGGGTAGGGCGGCAGGTACTGGGTGGCGCCCTCGTCGCCCGCCGGGGCCTGCGGGGCCGCCTGGGCCTGCTGCCCGGGCGCGCCCCAGTACTCGGGGCTGCCGCTCTGGCCCAGCGGCGGCGCGGACTGCTGCTGCGGGACGGGGGCCTGCGGGGGCGCGGGGGGCTGCGGCTGGGCGTACGGGGGCTGCGCGGCGGCCTGCGCCGGACTGCCCTGGCCGTCTGCGGCGGGCTCCGGGCGGAACAGGTCGTCCAGATTGAACTCGCCGGAGTTGGGATACGAGCGGCGCTGGCTCAACGCGATTCCTCACCTGTGCACGGCACCGGGATCCCGGGCCTTTCGGTTGCCCCGCCGGATTGCTGACGGCGGACCACAACTGCGAGGCCACGGTACCGGTTCACCGGCACAGGTGACTACGTGGGCTGCTGTTCTGTGCTATCGCTTCACGTTCCGCGGCCCGCCGGGGCGGGTCCGGAGCGCGGGCCCTACGCGGCCTCCCCGTCCATCCGGGCGTGGAACTCCCGCACCGCCCGGTGGCCGCGGTACGGCTCCAGCCGGGTGCGGAAGTCGTCCAGGTACTCCACGCCCCGGTTGGAGCGCAGCCCGCTGAGCAGCCGGACCGCCTCGGTGCCGGTCTCGCAGGCGCGTTCCAGGTCCCGTTGCTGGAGCTGGGCGGTGGCGAGCAGGACCAGGTCGACGGCGCGGCGGCGGACCCGGTGCGCGGGGTGCAGTTCGAGCGCGGTGCGGGCGTAGTGCTCGGCCCGCTCGCCCTGCTGGAGGTCCCGGTGGCAGTGCGCCAACTCGTCGGCCAGGTACGCCTCGTCGAAGTGCACGATCCAGTCGGGGTCGTCGGCGGGGTTGCGCCGCTCCATCGCGGCCAGCGCCTTGGCGGCGACGCTCTCGCAGGCGTACGCGTCGCCCAGCAGGGCGTGGCCGCGGGCCTCGGCGGCGTAGAACATCGCCATCGCGGTCGGGGTGGCCACCGTGCGGGCGCCCTCCTGGGCGGCGCGGGCGAGTTGGGCGATCTCCCGGGGGTTGCCGAGGGTCGCCGCGAGGTGGCTCATCGAGGCGGCCAGCACGTAGCCGCCGTAGCCGCGGTCGTCGGCGGCCTGGGCGAGGCGCAGCGCCTGGATGTAGTACCGCTGGGCGAGGCCGGGCTGGCCGGTGTCGACCGCCATGTAGCCGGCCAGTTCGGTCAGCCGGGCGACCGCGCCGAAGAGTTGACGGCCCGTCTCGTCCCGGTAGGAGCCGCCGAGGAAGCCGGAGACCACACTGTTGAGGTAGTGCACCACGACCGGGCGGACGTGGCCGCTGCCGAAGCGGTGGTCGAGGTCGACCAGCATCTGGGTGGTGGCCCGGATCGCCGCGACGTCGGCCAGGCCGACCCGGGTGCCGCCGGTGCGGGCGACCACCGGGTCCGGCGGGGTGATCAGCCAGTCCCGGCTGGGCTCGACCAGGGCGGAGGCGGCGACGGTGGTCCCGGCCAGGAAGTCCCGCTTGCCGACGTCGCTGCGCCACAGCTCGCAGATCTGCTCCAGCGCGGCGCCCAGGCTGGGCGCGAACTGGAGGCCGACGGCGGAGCTGAGGCTCTTGCCGTCGGCCATGCCGATCTCGTCCACGGTCACGCCGCGGCCGAGCTTGCGGCCCAGCGCCTCGGCGATCACCGCGGGCGCCTGCCCGCGTGGTTGTTGCCCGCGCAGCCAGCGGGCGACGGAGGTCTTGTCGTAGCGAAGGTCAAGTCCGTGTTCTGCGCCGCAGAGGTTGACCCGGCGGGCCAGGCCCGCGTTGGAGCAGCCCGCCTCCTGGATCAGCTGCTGCAGACGCTCGTTCGGCTCTCGTGCGACGAGTGGTCTCGCGGCCATGGGATTTTTCCGCCTCCCCAACGCCGTCCGGACCCGACCGGAGGGCGACGACTGTGCAACACCATGCGGAATACCCACGGTGACGTACCCGCTCCCCACGCGCCCGGGTGAATGCCCCTGTGCGCCCCCACTGCGCCCGTTACCGCCCCTGTCCGGCCGAGGGTTTCCGACCAGGATCACCGTCCCGGGTGACAGGGCGCGTCCCGTTCGAAGCGTTCGGCCCCGGGCCGTAACCCGCACTCACGGACGGTAGTTGTGCTGCACGTGGACAACACCCCGGGAGCCCCCGAACCGAACCTGCCGCCGCTGCTGATCGAAGCCGTCCGCTACGCCGAGGACCGGCACTGGGAGGTCGCGCCGGGCGCCTGGCTGCTCGACGGCGACGGCGACGGCCCGGCCCGCTGCTCGTGCGGCGAGGAGCGCTGCGCGCTCCCCGGCGCGCACCCCGTCGGCGACGACTGGCGGGGCCGGGCGAGCGCCGGGCCCGGGGTGGTCCGGAAGTGGTGGACGGAGAACCCGGCGGCCTCGATCCTGCTGCCCACCGGCCGGACGTTCGACGTGCTGGACGTGCCGGAGGTGGCGGGCTGCCTGGCGCTGGCCCGGATGGAGCGGATGGGGCTGCAACTGGGCCCGGTGGTGGCGGTGCCGGCCGCGCCGGGGCGCAGCGGGCGGCGGCTGCACTTCCTGGTGCTGCCCGGGGTGGTCGGCAAGCTGCCGGACATGCTCCGGCAGATCGGCTGGTCCCCGGACCGCCTCGACCTGGTGGCGCGCGGCGAGGGCGACTGGGTGGTGGCCCCGCCGTCCCGGGTCGGCGGGTACGCGTCCGCGCAGTGGGCCCGGCCGCCGTCCGCGCTGAACCGCTGGCTGCCGGACGCGCTGGAGCTGGTCAGCCCGCTCGCGTACGCCTGCGGGCGCGAGGCCGGCGCCCCGCGCTCCGCGCAGCGCCCGGCGGCGGCGGTGCGCTGACCTCCCGAGCGTGCCCCCGGCCGATCCGGTGGGGGGCAGCCCGCGCGACACCCCGCGCGGCCCTGGCGGGCCCGGCCTCCCGATCCGGAGGCCGGGCCCGCCGTTCGTGCACCGCCGGGCCCGCCGTTCGTCCGTCGCGGCCGTCCGGAGCGTGATCTTCCGGAACCGGTCGTCATACCCGCAGGTCAACGGGGGAAGCCCACCGATCGGGTGACATCGCTCAAGGATTGGCCGCGGTTGCCGAGGGGATCATCCTCAGCGTCGGCACGGAACGGAACGGACGGAGCGGAAGGAGCGGGCGGGCCGAGAGCGCGGGGGGCTGCCGGGAGGGCGTTCGGACGGGGAAGCCGGATGCGGCAGCGGGAGGGAGACCGGGGCGGGAGGGAGAGGGGCGGCCGGGCGCGGCCGGGGAGCCGCGCACGACCACCCCGCGACGGGTGGGGACCGGAGGGGAGCAGGGAGGGACCGGAGGGGAGCAGGGGGAGCGGGAGGGAACGCGCAGGGCCCGGTGTGGGGACACCGGGCCCTGCCGCCGTGCGCCGTGCCGCGACCCGCGCCGCACCGTGCGCCCGGCCTTCTCGCCTTCGCGCCTTCTGCTACGTCCTACGCCTGGACGACGAACACGTGCGCGGCGATCTCCTTGCCGAGCTCGGCCGCGCTCTCGCCGGTGCCGACCAGCACGCCGCCGGAGGCCGGGGCGACCCGCACCGTCGCCCCCGGGCGGACGCCCGCCCGGCGCAGGGTGCGCATCAGCTCGCCGTCGGTCTGGATCGGCTCGCCGATCCGGCGGACCACCACGTCCGCGCCGTCCGCGCCGTCCGCGACGGCGACCGTCTCCAGCGTCATCAGCCCGGCGTCGTAGCCCTCGCCCTCGGCCTTGGTGTCGCCGAGCTCGTCCAGGCCCGGGATCGGGTTGCCGTACGGGGACTGGGTCGGGTGGCCGAGCATGGCGAGCACCTTGCGCTCGACCGTCTCGCTCATCACGTGCTCCCAGCGGCAGGCCTCCTCGTGGACCTGCTCCCACTCCAGGCCGATCACGTCGACCAGCAGGCACTCGGCGATCCGGTGCTTGCGCATCACCCGGACGGCCAACTTGCGGCCCTCGCCGGTCAGTTCGAGGTGGCGGTCCTCGGCGACCTGGAGCAGCCCGTCCCGCTCCATCCGGCCCACCGTCTGGCTCACCGTCGGGCCGGACTGCTCCAGCCGCTCGGCGATCCGGGCGCGCATCGGGGTGATGCCTTCCTCCTCCAGCTCCAGGATGGTGCGGAGGTACATCTCAGTGGTGTCGATCAGCCCTGACATCGCGCCTGGCTCCGTTCTTCGGTGTCCTCACCGCCAATTCTGACGCATGGGAATGACAACCGGCTGCGCCCGCCCGCTATGCCCGCCCCCTTTCCGCGCCGGTTGACAGCCGGGTCCGGCACGGGCCACCGTGCACGCCGTAGCTTTCTCCACAGTGTGGTCCAAACCACTGGGCCACCACCGAGCTCGGACGGAGCAGAGATGAGCGAGCTGGTCGGCCGGTACCTGGACGCCGCCGTGGCCCACCTGGAGCGGATCCGCGCCGAGGAGGGGGAGAACATCGAGGCCGCCGCGGAGCTGCTGGCCGAGGCCGTCGAGCACGGCAGGCGGATCTTCACCTACGGCGCCGGGCACTCCTCACTGGCCGCCCAGGACGTGGTCTACCGGGCCGGCGGCCTGGTCGTGATGAACCTGCTCAACGTGCCCGGGATGACCGGCGTCAACGTGATGCCCGCGCACCTGGGCAGCGCCCTGGAGCGGGTCTCCGGGCTGGCCACCACCACGCTCGACCTCACCCCGGCCCGCAGCGGCGACCTGCTGTTCGTGATCTCGCTCTCCGGCCGCCAGGTGATGCCGGTCGAGCTGGCCCAGCACGCCCGCGACCGCGGCCTGAAGGTGATCGGCGTGACCTCGCTGGCCTATCCCGGCGCGGTCACCTCCAACCACCCGTCCGGCACCTACCTCAAGGACCACTGCGACGTGGTGCTGGACAGCAAGATCGGGATCGGCGACGGCGAACTCGACCACCCCGGCGCGGGCGCCCCGTTCGGCTCGGTGTCCACCATCACCACCAGCGCCCTGATGCAGTCGGTCACGGCCGCCGCGATCGCCAAGCTCGCCGACCGGGGCATCACCCCGCCGCTGTTCCGCTCCGGCAACGTGGACGGCGGCACCGAGTGGAACAACAAGGTGATCGCCGACAACGCGGACCGGATCTTCTACGCCTGGTGACCCGGCGGGCGGCCCGCCCCGCCCCGCCGCCCCACCCGCCGCCCGGCCGTCCCCGCCACCCCGCCCGCGGACCCGTCCCATTCGGCCAACTCCGTTGCCGTTCGCGTAAGTTCACCCGGCACGGGGAAGGACTCCCGAGACCGGTGGGACTGCGCTGCGGGGGGCGGGGATGGCGGCTGGTGCGGGGCGTTCGATCGGCTTCGTGCGGGAGCAGGAGCTGCTCCCGGGCGTCTTCTGGGCCGCCGACGGCGCGTCCCTGCAGGGCCAGGCCCGCGCGGTGGCGCTCTCCCGCTGGGAGCTGCTCCTGCTGGTCGGCGCCGCCTTCGCCGGCTCCGCGGACGGCCCGGTCTGGGCCTGGGCCGCCGCCCTCGCCTACCTGGGCGCGCTGTTCATCGCCCTCACCGTCGCCCGGCAGAACCCGCAGCGGCTCTGGTACGACGGCCGGGCGGTCGCCGAGTCGGTGAAGACGCTGGTGTGGAAGTACGCGGTGCGCGCCGACTCCTACCAGCCGCCGCCGCGCAAGCTGCCCGACGCCGAGCGCCTCTACGACGTCCAGCTCTCGGGCATCCTGGGCGAGTTCGACACCGAACTGGTCTCTCCCGGGGTCACCGAGGAGCTGAGCACCTGGCGCGCCCCGGCCCGCCACCCGCAGATCACCGACACCATGGAGCGGCTGCGCGACCAGCCGCTGCCGGTGCGCCGCGAGGTCTACCTGCGCGAGCGGGTGCAGAGCCAGCGCCAGTGGTACCAGGCCAAGGCGATCCAGTGCCGCAACGCCACCCGCCGGGTCGGCCGGCTCGCCGTGGTGCTGCCCGCGCTCGGCCTGCTGCTGGCCGTGCTGCGCGCGCTCGGCCAGTTCGGCTTCGACGCGCTCGGCGCGATCTCGGCCGTCGCCGCCTCGGTCTCCGCCTGGGCCCAGCTGCGCCAGTACCGTCCGCAGGCCGCCGCCTACACCCTGGCCGCGGCCGAACTCTCCAAGGTGGAGGCCCTGTTGGCCTCCGCCGACCTGAACGCGGCGGACGCCGAGGAGACCTGGGCCCGGCTCGCCCGGGACGCCGAGGACGCCATCTCCCGGGAGCACACCACCTGGCAGGCGCGCCGCGAGGTGCGCAGCCTCGACATCCCCAGCTGAGCAGGAGGGCCGCCGCGTGGCGACACGGAGGATCGAGACCCCGGACGGTGGCGTCCTCGCCGTCGAGACGTCCGGAGACCCGTCCGGCCGGCCGGTGTTCCTGCTGCACGGCACCCCGGGCAGCCGGGTCGGCCCGGCCCCGCGCAGCGCCGTCCTGGCCCGGATGCGGGTCCGGCTGATCTCCTTCGACCGGCCCGGCTACGGGGACTCCACCCGGCTGCCCGGCCGCGCGGTGGCCGCCGCCGCGACCGACGTGGCCGTCATCGCCGACGCGCTCGGCCTCGACCGCTTCGCCGTGGTCGGCCGCTCCGGCGGCGGCCCGCACGCGCTCGCCTGCGCCGCGCTGCTGCCCGACCGGGTGCGCCGGGCGGCCACCCAGGTCTCGCTCGCCCCGCGCCACGCGGACGGCCTCGACTGGTTCGAGGGCATGACCCCGTCCAACGAACAGGCTTACCGGCAGGCCGAGTTGGGTCAGCCCCGGATCGCCGGCCAGTTCCAGCTCCGGTCCCGGGTGATCCGCCGCGACCCGGCCCAGCTGATCCGCAACCTGGTCCCCGAACTGACCCCGCCGGACCGCACCGTGGTCGCCGACATCGGCATCCGCCGGATGCTGCACTCGACCTACCGGCAGGCGTTCCGCTACGGCGCCGACGGCTGGATCGACGACGTGCTGGCCTTCATCGCCGACTGGGGCTTCGCGGTGGAGAGCATCCGCGCCCCGGTCCGCCTCTGGCACGGCGCCGAGGACAGGTTCTCCCCGGTCGGCCACTCCTCCTGGCTGGCCGACCACATCCCCGGCGCCCAGCTCTACCTGGAACCGGGCGCCGCCCACTTCGGCGCGCTCAAGGAGATGACCGACGCGATCCGCTGGGCCGCCCACGCGTAGGGCGCCACCGGGCGCGCGCGGCCACCCGCGCGCCCCTGCCGACGCCCGACGACGCCCGCCCCCGCCCGTCTCCGCCCGTCCCCGCCCGCCCTCACAGCGGCTGCGGCTCCAGGTCGCGGTTGCTGCGCTGCCAGCCGCGGGCCGCGACCACCGACGGGTGGTCCTCGCCGAAGAGCTCGACCAGCCCGGCGACCGCCTGCATCCGCAGCGCCTCCGCCTCGTTGCGGCGGCCGGCCTCGCGCAGGGTGATGGCGAGGTTGGCCTGGCAGACCAGGGCGTCGGGGTGGGTGGCGCCGTAGCGGTTGACCAGGCCCTCGTACGCGGTGCGGCCGAGCGCCTCCGCCTCCCGGTGCTCGCCGTTCTCGCCGAGCGCGTTGGCGAGGTTGATCATGGCGTTGAGGACGAACGGGTGGTCGTCGCCCAGCACCCGGGCCAGGCCCGCCGCCGCGGTGCGGCCGTGGGTGATGGCGCCCTCGATGTCGCCGGAGCCGCGCAGGTAGATGGAGAGGTTGTTCTCGCAGGCGAAGGTGAAGGGGTGCTGGTCGCCGAAGAGCCGCCGGTGGCCCTCGTAGGCGTCGGTGGCGATGTCGCGGGCGGTCTCCTTGTCGCCGGCGGCGCTGTGGTCGGCGGCGAGGTTGAGCCGGCAGGCGAGGGCGTCGGCGAAGTCGGGGCCGAACAGGTCGACGTAGCGCTCGTAGGTGCGTTCGGTGAGTTCCCGGGCCTCGGTGTACTGGCCGGCCCGGCGCAGCGAGACGGCCAGCGACTTGGCGTTGCGCAGCTCCTCGGGCAGGTCGGACTGCTGGAGGTCGGCGAAGGCCTCGGTGACCTCCCGCAGGAGTTCCACCGAGCCCTTGTAGTCGCCCATCTCGCGCAGGTCGCGGGCCAGGTTGGACTTGGTGCCCAGGGTGTAGGGGTGGTGCGGGCCGCGGACGGCGGCGTTGCGCTCGACGGTGTCCTGGTCGAGGTCGCGGGCGGCGAGGCTGTTGCCGACCAGGCGGTGGTCGATGGCGAGGTTGTTGGCGACGGTGAGGGTGCGCGGGTCGTCCTCGCCGAAGAGTTCGACGAACTGGTCGTAGGTGTCCTGGTCGAGGGCGAGCGCCTCCTGGAAGCGGTTGAGGTAGCGCAGGTCGGCGGCCATCGAGTTGGCGGTCATCAGGGTGTACGGGTGGTGCTCGCCGAGCAGTTCGCGCTGGCCGACCAGGGTGGCCTGGTTGAGCGCCAGGGACTCGCCGTAGGAGCCCTGGGAGCGCAGCACGTTGGCGATCTGCAGGCGCAGGCTGAGGATCTGCCGGCGCCAGATCTTCTGCTCGACCGGGTCGGGTTCGTTCTCGGAGCGGCTGGTCCAGGCGGTGTCGAGCTGGTGGCCGAGCTGGAGGGCCTGGTCGAGGTCGACGCGCTTCCACAGGTAGCGGACCCGGTCGATGAGCAGTTCGCGCACCTCGCGCTCGTCGCAGTCCTGGGCCCGGGACGGGGTGAGGTGGGGCCAGATCTTCTCCAGGGTCGGCCAGTTGGCGGGGTCGTCGGTGTCGCCGCGCGGGGGCCGGGCGTTGACCAGGATGCGGTGCACCTGGTGCATGGCGAGGTTGCGTTCGCTCTCGCTCATGCCGCTGCGGACGACGGCCTGGACCAGCCGGTGGACCTGGAAGGAGTCGGAGCCGGCGTCGGTCTTGGCCAGCGCGTAGCGGCTGACGGCGCGCAGCACCTTGCCGAGCAGGAAGGTGTCGGTGAGTTCCTCGTCGTACGGGTGGAGGGCGAGCCGCATCTGCTCGGAGAAGAAGAACTGCCGCAGCGAGATCGGCTCGGGCGCGAAGAACGCGCACAGTTCGAGCAGCCGGACCGCGGCGGGGGACTGCTCGCGCAGCCGGGCGATGGAGACGTTCCAGGTGAGGCCGACGGGGGTGGGGTAGTCGACCGGGGTCTCGCCGGCCGCGAGGACCTTGGTGGCCTCGGCCTTGAGCTGGTTGACGTAGGTCTCCACGGGGGTGCGGGTGGTCTCCAGCCAGGCGGCGGCGACCTCGACGGCCAGCGGCAGGTCGCCGACCGCCTCGGCGACCCGGTCGGCGTCGGCGCGGGCCAGGCCGCGGACCCGGCGGGTGAGGTGGTCGACGGACTCGGTGCGGTCGAAGACGTCGACGTTGAGCACGCCGGCCTGGCCGGACCAGCCCTGGTTGCGGGAGGTGACCAGGATGTGGCCGGGGCCGTCGGGGAAGAACCGGCGGATCTCGGCGGGCTCGTCCGCGTTGTCGAAGATCAGCAGCCAGTTGGGGGTCGGGATGCCCTGCCGGAGCGCGTCGCGGGTGGCCTGGGCGGCCTCGCTGACGTTGTCGCCGACCCGCAGTCCGAGCCGCCCGGCGAGGTCGGCGAGGTCGGAGACGACGTTCTCGCTCTGCTCGGCGTCGATCCACCACACCAGGTCGTAGTGCGACATGTACCGGTGGGCGTACTCCAGCGCCACCTGGGTCTTGCCGACGCCGCCGAGGCCGTACAGGGTCTGCGGCGGGGGCAGCACCGCCGTGGTGCCGCCGGCGAGCTGGGCCCGCAGGTCGTCGAGGACCTTGACCCGGCCGGTGAAGGAGTGGTTGCGCTGCGGCACCTCCCAGTAGGTGGGCTTGGTGCCGGGGAAGCGCGGCGCCCCGGGGCTGCGCTCGGGCAGCTCGGCCTCGGTGCGGCCGAGCGCCCGCAGCAGCGCGGTGGCGGCGGCGGCCTCGTCGCGGCCGATCAGGTCGACCGGGTTGCGGTTGTTGTAGGGCGCGTTGAGCCGGACGTCGGAGACCCGGACCGGGATCAGCTGGCGGCGGGCGCCGGCCGGGTCGGCCAGCACGGTGCGGTCCCACAGCGCCTGGGCCTGCGGGGACTGCAGGTAGGAGGCGGAGAGCAGGGCGACGGTGCGGTACGCGGAGTCGATGCCGCGGCCGGTGGCCTCGCGCGGGTTGGCCCCGGCGCCGACGTCGCGCGGGACGACCCGGTAGCCGGCGTCGGCGAGCAGCGCGGAGATCCAGTCCGCCCAGGCCCGGTCCTCGGGGACGTAGCTGAGGTACAGGTCGGCGGGGGCGGTGGGGCGGCGGCGGGCGAAGCCGTCGAGGAAGCGCAGCCGCAGGTCCTCGGGCATCGGCGGCAGCCCGAGCACCTCGCCGCGGGTGATCTCCTTGGTGAGCCGCTCGTTGGCGGCGAGCATCGAGCCGGGCAGCCCGGTCTGGTCGCCGAACGGGGCGAGGATCTCCTCGTAGGCGTAGAACGGCCGGTAGGGGATCTCCACCCCGGCCCAGTAGCGGGCCAGGTCGGCCTCGCCGCGGTCGGCGGGCAGGCCGGCGAACTTGACCCGGGCCAGCGCCCGGCCGGCGTCGGCCTTCTCCTTCTCGCCCTCGTCGATCCGCATCGGGACGGGCAGGATGCGGATGCCGCGGTCGCCGTAGCGGTCCTCGATCACCCGGGCGACCCGGGAGGCGCCGTCGATCGACTGGTCGCTGAGGGTGAAGCAGACCACCAGGTCGTCGGGCATCTCGACGGTGCAGATGTCGGCGGTGTCGGTGAGGCCGGTGCGGCTGTCGATCAGCACGTAGTCGTAGCGGCGCTTCATGTCGGCGCGCAGCGACTGGATGAAGCGGCGGCCCTCGTAGCGCTCGTAGAGCAGGTCCCAGTCGAGACGGGCGACGGAGTAGTCGCGGTTCTGCTGCCCGGCGGGGACGAGGTCGATCCGGCCGGTGCCGGGGAAGTGCGGCCAGGCCAGCGAGAGGGCGTGCGGGTGGATCCGGGCGAAGTCCTCGATCCAGTCCGGGTCCCGGTCGACCGGGCGGCGGGCCTCCTCCAGGTAGTCGCCGAACAGGTCCATGATGCCGGTGGTGGCGGCGACCACCTCGGGGTTGAGGAAGGGCCGGAAGAACTGGGCGAGTCCGGGGGCCTCCAGGTCCCAGTCGACGACCAGCACCCGGCGGCCGTTGGCGGCCAGGATCCAGGCGGCGTTGGCCAGCGCCATGGTGCGGCCGGTGCCGCCCTTGTAGGAGTAGAAGGTGACGATCCGGCCCCGCCGGTCCTCGGTGGTGTCGCGGCGGGGCGACTGGTGCTGCGGGCCCTTCGTCGGCCTCTCGGTCATGACGTTCCCTCCCCCGGGCCCTTGGGTGCCCGTCGTGGTACCGCACGCCGTGCTCACCGGTCGGAGTCCCGACCGCCCGGTGTCCTGCTGCCGTCGTGGGCCCGGCTCAGGGCCCGATGCCGGGTCTGCGGTCGGCCGGGCCGTCCTCCGGGCGGCTCTGGTACCGCTGCTGCTCGTGGGCGGTGCAGGCGCGCATCACGGCGCGTTCCATCTCGCCGCGGAACTCCTCGATGCTGCCGGGCGTGCCGACCGCGGCCTCCTCGCGCAGGGTGGGCCGCCGCCGGGAGCGGCGGCTGACGGTCAGCACGCTGTCGCCGAGCTCGTCGAGCATCCGCTCGTGGTCGAGGTTCTGCTGGTCCCCGCGGTTCCACGGCTCGATGACGGCCACCGAGCCGTGGTTGCGGCGGTCCACCCGGCGCACCGCCTCGGAGCGCCGCCCGTCCAGGAACGCCCACCGGTCGACCAGCAGGACGCAGGGGGCGGCCGGCCGTTCGCCGGTCAGCAGGTGCTCGGACTCCTCCTCGAACTCCCGCACGGTGGGCTGGAACCCCATCCCGCGGGCGATGTCGGCGGCGTCCTGGGCCAGCGGCCGGGAGGAGTCCGGGCGGTAGGGCTGCCAGTCGGCGCGCTGCTCGCCGTAGCAGAGCGGGCTGCGCTGCGGCGGCAGTTCGCGCTCCCGGTAGGAGAACACCGAGATCCGGACCTGGTCGGCGCTGTCGGGCGGGTCGAAGGCGGACGGCTGGGACTCGAAGTCGAGCACCTGCCCGGCCGGGATGACGGTCTGCTCGGCGACGTCGACGATCCGCCGGGCCAGCCGCCACACCGCGGTGTGGTACTGCGAGCTGAACGCGGCGATCTTCATCAGCGCGTACAGGCCCTCGGTGGCGTACTCGGCGCCGAAGCTGTCGTGGTTGAACTGGAGTTCACCGGCCACCCGGGGCAGCTGGTAGTGCTCCATCGAGACCCACAGCGCCGGGACGATGCCGGTCATCCGCTCCGCGGTGGGCCGCCGCTGGTAGACCGAGCGGCGGGTGAACAGGTGCCACTCCCGGCCGCACGCCTCGGACTTGAAGTAGCGCGGCGAGTACAGCGGCACGAACACCCGGCAGGTGGCCAGCTCCCGCGACAGCCGCTCGGCCCACTTCTGCCCCTGGTGCATGGAGCGGTCCATGAACCCGACCGGGTGGCCGGACGGCGCGTCGGTGATCTGCAGGATCGCCTCGCACAGGTCCTGGTGGAGCTTGGCCACCCAGAGGTTGGGGTCGGCGGCGCCGCGCGAGTTGATCCGCGGGGTGTGCGCGTAGCTGAGGAAGAAGTACGGCCTGGGCGCGTCCTTGCGCTGGCCCGCACCGCTGCTCACACGCGCCTCCCCCGAGCCCGCCTGTCACTGTTCCCCCGAAAGGGTCTCAAGTGTAGGAAGACCGGCGGTCCGAATGGAATAGGGCCTTGATCTGATCCGGTCTCAACTTCGCCTGTCCGAATACCAGTTGGCGGCGAGGTCGACCGCCTCCCGGATCGGCAGCAGGACGCTCCGGGCGGCGCCGACCGGGCCCTGCCGCAGCTCCGCCAGCTCCCGGAGCAGCATCCCGCCCATCTCCTCGAAGTGCCCGTCGTCCAGCCGGGTGGCGGTGAACTCCTCGACCGCCCGGGCGGCGCCGTCGGTGCGCCGGACGCAGGTGTAGAGCTGCTGCGGCCGGTCCGGCTGCCAGTACTCCAGCAGGTGCAGGGGGGTGCAGTGGCGCATCGGCGCGCCCAGCATCAGGTGCTGGGCCCCGGCGCGGTACATCCGGCCGACCGGCGACTCGTCGCCGAGGTGGCAGTCCAGCGGGTGCACCGCGGTGAGCTCCCCGGCGGCGGGGCCGAGCGCGGCGAACGAGGTCTGCGGGTGCGGGCTGCGCAGCGCGCCGGGCCACTGCCGGACCACCTCGGCGAGCCGGCCCACGGTCGGGGAGGCGGGGGTGCGGGGGTGCCAGGCGGGCATCCGGTCGTGGTATTCGGCCAGCTCGGCGCGGGTCAGGCCGGCGGTCCGGGCCCGGTAGTACGGGGAGGTGCGGGAGTTCTCGGGCGTAGCGGTGTAGACGACCAGCGTGCCGCGCGCCCCCAGCGCCGCGAGGAGCGCCCGCACCACCCCGTGCGCGCCCCCCGCCACCGGCCCGACCGCCCGCAGCGAGGACTGCACCAGCAGCGTCCCGCCCTCCCGGACGCCCAGCTCGCGCAGCTGGCCGGCCAGTTGCCCGACCGACCAGGGCGGCCCCGGCTCCGGTCGGGTGCGCCCCGGTCCGGTCCGGAGCAGCGCGGTGTCGGTCACCGCCGCACCGCGGCGGCCTGCCGGGCGGCCGGGTCCGCGGCGGCGGCCTCCCGGGCGGCCCGCTCGGCGGCGGCGCCGACCGGCACCTCCAGGGCGGGGGCCAGCGCGGCGCGCATCCCGGCGGCGAAGCGCAGCCCGAGCGGGGTGAGCGAGCCGGAGCGCTCCAGCGTCCCGATCGCGTCCGCGGTGTGCGCCCGCCAGGTGGCCAGCTGGAGCCGGGCGGCGGTGGCGGCGTCGTCCCGGAGGCCGTCGTGGGCCCGCACCCGGCCCGCCCAGTACGCGGCGACCGCGAGGTGCGCGTAGGTGCCCTGCAGCAGGCCCTCCAGCGGGCGCGGGTCGGGCCGCCAGGGGGCGTGGTAGAGCCGGTCGTCGGCCTGGTCGTGCAGGTCGTACAGGTCGAGCACCGCGCCGAGCTTGACGTGCTGGAACTCGTGGGCGAGCAGCAGCGCCAGCACCGGGGCGGTGGTCGGCCGGGCGATCCCGACCGCCCCGTACGCCTGCCGGGCGGCGGCGCTGACGTCGCGCCCGTCCGGGCCGGGGGCGAGCGGGGTGACGGTGCCCAGGCCGGCCGCGATGCCGGCCGCGTAGTCGGGCAGGTCGCGGCCGAGCAGCTCCCAGGCTTCGCGCAACGCGCCCGTCCAGTCGAGCAGTTCGGCGTCGGAGAGCCGGTCGGCGGCGGGCCACTGGTGGCTGTCGCGCCGCGGGTCGGTGTCCTCCAGGGCGAGCGTCCAGCCGGGCAGCGCGACCCTGCGGACGGGCTGCCACAGGTGGTCGCCCGGCCGGTCCCAGCGGACGGTGTGCCCGGCGCAGGACAGCCCGTCGGCGTCGCCGCGCAGCACCGCCTCGGTCCGGCCGTCCAGCCGCAGCCGGCCGAGCGTCGGCAGGTGCAGCCAGCCCGCGCGGACCGGCAGCACCAGTTCGAACCCGGTCCGCCCGCGAACCGCGGCGGCGGCCGCCAGCTCGGCCAGCCCGCCCTGGTCGCCCTGGTCTTCCTGGTCGCCGCGCCCGTCCCGGGCCAGGCGGCGCACCGCCCAGGTCCGGGTGTAGGGGTGGGCGAGCACCGCGTCGAGCGCGCCGGGCGCGGCGCGGTCGACGGTGGTCAGCAGCTGCCAGGCGGCGCTGTTCCCGGGCGCCCCGGCGGCGGTCACCAGCCGTCGGGAGAGCTCCAGTTGGGCCTGGCCGAGGGCGGTGACGGCGTCCGCGCCGCCGAGCCCGTGGGCCAGTTCGTCCAGGTGCCGGTCGGTCAGCGGCTGCCGCGGCCGGGCGGGCGCGGCGGCCCGGGCCGAGACCCGGTCGCGGATGGTGGTGATGAGCTTCAAGAGGTCCCCGCAGTACACCGACGGCTGGTCGAAGCCCCCGCCGGTCCGGTATCGGTGGGCGTAGAGGCCGCCGCCGCAGCTGCGGACCACCGGACAGGCCCGGCACCGGGCCGCCAGGCCCGCCAGGCCGGACTGCCGCTCCAGCATCCCCGGGTGCCGGGCGACCTCGTCCAGGCTGTGCGCGAACACGTCGAAGCCGGTGGCGGGCGCGCCGTCGTAGGCGGTCTTGAGACTGTCGGCCTGTTCCAGCGTCCCGTCGGTCTCGACGACCACCAGGTCCGCCGGGTCCAGCCCGAGCGACTCGGTGAGGCTGGAGCGGCCGCGCAGGGTGCGGTGCACCGAGTCGAAGATCCGCACCGGCACCGGGCGGCCCCGCTCGGTCCAGTGCCGGTGGACCGCCAGCAGCCAGTCCGCGTAGGGGGTCGGCCCCGCGCCCTCGGGGCGGGCCGGCGGGTGGTCCCAGGTGGCGTGCGGCAGCAGGAAGTCGATCCGCGGCGGCTGCTCGGCGACCAGCGCCTCGTACACCGCGACCGGGTCGTTGGCCACGTCGACGGTGCACAGCAGCCCGGCGTACAGGTGCCGGAACTCCGGTTCGCGCAGCAGGGCCAGCGCGGCCAGCACCTTGGCGTGGCTGGAGCGGCCGTCCGCGAAGCGGCGGTGCCGGTCGTTGGCGAGCCGGTCGCCGTCCAGCGAGACCCCGACCCTGATGTCCTGCTCGGCGAAGAGTTCGCAGAACCGGCGGTCCAGCAGCACCCCGTTGGTGTGGATCCGCAGGTCCAGCGCGCACCCGGCGGGCAGGGCGGCCCGCAGCAGTTCGGCGGCCCGGCGCAGCCGGTCCGGACCGGCCAGCAGCGGCTCCCCGCCGTGCAGCACGACGTGCACGGCGGGGAGCCGGTGGGTCCTGGCGTGCTCCGCGATCCGTCCGGCCGTCCGCTCCAGCACCTCGTCCGAGACCGCCCTGGCCTTGCGGCTCCAGCTCGTGTCGGCGTGCTCGTACACGTAGCAGTGGTCGCAGGCCAGGTCACAGCGGCTGTGGACCTTCAGCACGAACTGGCTGAACGGCACGGTGGCGGACATCGCGGGCGAACCGATCCGGCTGTTCCCGTACGGTCAGATCGACGACTGGAACGCGGCCACCGCCACCTGGCGGGCCGCCGCGTCCGGCAGCACCCGGGCGATCTGGGCGGCGAGGTCCTCGGCGTCCAGCGCGGCGAGGTCGGCCAGGGCGGCGCGCTGGAGGGCGACCCGGGGCTCGGTCAGGTCTTCGGCGAGGGCAGTGGTCATCGGCGTTGCCTTCTTCACTGAGGCGTGCGGACGGGGGATCGCCGCAGCCGGAAGACAGTGTCGTGAGTCACTGCGGCCTGACACCGATGCACAGCATAGCCCCCGCCGGTTACCGGCAACCCCCGCTCGAAAACCCGCGATCGGCACCGCCGACCGTACTCCGTACGGCAGTTGAGGGAGGGTCAGTCGCCGCGTTTTCGCCCGTTCGGCGGTACCGCCGTTCGACCGCCCGTGCTAGCGGGACTCGAACTGGGGAACCGGCGCCCGTCAGGGGAAGAGCCGCTCGACCTGCCAGCCGTCGGCGGTGGCGACGTAGCGCAGCCGGTCGTGCAGGCGGTTCTCCCGGCCCTGCCAGAACTCCACGCTGCGCGGGACGACCCGGTAGCCGCCCCAGAACGGCGGGACGGGGACGCCCTCGCCCTCCGGGTACCGGGCGGCGAGGTCGGCGTAGCGCTGTTCGAGCACCTCGCGGTCGGCCACCGGGCTGGACTGCTCGCTGGCCCAGGCGCCGAGCTGGGAGCCGTGCGGGCGGGTGCGGAAGTAGGCGGCGGTCTCGTCCCGGCCGACCTTCTCCACCCGGCCGGCGACGATCACCTGGCGGGCCAGCGTGATCCACGGGAAGAGCAGCGCGGCGTTCGGGTTGGCCGCCAGGTCGGTGCCCTTGCGGGAGCCGTAGTTGGTGAAGAACACGAAGCCGCGCCGGTCGTAGCCCTTGAGCAGGACGGTGCGCGCGGAGGGCACCCCCAGGGCGTCGGCGGTGGAGAGCACCATCGCGTTCGGCTCGGCCACGCCCGCCTCGCCCGCCTCGTGGAACCAGCGGGTGAACTGCTGGTAGGGGTCGTCGGCGAGCTGCTCCTCGGCCAGCCCGGCGTGCCGGTAGTGCTCGCGCATCACGGACGGGTCCGGCCCGGGCCGCTCCCCGGCGGGCCCGGTCGGCCCGGCGGGCGCGACGGGCGCGACGGGCGCGGCAGCCGCAGGGGGCGCGGCGGGGCCGGCGGGCCCGGCGGGCAGGGACGGGGCGCTCGGCTCGGCGTTCGGGTGGCGTTCCGCGGTAGGCACCCCTCCATCATCCCGTACGACAAGCGCCGGGCGCCGCCGCGTCCGGGCGAACGGCTGGGGATAGGGTGGCTCGCCACCGCTCCACGGCCCGCTGCGCGGGAAATCGTCCGGCTAGCGCCCGGGACGTCCCGAAAATCCGTCGAGGAAGCCGGAGACGACAGGGGTTCGAGCGGCCCGTGGGGGAAACATCACCGTCACGGTGTATGGCGCAATGCACTCCGTGCCTGACAATCTGACACCGAGTGCCAACCACCATCGGCCACCGGCGTGCCGCCCCACCACGGCCGCCCGCCGCGTCGGATCACTGAAGGAGCCGTTCTGATGTCGGATTTCGTACCCGGCCTTGAGGGTGTAGTCGCCTTCGAGAGCGAGATCGCCGAACCCGACCGCGAGGGCGGGGCGCTGCGCTACCGCGGGGTGGACATCGAGGACCTGGTCGGCCAGGTCTCCTTCGGGCACGTCTGGGGCCTGCTGGTCGACGGCAAGTTCGCCCCCGGCCTGCCGGCCGCCGAGCCGTTCCCGATCCCGGTCCACTCCGGTGACATCCGGGTCGACGTGCAGTCCGCCCTCGCCATGCTCGCCCCGGTCTGGGGCCTCAAGCCGCTGCTGGACATCTCCGCCGAGCAGGCCCGCGACGACCTGGCCCGGGCCGCCGTGATGGCGCTGTCGTACGTGGCCCAGTCGGCCCGCGGCCAGGGCCTGCCGATGGTCCCGCAGCGCGAGATCGACAAGGCCGGGACGATCGTCGAGCGGTTCATGATCCGCTGGCGCGGCGAGCCGGACCCGAAGCACGTCAAGGCCGTCGACGCGTACTGGACCTCGGCCGCCGAGCACGGCATGAACGCCTCCACGTTCACCGCCCGGGTGATCGCCTCCACCGGCGCGGACGTCGCGGCGGCGCTGTCCGGCGCGGTCGGCGCGATGTCCGGCCCGCTGCACGGCGGCGCGCCCTCCCGGGTGCTCGGCATGATCGAGGAGATCGAGCGCACCGGCGACGCGGCCGCCTACGTGCGGAAGACCCTGGACAAGGGCGAGCGCCTGATGGGCTTCGGCCACCGGGTCTACCGCGCCGAGGACCCGCGCGCCCGGGTGCTGCGCCGCACCGCCAAGGAGCTCGGCGCGCCGCGCTACGAGATCGCCGAGGCGCTGGAGAAGGCCGCGCTGGAGGAGCTGCACAACCGCCGCCCGGACCGCGTCCTGGCCACCAACGTCGAGTTCTGGGCCGCCATCATGCTGGACTTCGCCGAGGTCCCGGCGCACATGTTCACCTCGATGTTCACCTGCGCCCGCACCGCCGGCTGGTCGGCGCACATCCTGGAGCAGAAGCGCACCGGCCGGCTGGTCCGCCCGGCCGCCCGCTACATCGGCCCGAGCTCCCGCAAGCCGCAGGAGATCGAGGGCTGGGACCAGATCGCCGGCTGACCCGCCTCCGGAGCCGCTCCCGGAGCCACTTCCGGGTGAAAAGCTGACGGATCGTCAGTTCGGACACGTCCGCCGCCGGGCGCGCGCACGCCCCCTGACCAGGGGTCACGCGCCCCGGTGCGGGCTGTCCGGGGCGGGCAAGATCACGTCTCAGCGGCCGGACGGGCGTTCCGCCGCCGCGCGTCCGGGGGATAGGCTGCGGGGGTGGCTCAGATTCAGATCCCCGCCGACAATCTGCCCAACGACGGCCGCTTCGGCTGCGGCCCCTCCAAGGTGCGCCCCGAGGCCCTGAGTGCCCTCGCCGCCACCGGAACCTCCCTGCTGGGCACCTCCCACCGCCAGGCCCCGGTCAAGAACATCGTCAAGCGCGTCCGCCAGGGCGTCGCCGAGCTGTTCTCGCTGCCGGAGGGCTACGAGGTCGTGCTCGGCAACGGCGGCTCCACCGCGTTCTGGGACATCGCCGCGTTCGGCCTGGTGCGCGAGAAGTCGCAGCACCTGGACTTCGGCGAGTTCTCCTCCAAGTTCGCCTCCTCCGTGAAGGCCGCCCCGTGGCTGGCCGAGCCGACGGTGATCAAGACCGCCCCGGGCACCCACCCGCTGCCGGTCGCCGAGGCGGGCGTGGACGTCTACGGCCTCACCCACAACGAGACCTCCACCGGCGTCGCGATGCCGATCCGCCGCCCCGAGGGCGCGGACGCCGGCTCGCTGGTCCTGGTCGACGCCACCTCCGGCGCCGGCGGCCTGCCGGTCGACATCCGCGAGACGGACGTCTACTACTTCGCCCCGCAGAAGTCCTTCGCCTCCGAGGGCGGCCTCTGGCTGGCCACCTTCTCGCCGGCCGCGCTGGAGCGCGCCGCGGAGATCGCCGGCTCCGGCCGGTACGTCCCGCCGTTCTTCGACCTGCCGACCGCGATCGACAACTCCTCGAAGGACCAGACGTACAACACCCCGTCCATCTCCACCCTCTTCCTGCTGGCCGACCAGCTGGAGTGGCTGAACGGCCAGGGCGGCCTGGACTGGGCGGTGGCCCGCACCGCGGAGTCCTCCTCGATCCTGTACTCCTGGGCCGAGAAGTCCTCCTTCGCGCAGCCCTTCGTGGCCAAGCCCGAGGAGCGCTCCCAGGTCGTCGGCACCATCGACTTCGACGACTCGGTCGACGCCGCCGCGGTCGCCAAGGCACTGCGTGCCAACGGCATCGTGGACACCGAGCCCTACCGCAAGCTGGGCCGCAACCAGCTGCGCATCGCGATGTTCCCGGCCGTCGACCCGGCCGACGTCGAGAAGCTCACCGGCGCCATCGACTACGTGGTCGAGCACCTGAACGACTGACCCGCCCGCCTCCGTCGAGGGCCCCGGTCCACCGGACCGGGGCCCTCGACGCGTCCCGGGGCCGCCCCGGCGGGCCGGACGGCGGCTACTTCTGCACGATGGCGCTGACGATCACCACGGCGAGCAGCAGGACGAACGCGCCGGTGACGATCCGCATACGGGTCTTCGGGTCCACCCTTCGAGACTAGCCGGTCGAACGCCCGGCCCCGCGATCAGGGGCCCGGGGAAGGGGCCGGGGAAGAGCCGGGGAAGGGCCCCGGGAGGCGCGCCCCGGATGTTCCGCATGTCTCCGCGGCTGGAGGCCGTGGCGTTGGGCAGGCTGGGGGCATGCTCACCTACGACTCGACCGGGTTCCGCCTCGACGGGCGGCCGCTGCGCATCCTGTCCGGCGCGGTGCACTACTTCCGCAGCCGCCCCGAGCAGTGGGCCGACCGGCTCGCGGCGGTGCGGGCGATGGGGTTGAACACGGTCGAGACGTACGTGCCGTGGAACCTGCACGAGCCCGCGACCGGCCGGTACGCGCGGCTGGACGAGCTCGGGGCGTTCCTCGACGAGGCGCACCGGCAGGGGCTGTGGACGATCGTCCGGCCCGGCCCGTACATCTGCGCCGAGTGGGACAACGGCGGGCTGCCCGGCTGGCTCACCGCCCGGCTCGGCCGGCGGGTCCGCAGCAGCGACCCGGAGTACCTGGCCGCCGTCGACGCCTACTTCGACGCGCTGCTGCCGCAGGTGGTCGGGCGGCAGTGGGGCCGTCCCGGCGGCGGCGTGCTGATGGTGCAGGTCGAGAACGAGTACGGGTCGTTCGGCGGCGACGCCGCGTACCTGGACCACCTGGCCCGCGGGCTGCGCGAGCGCGGGATCGCCGTCCCGCTGTTCACCTCCGACGGCCCCGAGGACCACCTGCTCGCGGCCGGCACCGTCCCCGGCGTGCTGGCCACCGTCAACTTCGGCTCCGACCCGGAGGGCGCCTTCGCCGTGCTGCGCCGCCACCGCCCCGAGGACCCGCCGTTCTGCATGGAGTTCTGGAACGGCTGGTTCGACCACTGGGGCGAGCCGCACCACACCCGGGACGCCGCCGACGCCGCCGACACGCTGCGCCGCCTGCTCGCCGCCGGCGGCTCGGTCAACCTCTACATGGCCCACGGCGGCACCAACTTCGGCACCACCGCCGGCGCCAACCACGCCGACCCGCCGTTCAACTCCACCGACTGGACGCACTCCCCCTACCAGCCGACCACCACCTCCTACGACTACGACGCCCCGCTCGACGAACGCGGCCTGCCCACCGCCAAGTTCGACGCCTTCCGGCAGGTCATCGCCGAGTTCGCCGCCGAACAGCCGGAACTCGTCCGCTACCTGGACGAGCGCGAACCCGTGCTGCCCGCGCCCGCACCGCTGCTGGCGGCCCGCGAGGTGCTCCTCGACGAGTGCGCCGAGCTGCCGTTCGGGCCCGCCGTCACCGCCCCCGTGCCGCCGTCGTTCGAGGAGCTCGGGCTGGAGCACGGCCTGGTCCGCTACACCGCGACGGTACCCGCGCTCAGCCCCGAACTCCCGCTCACCGTCGAGGGGTTGTGCGACCGGGCCGCCCTGCGGGTGGACGGCGAGCACGTCGCCTCGCTCGAACGGGGCGTCCCCGCCGAGCCGGTCGCCGCGGGCGGCGGCGCCCGCGTCCGGCTGCTGGTCGAATCGCTCGGCCGGGTCAACTACGGGCCGCCGACCGGCGAGGCCAAGGGCCTCACCGGCGTCCGCCACGAACGCCAGTACCTGCACGGCTGGCAGGCCGAACCGCTCGCCCTCGACCCGCTCCCCGACCCCGGCACCTGGTCCCCCGGCACCCCCGCCCCGGAACTCCTCGCCCGCGGCACCCTGCACCTCGACGCCCCCGGCGACGCCTTCCTCGCCGTCCCCGAGGGCGGGCACGGCTACCTCTGGGTCAACGGCTTCCTGCTCGGCCGCTACGACGCCCGCGGCCCCCAGCACACCCTGTACTGCCCCTGGCCCCTCCTCCGCCCGGGGCCCAACACCCTCGCCCTGCTGGAACTCGGCACCACCGCCCCCGCCCGCGTCGTCCTCCGCGACGCCCCGGACCTGGGCTGAGACCCGCCGCGCGGCCCCGCGTCCCGGCCGCCGTTCACGTGCCCAGCGGCCAGCCCTCCACCACCGTGTAGCGGGCCGGGCCGTAGCCCGTCTCGCTGCGCATCAGCTGGATCCGGGCGGCCGTCCACGGCGTGCCCCGGAAGTCCCGCAGGGGGGCGGCCAGCGTCCGCGGCCCGCCCGGGCCGGCGGGTCCGCGGCCGCGGGTGGTCGCGGCCCGGGCCAGGGTCAGGTGGGGGTGGAAGCCGCGTTCCTCGTCGGTGGCGTCGAGCGCCGTCCGCACGTCCGCCGCCAGCCGGCGCAGGGCCTGGACGTCCCCCTCGACGCCCGCCCAGAGCGCCCGTTCGCCGAAGGTGCCGGCCCCGGCCAGGCGCAGCCGGTGCACCGGGTGGGTGCTCGCGAACCGGGCCAGCTCCCGTTCCAGCGCGGCCACCTCGTCGGCCGGGACCTCGCCCAGGAAGGCCAGCGTGAGGTGCCATCCGGCGGGTTCGGTCCAGCGCAGCCGGTCCGCGCCGGGGAGGGCGCGCAGGGGCTGTACGGCGTCGACGAGTTCCTGCTTGACGCGGGCCGGCGGGTTCACGGCGACGAAGAGCCTCATCCCGTCATCCTGCCGCACCCCCTGCCCGCGGGTCGGCCGGGAAGTCGGATAGAAAGAAGGTCATGCGCATCCGTACCGGAGGACCGGAATCCGCCGCCGTCCTGCTCTCCCTGCTCGACGGCGCGGTCGCCTGGCTGGCCGCCCGGGGCCGCACCGACCAGTGGGGCCCGGTGCCCTGGTCGCGGCGTCCGGGCGCGGTCGAACGGGCCGGGCGGGTCACGGCGGAGCACCTGGTCCGGATCGCCTGGCCCGACGACGGCGGCGGCGGCCAGGGCGGCGGCGGTGGCGGCGGCGGTGACGGCGGTGACGGCGAGAGCGGCGGCGGTGGCGGCGGCCCGCTCGGCATCTGCGTGCTGGCCGACCGCGCCCCCGCGGGCCTCCCGGCGGCGGGCGAGCCGGAGCTGTTCGTCCGCTGGCTGGTGACCGACCCGGCCCACCGCGGGGCGGGCGTCGGGGCGGCCCTGGTCGCCGACGCCCGCCGCCTGGCCCGCGAGCGCGGCGCCGGCCTGCTGCGGGTGGACTGCTACGCGGGCGGCGACGGCGGGCTGGTCGCCCAGTACGAACGGCTGGGGTTCACCCGCACCGCCGCGTTCACCGAGGACCGGCCGACCGGCCCGTGGCCCGGGCAACTGCTGGAGCTGCGCGTCCACCCGGGCCGGCGGGCCGGTCCGCCGGCGGACCGGCCCGCGGACTGACCCGCCGAGGGACTAGCAGGCGGTCGCCAGGTCGTCCTTCTGCACCACCGAGAACACCCGGCCCCGGGTCCGCACCGGGTGCGGGTCCAGGCGCAGGCGCAGGCCGCTGATCCGGCCGAGCACCAGGGCGACCACGCCGGCCGCCGCGGCGGAGACCAGGCCGCAGGCGAGCAGGCCGAAGCGCGGGCCGTACTGGGCGGTGATCCAGCCGACCAGCGGGGCGCCGATCGGGGTGCCGCCGGTGAAGACCAGGACCAGCAGGCCCATGACGCGGCCGCGCATCTCGGGGTCGGTGCCGAGCTGGAGGGCCGAGTTGACCGAGGTGTTGAAGGTCAGACCGAACACGCCGATCAGGGTGAGCAGCAGGGCGAAGGTCCAGTAGCCCGGGGCGAACGCGGCCAGCACCTCCAGCGCGCCGAAGGCGCACGCGGCGAAGACCAGGCGGCGCAGCCGGGGCGCGCCGCGGCGGGCGGCGAGCAGGGCGCCGGTCAGTGAGCCGACCGCCATCGCGGTGTTGAGCAGGCCGTACGCGCCCGCGCCGACGTGGAAGGTGTCGTGCGCGAAGCCGGAGAGCAGGGTCGGGAAGTTGAAGCCGAAGGTCCCGATGAAACCGGCGAGCACCATCGGCCAGAGCAGCTCGGGGCGCTCCTTGACGTACCGCAGGCCCTCGCGGAGCTGTCCGCGCTCGCGGGCGATCCGCTCGACGGGGCGCAGTTCGCTGCTGCGCATGGCGAGCAGGCCGCCGATGACCGCGACGAAGGAGAACGCGTTCACGGCGAACGCCCAGCCGCTGCCGACCGCGGCGATCAGCGCGCCGGCGACGGCCGGGCCGACCAGGCGGGCGGTCTGGAAGTTGGCGGCGTTCAGGCTGACCGCGTTGGCCAGGTCCTTGGCGGGCACCATCTCGCTGACGAACGCCTGCCGGGTCGGGTTGTCGACCACCGTGACCAGGCCGAGCAGCAGCGCGAACAGGTACACCACGACGGGCGTGACGGCACCGGTGACGGTGAGCACGGCGAGGACGGCGGCGAGCAGGCCCATCGCGCCCTGGGTCGCGATCAGCAGGCGGCGCTTGGGCAGCCGGTCGGCGAGGACGCCGCCCCACAGGCCGAGCAGCAGCATCGGCAGGAACTGCATGGCGGTGGTGATGCCGACCGCGAACGGGCTGCCGGTGAGGCTGAGCACCAGCCAGTCCTGGGCGATGCGCTGCATCCAGGTGCCGGTGTTGGAGACCACCTGGCCGGCGAAGTAGTACCGGTAGTTACGGATGCGCAGGGACGAGAACATCCCTCCCGGGCGGGTGAACCGGCCCGGCGAAGCGGCGGGGGTCACCGCCGCGGTGCGTTCGTCGGGGTCGTCGTCGCCGCTGCCCGGCAGGCCCGCGGAGGCGGGTGCCTGGCTCTGCGCGGCGGGGGCGCCGGCGGGCGCCGCCCCGGTGGTGGCGGCCGCTTCGTCGACGAGCGGTTCTTCGTGGCGCGGGCCCGCGGGGCGGGTGACCGGGCGCCGGGTGTCGGTACGGAGGTCGGTGCGGATGGTCGCGGTGCGGATCGCGGCGGCGCGGGCGGCCGGCGGTGTCAAGATGGTCTCCCCTCGGCGCACCGCGACCGGTCGGGCGGTCGCGGTGCGGTCTGTGGCACTGGTGGGTCCTGCGGTGATGCGGTTCTCCTTCGTTCACCCGGGACGGGTCGGACGGGATCGAACGGATCGGTCGGGATCGGGGCGGTGCTACAGGTTGGCCAGCTTGTAGAGCACGGGCGCGGCCGCCTTGAGCCGCTCCCACTCCTCCGCGTCGAGGCCCTCGGCCAGCCCGGCCAGCCAGGCGTTGCGCCGGCGGCGGGACTCGTTGAGGATCTCCTCGGCCTGCTCCGTACTGCTGACCACCACCTGTCGGCGGTCCTCCGGGTGCGGCTCGCGCCGCACCAGGCCCTTCTCCTCCAGCATCGCGATGATCCTGGTCATGGACGGCGGCTGGACGTGCTCCTTGCGGGCCAGCTCGCCCGGCGTCGCCTTGCCGCAGCGGGCGAGCGTGCCGAGCACCCCCATCTCGGTGGGGCTCAGCGACTCCTCGACCCGCTGGTGTCGCAACCGGCGGGCCAGGCGCATCGCGGCCGACCGCAGCTGGCTGACCGCCAGCAGGTCGTCCTCGTACATCTCGGGCATGTCCTTAGCCTACGTCATTACCGAGTCTAAGGAAAATTGATTTCGACCACACGCGCGCGAGGCATCCGTCCGTTCGACTCGACGCCGGCCGCCCGGCCGCCCGCTCCTCCCCGTCCGGCGCGCGCTCAGTCCGCGGTGAGGTGGAAGCCCAGCCGTCCGAAGCGCAGCCGGTCACCGGCCCGGACCACGGTGCCGCCGGCCACCCGGCGGTCGTTGACGTAGGTGCCGTTGCTGGAGCCCAGGTCGTAGAGGACCCAGTCGCCGGTCTCGAAGCGCAGCTCGGCGTGGCGCCGGGAGACGGTCGAGTCGCCCAGCCGGAGGTCGGAGCCGGTCATCCGGCCGATCCGCAGCCGCCGCACGCCCGGATCGGGCAGCCGCAGCCTGGTCAGCTGCTCGGCGTGCCAGGTCTGCCGCAGCCGGACCTGGAGCGCGGAGACCCTGGCGACGGTGCGCAGCAGCGCCCGGGAGACCGGTCCGTAGGTGCGCAGGTCGCCGACCACCTCGGCGAGTTCGGCGCGGCTGCGGGCGGTCAGCACCAGTTCCATCCGGCGGATGAAGGTGTCGTGCGAGAGCCGGCCGCTGCCGACCCCGTCCCGCAGCAGTTCCAGCGCGCTGTCCCGCTCGGCCTGCGAGGGGCGGGCGAGCTGGGTGCTGAACTCCTGAGCGGCCATAGCGTGATTGTCGGGCGGGCGACCCGCACTGTCCAGCACGCGGCGGGCCCCGCTCCGGAGGACAGGACCGACTCCCGTACGGCCGGACGGTTTTCGGCCCGATCCGCGCCAACTCCCGCCCACCGGGCCGCCGTCCTGGCAGGATCCGGCACAGCACCGACGTCCAGCCCGGGGAGCGCCCGCCATGCCCGTGATCGCCGTGACCGGGCACCTCGACCTCGCCCCGGACACCGCCCGCGCCGTCCGCACCGCCCTGGACGCCCTCCTCGCGCCGTACCCCGCAACGGAGTTGACCGGCGTCTCCTGCCTCGCCCCGGGCGCCGACACCCTGTTCGCGGAGGCCGTCCTGGCCCGCGGCGCCCGCCTGCTCGCCGTCCTGCCCGCCCCCGACTACCCACCCCCACCGACCGACCCGGCCGACCGCGCCGCCTTCGACCGCCTCCGGGCCTCCGCACACCGGGTCCTGGTCCTGCCCGCCGCCCGGCTCGACCCGGCCGCGTACGTCGCCGCCAACGACCGACTGCTACGCCTCGCCGACCGCCTGATCGCAGTCTGGGACGGCCGCCCCGGCAACGGCCCGGGCGGAACGGCCGACATGGTCGCCACCGCCCGAGCCGCCGGCCTGCCGGTCGACGTCCTGTGGCCCCCCGGCTCCTCCCGCACCGGCCGCCTCCCCTGCTGAACCCCCTCCCGGCACCGCCCCGAACGGGCCTCCCGGCCCGCCGTGGCGGTTCCGGGTGCACCTCGCACCGCACGGCGCCCCTGTACCCGACTGTCGCCTTGTCGCCTGCGGGCGGTGGAAAGACGTCTTTCCGGACGTCCCCACCGCGTTCGCAGGACGCTCGGGACGTTCCGCCGGTCCGTTTCGTCTCGTCCCGCACGGGCTCAAGGGGTGAACTGCGCACCACGCTCTTCGCCGGAGGAGGAAGCCGCGTCGTGGCCCACAGCCGTTCGTTCGGCCCTCAGAACCGGACCGGACCGTGAGGTCGCCCAGGTCCTCCCCCGCGGAACTGCTCCGCCCCGCAGGGGGCGGGAGGTGACGGAGCCGATGCCGTTGGTGAGGGGAGGCGTCAGCCGCTCGGGCAGGGACTCAGTCGGCCGTCCCCGCCGGTACGACCCAGCGGGTGGGCTGCCCGGTGAGCGCCGCGATCATGTCGTAGTCGCCGTCGTAGTGCAGGACGGTGACGCCGTGCCGCTCCGCCGTGGCCGCGATGAGCAGGTCCGCCATCGACAGCGCCCGGTGGTTCCCGCGGAACAACGCCTGCTGCTGCACCTGCTTCGCCCGGTCCCACACCTCGTCGGGGCACGGCAGGTAGTCGAAGCCGCGGAGCAGGTGGCGCAGCCGCTCGGCCTCGGCCAGGGTGCGGGCGCTGAACAGCACCTCCATCTCCACCGTCGGGCTGACGGCGAGCAGGGCCCGTTGGGAGAGGTCGTCGAGCACCGGGCGGACGGCTGCCTTGCCCCACCGCGCCAGGGCCGACTTGTCGATCAGGAAGTGCTCCCGGGTCACGCCACCGCCCGGTCACCGGGCTCGCCGAGGAGGTCGAACTCCCCGCTGGCCACGGCGTCCGCGAACTCTATCCGGCGGGCGAGCTTGACCGCTTCGAGCAGGGCGGCGTTCACCGTGGCGACCTTGGTGGAGGTCCCGAAGAGCCGCTGGGCTTCCGCGAGGAGGTCGTCGTCGAGGTCGATGACGGTACGTGTCATGGTCGTCCTTCCGTCGGCCGGCGGATCCCCATGATATCGAGATCACACCTCGCCTGATATCGAACAGCCCGACGGCCCTCCCCCGCGGCGCGGGGGAGGGCCGTCGTGGGGCCGGGCGGCGTCAGAGCAGGCCGAGGGCCGGCATCAGGTAGTAGAAGGCGAAGACGGCGGCGACGCCGTACATCGCGATCGGGACGGTGCGGGCGCGGCCGGCGACGATGCGCAGGAGGCAGAAGGTGATGAAGCCGAAGCCGATGCCGTTGGTGATGGAGTAGGTGAACGGCATCATCACGATGGTGAGGAAGGCCGGCATCGCGATGGTGAAGTCGGACCAGTCGATCTCCTTGATGGAGTTCGCCAGGATCAGGAAGCCGACGGTGACCAGGGCGGGGGTGGCGGCCTGGGCGGGGACCATGGTCGCCAGCGGGGTGAGGAAGAGGGCGAGCAGGAAGAGCGCGCCGGTGACGATCGAGGCGAAGCCGGTGCGGGCGCCCTCGCCGACGCCGGCGGTGGACTCGACGAAGCAGGTGTTGGCGGAGGAGGAGGTCGCGCCGCCCGCGGCGGTGGCGATGCCGTCGACCATCAGGATCTTGTTGATGCCCGGGAGGTCGCCCTTCTCGTCGAGCAGGTGGGCCTCGTCGGCGACGCCGAGGATGGTGCCCATCGCGTCGAAGAAGCAGCTCATCAGCACGGTGAAGACGAACAGGATGCCGGTCAGGACGCTGACGTGCTGGAAGCCGCCGAACAGGCTGAAGTGGCCGACCAGGCCGAAGTCGGGGGTGGCGACCGGGTTGCCGGGCCAGGCGGGGACGGTGAGGCCCCAGGTCTCGGCGGAGAGGTCGGCGAACTGCTGGATGATCACCGCGAGGGCGGTCATCACGGCGATCGAGATCAGGATCGCGCCGGGCACCTTGCGGATGACCAGGGCCATGGTGAGCAGCAGGCCGAGGATGAAGATCAGCACGGGCCAGCCGTGCAGGTGGCCGCCGACGCCGAGCTGGAGCGGGACGGTGGTGTGGGCGGCGTCCGGGATGCGGGAGACGAAGCCGGAGTCGACCAGGCCGACCAGGGTGATGAACAGGCCGATGCCGATCGCGATGGCCTTGCGCAGGCCGAGCGGGACGGCGTTCATGACCCGCTCGCGCAGGCCGGTGGCGACCAGCAGCATGATCGCGAAGCCGGCCAGGACGACCATGCCCATCGCGTCCGGCCAGGTCATCTGGGGGGCGAGCTGGAGCGCCACGATGGTGTTGACGCCCAGGCCGGCGGCGAGGCCGATCGGGACGTTGCCGATGACGCCCATCAGCAGGGTGGTCAGACCGGCGGTGAGCGCGGTCGCGGTGACCAGCTGCCCGCCGGCGAGGTGGGTGCCGTTCATGTCCGTGGCCGAGGCCAGGATGATCGGGTTGAGCACCAGGATGTACGCCATCGTGAAGAAGGTGGCGACACCACCGCGGATCTCGCGGGGCAGGGTGGAGCCCCGCTGCGAGATCTTGAAGAAGCGGTCCAGGGCGCCGGACGGGGGCTGCGGCGGGTTCTGGGAGGGCTCGGGCGACGCGGTGGTCGACTGGGCCTGCGGAGACATGTCGGGGGTCCTCGATCGGGAGAGGCCGGGGGGCCAGGGGGGGGAAGCCAGGGTGGGGGCATTTCAGTATGTCGACGCCGGTCGTGCACGCGCCATCTTCGCGCGTAGAGCAAGGCCATTACGGTCACGCTCGATCACGTTCGGACGACTCCGGGTGGCGGCGGCGGACCGGACCGCCTCTCCCGGAGCGCCGGGCCCGCCCCGTAGGCTAGGGCCCATGCCCAAGACCGCGCTGCGCTCCGCTCCCCCGCCCCTCGAGGGGAACGACGTCGCCATCGTCGGCACCGGCACGGTGCTGTGGTTCGTCGGCTTCGTGGCGCTGGTGCCGTTCCAGGGCCGACTGTCCGACCACGGCCACGGCACCTGGCCGTGGATCTGCCTGTCCGGCGGCCTGCTCGGCCTGATCGGCCTCAAGTACTGCACCGCCCGCCGCGCCGCGATCCGCCGCGCCCGCGCCGCCGAGGCGGCCGAGGCGACCGGGAGCGGCACCGACGGCGACGACGGCAGCGACAACGGCACGGGCGCCGGGAGCGGCACCGGAGCCGCCCGCTGAGGCTCCGGCCCCCGCCACCCGTCCGGCCCGACACCGCCCCGAGGCGGGACGCACCGGACAAATCGCCCACCTAGAGTCGGTGCCATGACGCACTCAGCGGAAGGCACCGCCGCGCACGGCCCCGGTCCGGACCCCGATCCGGCCCCGGGCCGGGCCCCGGATCAGGCCCCCGGCGCGCACCCCACCGGCGCGGGCGGCGCGTACCAGCCCGGGCTGAGCGCGGCCGAGGTCGCCGAGCGGGTCGCCCGCGGCCAGGTGAACGACGTCCCGGTGCGTTCCAGCCGGTCGGTGCGGGAGATCGTCCGGGCCAACGTGTTCACCCGGTTCAACGCGCTCATCGGGGTGATGTTCGGCATCATCCTGGTCGTCGGACCGATCCAGGACGGCCTGTTCGGCCTGGTCATCGTGGCCAACACGGCGATCGGCATCATCCAGGAGACCCGCGCCAAGAAGACCCTGGACAGCCTCGCGCTGATCGGCGAGGCCCGCCCCCAGGTCCGCCGGGACGGCGCCGCCGTGCAGGTCGGCACCGGCGAGGTCGTGCTGGACGACACCGTGCTGCTCGGCATCGGCGACAAGGCCGTGGTGGACGGCACCGTCACCGAGGCGGACGGCCTGGAGATCGACGAGTCGCTGCTGACCGGCGAGCCCGACCCCGTCCTCAAGCACCCCGGCGACCGCGTGATGTCCGGTTCCTTCGTGGTGGCCGGCGCGGGCGCGTTCACCGCCACCAAGGTCGGCCGGGACGCCTACGCCGCCAGGCTCGCCGAGGAGGCCAGCAGGTTCACCCTGGTCAAGTCCGAGCTGCGCACCGGCATCGACCGGATCCTGCGGTTCATCACCTACCTGCTGGTCCCTACCGCGCTCGGCCTGGTGATCAGCCAGCTCGCGGTGGAGCGCAACGACTGGAGGGAGGCCGTCCGCCGGATGGTGGCCGGCATCGTGCCGATGGTGCCCGAGGGCCTGGTGCTGCTCACCTCGGTGGCCTTCGCGATCGGGGTGGTCCGGCTCGGCCGCAAGCAGTGCCTGGTCCAGGAGCTGCCCGCGATCGAGGGGCTGGCCCGGGTCGACACCGTCTGCCTCGACAAGACCGGCACCCTCACCGAGGGCGGCATGGACCTGGTCGACCTCCGCCCGCTGGCCACCCCCCGGCAGGCCCCGCAGGCCGACCCGGCGGTGCTGGCCGAGGCGCTCGGCGCGATCGGCGCCGCCGACACTCGCCCCAACCCCAGCATGCGGGCCGTCATCGAGGCGTACGGGCCGCCGCCGGAGGGCCGCTGGCGGGTGCTGGAGGCGATCCCGTTCTCCTCCGCCCGCAAGTGGAGCGGCGTCCAGCTGCTCGAACCGGGCGGCACCGAGGGCAGCTGGCTGCTCGGCGCCCCGGACGTGCTGCTGCCGGCCGGTTCGGACGCGCTCGCCGAGGTCGACGAGCTGGGCGCGAAGGGGCTGCGCGTCCTGCTGCTGGGCCGCAGCCCGCTGCCGCTGGACGACCCCGACCCGGCCGCCGAGCTGCGGCCGCTCGCCCTGCTGGTGCTCCAGCAGCGGCTGCGCGAGGACGCCGCGGACACCCTGCGCTACTTCCGCTCCCAGGACGTCCGGGCCAAGGTCATCTCCGGCGACAGCGCCGTCTCGGTGGGCGCCGTCGCCGCCCACCTCGGCCTGCCCGGCGCCGAGACCGCGACCGACGCCCGCACCCTGCCCGCCGACCCCGCCGAGCTGGCCGAGGCCGCCGACCGCACCGCCGTCTTCGGCCGGGTCACCCCGCAGCAGAAGCGCGCCCTGGTCGGCGCCCTGCAGTCCAAGGGCCGCACCGTCGCGATGACCGGCGACGGCGTCAACGACGTCCTCGCCCTCAAGGACGCCGACATCGGCGTCGCGATGGGCACCGGCTCGGACGCCACCCGGGCCGTCGCCCAGATCGTCCTGCTCGACGACCGCTTCGCCACCCTGCCCTCGGTGGTCGCCGAGGGCCGCCGGGTGATCGGCAACATCGAGCGGGTCGCCGGGCTGTTCCTGGTCAAGACCGTCTACTCGGTGCTGCTGGCCCTGCTGGTGGTGTTCACCCAGGTCCCGTACCCGTTCCTGCCCCGGCACTCGACGGTGCTGTCCTCGCTGACCATCGGCATCCCGGCGTTCTTCCTGGCCCTGGCCCCCAACAACGAGCGCGCCCGCACCGGCTTCGTCCGCCGGGTCCTGCGGCTGGCCGTCCCCGGCGGGATCGTCTGCGGCGCGGCGACCTTCACCGCCTACGCGCTGGCCCGCGGCGACGACGAGACCACCCTGGAGGCCGACACCTCGGTCGCGACGCTCACCCTCTTCATCGTGGCCGTCTGGGTGCTCGCCATCGTCGCCCGCCCCTACACCTGGTGGCGCCTGCTGCTGATCGGCACCATGTCCGGCGCCTTCGCGCTGGTCCTGGTGGTGCCCTGGCTCGCCGACTTCTTCCAGCTCCACCTGGTCGGCTGGCGCGACCCGCTGACCGGCGTGGCGATCGCCCTGATCGCGGGCGGCCTGCTGGAGATCAGCGCCCGGGTCTTCGCCGAGAAGAGCTCCTAGAAGGCCGGCGCGGAACGGGCCGGGGGCCGGGAAACGGCGGGCCCGGCCCCGGACCGCTACTCGTAGTCGCGGGCCGCCAGCAGCTCGTACGCCCGGTCGGGTTCGGTGAGGGCGGCCAGGACCTCGAAGCGGCGGTGCCACTGGTGGACGGACCAGGCCAGGCCGGCGGCGAGGCCCTCGGGGGTGGCGGCGTGCAGCAGGCCGGGGACCGGCGGGACGTCGAACTCGTCGTCCTCGTCGGCGGCTTCGGCCTCGTCGGGGTCGTAGGGCAGTTCGGGGGCGGTCGCGGCGGTGTCCCAGCGCCAGGCGACGTGGGCCTCCTCGCCGTCGGGGCCGACGACCAGGAGTTCCTCGTGCTCCTCGTAGACGGCGGGGCAGCCGGGCAGCAGTTCGCGGACCACCGCGGGGACGCGGTGCAGGGTGCCCTCGGAGAGGACCCGGCCGCCGGCCACCTCGCTGGCCAGCGAGACGTGCAGGCGCTCGGCCAGGGCCGGGGCGAGCAGCGGGTGGACGGGCAGCACGGCGTGGTCGTGGAGGAGTTCGACCAGGTCGGGGGCGTCGGCGACGACCGCGGTGGCGGCGTCCACGATGACGGTGCGGTCGTCGCGGCGGCCGGTGGCGTCGTCCAGCGGGGCCAGCGCCCGGACCACGTCGAGCGGTTCGACGCGCTCGGCCGGGAGGGCGGCCAGCAGGCTGTAGATGCCGTGCAGTTGGCGGTGGCTGACCTCGGAGAGCGGGTCGGTGAGGCGGTCGATCAGCTCGTCGGGGCCGTGCGGTTCGGCGAGCAGCGCGTTCAGCGTGGTGCGCACGCCGAGCGCGTGCAGGAACTGCGGGTCGAGCGTGGTGCGGGCCTCGTCGTAGAGGCCGCGCAGCAGCGGGTCGGCCCCGGCGGCGCGCAGGCCGGCCGGTTCGCGGCCGTCCAGGACGGGGTGGTCGCGCAGCCACCAGGCGGTGTACGAGGGCAGGTCGGTGTAGCTGCCGTCGGGCAGCAGGGTGCGCACCGGCGCCACCACGGCGTCCCGGTACGGGGGCCGGGCGAGCAGGGCGAGCGCCTCGGGCCAGGCGTCGTCGGCGACCAGGTCGAGGTCGCGGACGGCGAGCAGTTCGGCGGCGACCGGCGGGACGCCCAACTCCCCGGCGTCGTCGGCGTGCAGGGCCTCCAGGGCGTCCTCGCACCACTCGGCGAGGCCGTCGGGGGCCTCGTCGATCAGGCCGGTGGGGCGGCCGCCGGCGGCCCGGTCGGCGGGGGCGGTGGGGTCGAGGCGCTCCAGGTCGTCGGGGTCGAGGACGACGTCCTCGGCGCGCACCAGGGTGAAGGCGGTGAGGGCGCCGGCCGCGGCGAGGACCTCGGGGCCCCAGCGCTCCAGCAGGTCCTCGTCCACGAAGGCGGCCTCGTCCTCGTCCACCAGGTGGGCCAGCGGGCTCTCGGGGAGCAGGAGTTCACCGGCCCGGGCGAGTTCGCCCTCGTCGTCGGGCAGGGCCAGGCGGGCCAGCCAGGGGTGCTCGCCGGGGGCGGGCGCGGCGGCCCTGACCAGGGCGAGGACGGCGTCGGCGAGGTCGACGGCGGCGTCGTAGTCGTCCTCGCCGACCTCCAGCGAGCGGGCGACGGCGGCCCGGACCTCGGGGGTGTCCAGGACGCCGGCCGGGGTGGCGGTGCCGGCGCCGAGCTTGGCGAGCAGCGGGTGGGCGGCGTCGGGGTGGGCCAGCCGCAGGTCGAGCAGGTCGAGCGCCTCGGCGAGCGCGCCGGGGTAGCCCTCGTAGCCGGCCCAGTCGGCGGCGTCGGAGGGCAGCAGGACGCGGCGCGGGCCGGTGACCGTGCGGCCGTCGGCGAGCGGGACGGGCAGCGCGCCCAGCGACTCCGGGTCGGCCCCGGCCAGGGCCGCGTACAGGCCGCGCCACCAGGCGGGTTCGCGCTCCAGGCCGCCGAGCTGGTCGACCACCTCGGCGAGCGGGACGCGGCGCACCCGCAGGGTGCGCAGTTCGGTGCGGCGCTCCAGGCCGGCCGGGAGCAGGCCGGGGAAGATCGGGGCGAGCGCCTCGACCACCTCGTGGTCGGCGCCCTCCAGCAGGACGGCGTCGCGCGGGCGCAGCGCGGGGGTGCCCGCCTCGGTGCCGGGCGGGTGCGGCAGGAAGGGCGTCTCGGGCAGCCGTTCCAGCACGGCGGTGCGCAGCGCGCTGTCCAGGGCGCCCTGGCCGAGCGGGGCGGGGACGAGGTCCAGCGAGCCCGGGTCGGCGCCGCGGGCGCGCAGCAGTTCGGCGTAGGCGTCGGCGGCGCGCTCGGTGAGGAAGTCGGTGAGCGGGCCGGGCGCGACGTGCCGCCGGGTCGGGTCGAGCGGGTAGGAGGCGATCAGCAGCGCGGGCAGGCCGAGCGGTTCGTCGCTGGGGGTGGGCGCGTGCACCACGGCGGCGGTGCGCGGGCGCTGCGGGCGGCCCCGCTCGTCGACCGGGACGGCCCAGGTGAGCGTCCAGTACGGGCGGGCGCGCTCCTCGGTGGTGCGGTCGGCCAGCAGTTCGGGGGCGGCGGTGCCGGCGGCGCTGACGGTCTGCCAGGTGGTGCTGCGCTCCCCGTCGGTGACGGTGACGGCGGGCAGTTGCTCGGGGCGCGGCGGGTGCGCGGTGCGGGTCAGGGTGCGCACGCCCTCCGCGGTGTCGACCACCACCTCGGCGAGGCCGGGCAGGGTCAGCAGCAGGGCGTCGTCGATCCCGGCGAGCAGGCGGCGGGTGAGGTCCTCGGCGGCGGCGTCGCGCAGCGGCAGGACGACCACGGTGTCGTAGCCCGCGGGGGGCTCGCCCTCGGCCGCGAACGGCACCCGGAGCACCGGCAGGTGGCCCTCGCGGCGGGTCAACTCCTCGGTGAGCCGCGGGATCGCGGCGACCAGCGCGCGGGCGTCGGTGAGCGACCAGCGCACCCCGCCGGGGTGGCCGAGCACGGCGGGTTCGTCGCTGACGGCCAGCACGGCGGCGAAGCCGACGCCGAACCGGCCGACCACCTCCCGCTCGTCCCCGCGCTTGGCGGAGGCCCGCAGGGTGGAGAGCGACTCGACCGCGGCGGCGTCCAGCGGGGCGCCGGTGTTGGCGGCGGCCAGCACGCCGTCGCGCAGGGTCAGCCGGAGCCGGCCGGCGACTCCGGCCCGGGCGGCCGCGTCGGCGGCGTTCTGGGCGAGTTCGACGATGAGCCGGTCCCGGTAGCCGCCGAGCGCGAGCTCCTCCTCGGCGTTGGCGTCCTCCCGGAACCGGGCGGGCGCGGCCGTCCAGGCCGCGAGCACGGTGTGCCGCAGCCGGGCCGTGTCGAAGACGTCCGATTCCTCGGGGGACGCCGCGCTGCCGATGATCCGAGACTCCACGTGCCGAGCCGCCCTTCGTGTGGTCCGCGTACGAGTCGGCATTCTGCCAGTCGTCCCCGACGGCGCCGTACGCGACGGACGCGCGGTCAGGACGCGCCCGACGGGGGGCACGGGGGACTGCGGAACTGCGCGGACGGGCACACCCGCACCGCGAGGTCGCGAGGTGACGTCGGGTCACTCCCGTCGCCGCGACCTTGCCGGCGTTCGTCCTCACGCCGCGCGCGGTTCCCCGCGCCCCCGGTTTCGCACGCGCCGTTCGGCACGCGCCGCTCGGCGCGCGGCGTCACGCGTGGCCGAGCTCCTCGGCGGGCGCGTCCGGCTCGACGGAGCCGGAGGTGCGGTCGGGGTGCAGCGGGAGCGGTTCGACGACCGTCTCGTCGAGGATCAGCTCGCTGGGGACGGGCGGGGCCGGCAGGACGGCGGCCTCGGAGTGCGCGCCGCAGCCGTAGGCGAGCGAGACGACCTGGCCGTCGGCCGGGCCGAACTCGTTGCCGCAGACGCCGAACGCCTGGCCGAGCGAGCCGCCGATCGGGACGAGGAAGCCGCAGGTGTCGCAGGAGGCGGGGGCGGACTGCGCCATCGGGGTCTGCGGGCCGTACGCGGTCTCCCAGCGCTCGGCGGCCTGGTGCAGGCCGTGCCGGGACAGCACCCGGGGGCGGACCAGGCCGAGCTCCTCGGCGATCGCGCTGATTTTGGCGCGGGCGGGCGCCGGCTGGATGTCCTCGGCCGGGGCGTCGTCCTCGGCGGCCTCGACGAGCACCGAGTTGGGGGCGGGTTCGTCCTCGCCGGTCCAGCCGGGTTCCAGGCGCAGGTCGTCGGCTCCGGTGGGGAGCAGGTCGCCGGGGCCGAGGTCGCCGGGGCGCAGGCGCTCGCTCCACGGCACCCACTGCGGGGCGAGGACGGCTCCCTCGCCGGGCAGCAGGGCGACCTCGTCGAGGGTGACGTTCTTGGCCCGCGGGGCGCGGGCCACGGTGACCGCCCAGTGCCAGCCCCGGTAGGCCGGGTCGAGGCATTCGAAGGTGTGGGTGACGACGCGCTCGGCGTCCGCGCTCGCCTTCACGTGGGGGCCGACGACGGCCTCCCCGACGCTGTCCACCACTGCCTGGCGGGCGAGGTCGACGGCCTCTGCACAGAGCCGGTCAGGGGTACGGCTTCGCATCGCAGCACTCACGGCGTCGGTTCTCTCCCAGTCCTGTCATCCTGCGGTCCCGCGGCAGCACCCGGTGGGCGGGCCCGCGTCGGCTCCCGCTGCCACGTCTTGGGGGCGACCCCCGCGAGCACGGGGCCGGTCCATTCTGCTAGACCCGGGGCCGGTCCGTGGCCGGGCCGCGCCGCCCAGGTCGGCCGCCCCCCTGTGGGAGGCCGGGCATGCGCGTAGTGCAGGCTACCCGCCGGTCGGTGGTGCAGCACAGTCCGGGCCGTGGGGACGGGCGCGCCGACGCCCGGACAATCACTCGTTAGGTCGGCGATTCTCGGGCAGGATGGGTGTGTGGCGGAGGAGAACCCGCTGCGGCACGGGCCGCGTCCCGAGCAGGCCGAGAGCCGTTCGGGAGCGTCCGCCGTGTCGCGGCAGCATCCCGTGGCCCCCGGTGAGCCGGAGGCCGATGCCCCCTGTCCGACGCCCCGTCAGCCGGGCCCGGACCTCTCGAAGGACTCCGGGCCCGCCGGGTGCACCGGCCGCACCGGCGGCGGGAGCACCCTCGCCGCGGACACCGTCTCCGAGGACACCGGCTCCCCGGACGCCGACCGCCCGGCGGACCAGCCGACGGTGAAGGCCCGCGGCTTCTGGGCCCGCGGCGCGTCCGCGGTGGGCGCCCGCACCGGCCGGGTGGTGAACGGGACGGGCCGGCGGATCCGGCGGGCGACCTCGGCGGAGGGCGCCGGCGAGTCCGGCCTGGCGAAGCTGATCGAACTGCACGCGCTGAACTCGTTCGGCGACATGCTGATCACGGTGTCGCTGGCGTCCACCATCTTCTTCTCGGTGCCGACCGGCGAGGCCCGCGGCCGGGTCGCGCTGTACCTGCTGATCACGATGGCCCCGTTCGCGCTGCTCGCCCCGGTGATCGGCCCGCTGCTGGACCGGCTGCCCAACGGCCGCCGTTCCGCGATGGCGATGTCGATGCTGGCCCGGGCGGCGCTGGCCTGGGTGATGGCGGGGGTGGTGACCGGCGGCGGGCTGGCGCTGTATCCGGAGGCGCTGGGCGTGCTGGTCGCGTCGAAGGCGTACGGGGTGGTGCGCAGCGTGGTGGTGCCGCGGCTGCTGCCCGCCCAGTTGTCGCTGGTGAAGGCGAACTCGCGGGTGACGCTGGCGGGTCTGCTGACCACGCTGGTGGCCGGCGGGGTGGGCGGGCTGCTCCAGCTGCTCGGGCCGGGGTGGCCGCTGCGCGGGGCGTTCGTGGTGTTCGTGATCGGCACCCTGATGGCCTTCCACCTGCCGCACCAGGTGGATTCGGCGCGGGGCGAGCAGCGGGCGCAGCTGCTGGCCGGGCCGCAGGAGGAGCCGCGGCCGAAGGGCGTGCTGCGGGCGGTCGGCCCGTCGGTGGTGATGGCGCTGCGCGGGGTGGCGGCGCTGCGCTGGCTGGTCGGGTTCCTGGTGATGTTCCTGGCGTTCCTGATCCGCAAGGACCCGCCGGGCGGCCTGCCCGGGACGGTGGCGCTGGGGCTGGTCGCGGCGGCGGCCGGGCTGGGCAACGCGCTGGGGTCGGTGCTGGGGTCGTGGCTGCGCACCCGCGGCTCGGAGGTGACGGTGACGGCGGTGCTGGCGCTGGCGACGGCGGCGGCGGGCGCGTCGGCGCTCTGGTACGGCGCGGTGACGGTGACGGTGGTGGCGGCCGTCGCGGGGATGTCGGCCTCGTTGGGCAAGCTGGCGCTGGACGCGCTGATCCAGCGGGACGTGCCGGAGGCCGTGCGGACCTCGGCGTTCGCCCGTTCCGAGACGGCGTTGCAGCTGAGCTGGGTGGCGGGCGGCGCGGTGGGCATCTCGCTGCCGCTGAACCCGGTGCTGGGGCTGACGGTGGCGGCGGCGGTGATGACGCTGATGCTGCTGTGGACGTTCCGCTCGCTGCTGCGGGTCGGGCCGCACCGGTCGGCGGCCCGGCCCCGGGTGGCCTGAGCGGCGGGCCCGGCGGCCCGGGCCCGGGCCCGGCCCCGGCTCCCGGCGGTGCGCGGCGCGCCCGCGCACGGCGTAACCTCGGGCGACTCGGGCACCCCGGCGTCATGTGATCACGGAAGGCGAGTAGCCTCTTGCGCATGAGCCTCAGCACCCGTGCCATCGCCGGTATCGCCGGCGTCGTCGTCGTCGGCGCCGCCTCCCTCGGTACCGGTATCTACTGGGCGAACGACGCCGGCAAGCCCCGTGAGAACGTGGCGACGATGGTCGTCGGCACCTCGACCACCACCGCCGCCCCCTTCTGCTACAACGACGGCAAGCCGCTCGACGAGGACTACCTCACCAAGTGCCTGTCGGACATCAAGCAGGCGCGCAAGGACGACAAGCTGCCGAAGCTGGACGTCCGCGCCAGTGACCGGATCGGCGTCGGGGTGCCCAGGGAGCTGGCCGACAAGGGCTGGTTCGCGCTGACCAACGGCGGCTCCAGCGGCCAGGTGCCGCTGGCCGGCGGCGCCGAGGGTGAGGTCCTCACCGGGGTGACCTACTCGGGTTCGAAGAGCGCCGGCGCCCTGATGTCGAGCAACGACGTCACCTCGGTGACGGTGGTCTCGCAGGACAAGGCGTCCCAGGAGTACTACGCGGTCTGGGCCTTCGACCTGGACAACAAGAGCAGCTGAACCGCCGGTCGATGACCGCTGAGCGCACCGACGAGCAGCCCGGCCCCGCCGCCGGGCTGCTCGTCGTCGTCGCCGTGGAGGCGGAGGCCGAGGCGGTGCGGCGCGGGCTCGGACCGGGCTCGGGGGCCGTGGTGCTGGCGGCCGGGGTCGGCCCGGCGGCCGCGGCGGCGGGCACGGCGGCGGCGCTGGCCCGCGGCCGGTACCGGCTGGTGCTGTCGGCGGGCATCGCGGGCGGGTTCGCGCCCGGGGCGCCGGTCGGGTCGCTGGTGGTGGCGGACGCCGTGCTGGCGGCCGACCTGGGCGCCGAGACGCCGGACGGCTTCGCGGACGTCACCGAGCTGGGCTTCGGCACCGTCCGGCACCCGGTGCCGCCCGCGCTGGTGGCGGCGCTGGCCGGGGCCACCGGCGGGGCGGTCGGCGAGGTGCTGACGGTGTCCACGGTGACCGGCTCGGCCGAGCGGGCCGCCGCGCTGAGGGGGCGCCACCCGCGGGCGCTGGCCGAGGCGATGGAGGGTTTCGGGGTGGCCGAGGCGGCCGCCCGGTTCGGGCTCGCGGCCGGTGAGCTGCGGGCCGTGTCCAATGCCGTCGGGCCGCGCGACCGCGCGGCCTGGCGGATCGGCGAGGCGCTGGCGGCCCTGGAACGGGCCTTCGCGGCGCTGCCGCCGCTGTCCCGTCTGCTCCAGGAGGTCTGAGATGGCCGAGCCGCTCACCGTCGCGTACTCGCCCTGCCCGAACGACACCTTCGTCTTCCACGCCTGGGCGCACGGCCTGGTGCCGGGCGCGGACGCGCCCGAGGTGCGGTTCGCGGACATCGACGTCACCAACGGGTTGGCCGAGCGCGGCGAGCTGGACGTCCTGAAGATCTCCTACGGGCAGCTGCCCTGGGTGCTGGACGAGTACGCGCTGCTGCCGTGCGGCGGGGCGCTGGGCCGGGGCTGCGGGCCGCTGGTGCTGACGGCCGGCCCGCTGGAGGCGGCGGCGCTGGCCGGGCGGCGGGTGGCGGTGCCCAGCGAGCGCTCCACGGCGTACCTGCTGTTCCGGCTGTGGGCGGCCGGGGCGGTGCCGGGCGGGTTCGGCGAGATCGTGGTGCTGCCGTTCCACGAGATCATGCCGGCCGTCCGGGCCGGGGAGGTGGACGCCGGACTGGTGATCCACGAGGCCCGGTTCACGTACCGGGAGTACGGGCTGCACCGCCTGGCCGACATGGGCGAGGCGTGGGAGGCGGCCACCGGGCTGCCGATCCCGCTGGGCGCGATCGTGGCCCGCCGCTCGCTGGGCGCCGAGCGGCTGCGCGAACTGGCCGACACCGTACGGGCGTCGGTGCGCGCGGCCTGGGCGGACCCGGCGGCGTCCCGGGCGTACGTGTTGGCGCACGCCCAGGAGATGGACCCGGCCGTCGCCGAGCAGCACATCGGGCTGTACGTCAACGAGTTCACCGCGGACCTCGGCGAGGAGGGCTACGCGGCGGTGCGCGGCCTGCTGACCCGGGCCGCCGGGCAGGGACTCGTCCCCGCCGTCGACCCGGGCGCGCTGGCCTTCCCCTGAGCCCGGGTCAGACGTCGAACTGGTCGGCGATGGCGCGCAGCACCATGGCGATCTTCTGGCCCTCCGGCTTGCTCGGGTAGCGGCCGCGCTGCAGGCCCGGCAGCACGCTGTCCAGCTTGGTGATCAGGTCCTGGACGATCGGGGCCATGTCGTCGGCGCTCTTGCGCTGGGCGGCGGCCACCGAGGGCAGCGCGTCCAGCAGCGTCACGCTCATCGCCTGGTCGCCGCGGTGGCCCGCGGCGATGCCGAACTCGACCCGCTGGCCCGGCCGCAGCGTGGTGACGCCCGCGGGCAGCGCCTTGGTGTGGACGAAGACCTCGCCGCCGTCGTCGCGCGACAGGAAGCCGTAGCCCTTCGTCTCGTTGAACCACTTGACCTGGCCGGTGGGCATCTCGAACAGTCCTCGGTATCGGGTGCGTGCGGCCCCCGTCGGGCCGCGGGTGGATGTGCGGCGGGCGCCCTGGGCGGGCGGCCGGTTTCGCTCAGTCGAGCAATGATCCCTCAGCGTTCACCGGAACGGCGACGGGATTCCGGACCGGGGCGCGGCCGTGCCCCGCGTCTGCTGCGCCTCCCACTGGCTCACACCCCCGATCGGTACCGGGCGGGCGTTCGTGGACCATCCGTCAGGTCCGCCCGCGCGATGGCTGCATACCCGGGGCCGGCGCGGGTCGAAACTCCTTGCGCGCACGGAGTTGCGCGCTGTGACGCCGGGCCGGTCAGACGGGGTCGGCCAGGTGGTCGGAGAGCCAGCCGAGCGAGGCCGGGAGCATCCGGGACCAGGTGGTGAAGTTGTGGCCGCCGCTGTCCAGGGTGATCGCCGAGACCCTGGTCGCGGTGCCCTTCGCGGCGGCCAGGAACCGCTCGGTCTGGGCGTGGTAGTCGCCGTCGCCCTCCCGGCTGCCGCCGACCAGCAGCGCGGTGGCCGGGGCCGGCAGGTGGGCCAGCCGCCACTCCAGGTCGGCCTGGTCGCGGCGGCCCTGGTCGCCGCCGAACAGGTCCCCGGTGGTCGGGTCCTCGGCGGCCCGGTAGTAGCCGGACAGCGACACCGCGGCGGCGAACACGCCGGGGTGACGCATCGCCAGCTTCAACGCGCAGTACCCGCCGGTGGAGTTGCCGATCACGCCGAGGCTGCCCGGCCCGTCCGCGATCCGGTACGAGGTGCGCAGCGCGGCGGGCACGTCGGCGCTGAAGTACCGGTCGGCCTGCGGGCCGCCCGGCACGTCCTCGCACTCGGTGTCGCGGGGCATCGCCGGGGAGGGCCGCATCAGCACCAGCACGGTCGGCCTGGCCCGGCCCTGCTCGGTGAGCTTCAACTGCACGGACGGGTAGTTGAGCTTGGTGACCAGGTTCTTGGCGTCTCCCGGGAAGCCGGTGATGGCGATCACCGCCGGGAAGCGCCGGTCCCGGTACTCGGGCCGGAAGTACTGCGGCGGCAGGTAGACGTAGCCCTCGGTGGCCAGCCCGGTGCTCGCCCCGGGCAGCCGGACCCGCTCCAGCCGGCCGGCCTGCTCGGGGGCCCGGCCGGTCGCACCGGTGTCGCGGACGTTCTCGGTGGCCAGCCGCTGCACGCCGGGGGTGCGGCCGAGCAGCTGGTTCTGGATGGTCACCGGGCCGTCCTCGGCGGTGCCCAGCAGGTCGTCCCAACTGCTGTAGAACGCGAAGGAGTTGTTCGCCAGCAGGGCCAGCGTGCAGAGCACCGCCAGCTGGGTGCCGACGATGGTGGCGAGCCGCCCCAGCACCGCCCGCCAGCCGCGCCCGGCCAGCCGGGGCCAGAGCCACACCGTGCCGGCCACCGCCAGCGCCGACAGCAGCGCGGACAGCGCCAGCACCTTGTGACTGGTCAGACCCATGTGCCCGCACGCCCCCGCTCGCCCGTTCCGGATGCCGTTTCCCTCAGCATGCCTGAGGGATTCCTGGGAATCCTGAGCGTTCAGTCGGAACGTGTGTCGCCGCGCCCCCGCCGATCGGAGGGGGCGCGCGGTGGGACAATCGGGGGGAGTGGTCCGCGCGAAGGAGTGGTGAGAGTGAGCGACCGTCCTGGTGTCCGTCCCGGCGACCGTCCGGGCGACCCCGGTGACCTGCTGGTCCGGGTCGGCGGCGTCGTGTTCGGCGTCGGCATGCTGGCCACCGTCGCCACCTTCGTGCCGCTCTTCCTCGACCTGACCAGGCTGCCCACGTTCGCGTACTGGCTGTCGATGCTGATGCCGCTGGGCCTGCTGGTGGCCCTGGCCGGCCTGTTCGTCACCGCCCGGGCCAACACCCGGCGGCGGCGCGCCCGGGAGGCCGCCACCGCGGGGTAGCGCCCCCCGGGCCCCGGTCCCCCGGTCCCCCGGCCGCTCAGCCCAGGTGCCCGGCCAGCCAGGCCGGGAACTCGGTGAGGTCGCCCAGCACCGCGTCCGCCCCGGCGGCGGCCAGCTCGGCGGCGCCGTACGGGCCGGTGGCCACGCCGACCGCGACGGCTCCGGCGGCCAGGGCCCCGCGGACGTCCCCCAGGTGGTCCCCGACGTAGACGTCCGCGCCGTGCGCCCGCAGCGCCTCGCCCTTGGTCTCCGCCCACAGGTCGCCGACCAGCGCGTCCACCTCCAGCCCGATGCCGTCCAGGTGCCGCCGGGCGTTCGGCTCCCACTTGCCGGTGATCACCAGCACCCGCCCGCCCGCCGCCCGCACCGCGGCCACCGCGGCCAGCGCCCCCGGCAGCTCGCGCGCCGGCGCGATGGCGTGCTCGACGTACAGCTCCCGGTACCGCGCCACCACCGCGTCCAGCCGCTCCGGCGGGTACCAGTTGGCCAACTCCCGCACCAGCGGCGGACCGAGCCGGCTCACCACCAGGTCGGAGTCGATGACCGTCCCGGTCTCGGCCGCCAGCACGTCGTAGGTGGCCTTGATGCCGGGCCTGGTGTCGAGGAGCGTCATGTCGAGGTCGAAACCGACGGTGAGAGCCATGCGGCCAGCCTAACCAGCACTCCGCGGGCCCCCTCCGCCGCCCGGATGCGCCCGGCTGCGGCGGACGGGCCCCCGCGGGCCGGTGCCGGTCCTCGCGGTGGGCCCGGTGGTGGGGCCGGGGCCACCCGGGCGGGGTAGTGGCGGGGTTTCCGGTCGCAAAAGCCGGGAGGAGAGCCGCATCGCGGACATACTGGCTGGCATCCGACCGTGCCGCCGGAGGAGGTCCCAGGTGCCACCCCCGCTGTCCCGCCGGGCCGCCCTCGCCGGGCTCGGTGCCGCCCTGCTCACCGGTTGCGGCCCGCACGTCCTGCCCACCGCCTCGCCGCTGCCCACCGCCGACGACGACGGGGTCCGCACGGGTCCGCCGACGCCGACACCGGTGCCGCCCAGCCCCGTCCCGCGCCCCGACGTCACCGTGGACGCCGCGGACGGGCCGGTCACCGTGCCCGGCGGGGCGCGCCGGGTGGTCGCCCTGGACACCGCCGAGCTGGACTCCGCGATGACGCTCGGCATCACCCCGGTCGGCGCCGCCAAGGCCCCGCTGGACGCCGGGCCGCCCGGCTACTGGCCCGCCTCCCGGCTCGCCGGGGTCGCCGTGGTCGGCGGCATCGGGGCCGCGCCCGACACCGCCGCGGTCACCGCCCTGCGACCGCAGCTGATCCTCACCAACCTGGCCCGCGACACCGACCACCTCCAGGCGCTGCGGGCGATCGCCCCGACCGTCGCCACCCGGACCACCGGCGCCCCCTGGAAGGAGAACTTCCAGCTGCACGCCACCGCCCTGGACCGCCGCGAGCAGGCCGCCGCCGTGGTCGCCGCGTACGACCGGCACGTCGACCGGGCGAAGGCCGCGCTCTCCGCGGCCGGGGCCGCCGGGCAGCGGATCAGCCTGGTCCGGTTCGTTGAGGGCTCCCCCGCCGTCCGGCTGTACGCCCGGCAGAACTTCCCCGGCAGCGTCCTGGCCGACCTCGGCCTGCCCCGCCCCGGCCCGCAGGACGCCGACCGCTTCGACACCGGGGCCGCCCCCGACCAGCTCGCCCCGGCCGACGGCGACCTGCTGCTGTACGCGGGCTACGGCGACCCCGCCCGCAACGGCCTGGCCACCGCCCTCGCCTCCCCCGCCTGGCGGGCCCTGGGCGCCGTCCGCGCCCACCGCGCCTTCCGGGTCGACGACCAGCTGTGGTTCCAGGGCATCGGCTACACCGGCGCGCACTTCCTGATCGCCGAACTGCTGCACGTCCTCGGCGCGAACTGACCCGGCGGAACGGGCGGGACCGAGAGGCGGGGAGCGGCCCGGGACGCACCCGACCCGCCGTCACCGCCCCGGCCCCGCGCTGCCGTCCGCCCCGGCGCTACCCCTTGCGGCGGCGCAGCGTCACCGCCAGCACGAACAGCGCCGACAGCACCGCCGCGGCCCGCAGCACGGTCGGCGCGGCGGCCCAGGTGGTGGCGCCCGCGTCGCTGCCCGGGGCCAGCGCGCTGCCCCAACGCCCCTTCTCGCGGCCCCAGTTCCACACCGTCAGGCCGGTCACCGTGATCAGCGGGATGCCGAGCACGGCGAACTTCTTCATCAGGTCGGTCCAGCCCTTCGACAGGTACGCCGCCGCCCAGCCGAGCAGCATCACCAGCAGTTGGCCGGTCACCGCCCCGGCCAGCAGCAGCCCCGCGCCGAGCAGCAGCAGCGGCGCGGGCTTGCGGGCGCCCGCCGCCCCGGCGGCCGCACCCGCCGCACCCGCCGCGACCGCGGGGGCGGGCGGGGCCTCGGGCGCGGCCGGGGGCCTGCCGAACAGCGCGCCCAGCAGGAGGCGCCCCAGGCCGGGGCGGGGGCGTCCGGCCTCCGGCGCGGGCGACTCGGGTCCGGGGTCCGCCTCGGGTTCGGGCTCGGGGTCCGGTTCGGGCTCGGGTTCCGCCAGGTCGAAGTACTGCGCGGTCCAGCCGGGCTGCCCGATCCCGAAGTCCGGGGCGTCCGGGTTCTCCGAGTACGCGAAGGCCCGCTCGGCCTCGGACGGCGACGACGACCCGGCCCGGAACGCCCCGCCGGACCCGCCGGACCCGCCCGCCCCGGTCGGCGGCTTCGGCTTGTCCGGTTCGACGGGCGCGGCGGGCGCGGGCGCGGGTGCCGGTGCCCGCGTCGGTTTCGGCGGCGCCTGGGCCGGCACCGCCGGAGGGGTCGGCGGAGCCGGGGGGACGGGCGGCGCGGTCGCCGCCGGCCGGGGCAGGTACACGCTCCCCCCGCCCTCCGGGCCGTCCGTCGAGCCGTCCGCCGATCCGCCCTCGCGCCACCACGAGCCGTCCGCCATCGCCCCGCCACCCGCCCTCACGTCCACGTACCCGCCGCCCACCGAGACGGTACCCACCCCGGACCGCCGGAAGCGAGCCCCGCCCGGCCCCGCCCGCCCCCGGCGCACGGCCCGCCGGACCCCGGACGCCCGGGCCCGGTGCGGCCCGCACCGCTGAGCGGGGACCGGTTCAGCCCGAGTTCCACCGCCGTTCTGGGCCGCGACGGGGGGCGTTGACTAGTCTGGACCGGATGACCGCACCGCAGAGCGCGCCGCGTGGCACCCGCGCCGCCGCACCCCGCACCCTGGCCGAGGAACTCCGCGGCCGGGAGGACGGGGCCGTCGCCGCGCTGCTCCGGGCCCGCCCCGACCTGTTGAACCCGGTGCCGACCGACCTCACCCAGCTGTCCGCGCGGCTCTCCAGCCGGGCGTCCGTGCTGCGCGCCCTGGAGCGGCTCGACCGGTTCACCCTGCAGGTCGCCGAGGCGCTGGCCGCCGCCCCCGAGGGCGCGTCCGAGGCCACCGTGCGGAACCTGCTGGCCGGGCCCGCCCGGGTCAAGCCGCACCCCGGCGCCGCACCCGTCGACCGGGCCGCCGTCACCGCCGCGCTGCCCGCCGCGCTCGCCCGGCTGCGCGAACAGGCCCTGCTGTGGGGCCCGGACTCCGCGTTGCGCCTGGTCCTCGCCGTCCGCGAGGCGCTCGCCCCCAGCGCCCTCAACCCGGGCCGCACCGGCCTCGGCCCGACCTTCGCCGACGCCACCGTCGGCATGTCCCCCGCCCGCCTCCAGCAGCTGCTGGCCGGCACCGGCCTGCCGCCCACCCCCGACCCGGTCACCGCCGTCGCCGCGCTCACCGCCCTGCTCGGCGACCGCAAGCGGCTGGGCGCGCTGCTCGACCAGGCCCCGCCCGCCGCCCTCGGGCTGCTGGAACGGCTGGTCTGGGGCCCGCCCACCGGCACCGTCCCGGACGCCGCCCGGCAGGTCACCGCCGAGGACGCCCGCGGCCCCGTCGAGTGGCTGCTCGCCCGCGGCCTGCTGCTGCCCTCCAGCCCCGGCTCCGTCGTGCTGCCCCGCGAACTCGCCCTGCACCTGCGCGGCGGACGCACCCACCGCGGCGTCGACCCGGCCCCGCCCGCCGTCGCCCCCGTCGTCGAGCGCGATCCGGCCACCGCCGACCGCACCGCCGCCGGGCAGGCCGGCACCGCCGTCCGCGTGGTCGAGGAACTCCTCGAAGCCTGGAGCCTCACCCCGCCGCCCACCCTGCGGGCCGGCGGCCTGGGCGTGCGCGACCTCAAGCGGGCCGCCGCCCTGCTGGAGAGCTCCGAGCCGGACGCCGCGTTCTGGATCGAACTCGCCCACACCGCGGGCCTGTTGGCCCCCGACGGCGAGGCGGACGAGGTCTGGGCGCCGACCCCCGGGTACGACGCCTGGCTCCAGCAGGACACCGCCGAACGCTGGACCGTGCTCGCCCGCGCCTGGCTCGCCGCCACCCGGGTCGGACGCCTCACCGGCACCCCCGACGGCAAGGGCCGCCCGCGCGCCGCCCTCGGCCCCGAACTCGACCGCACCCTCGCCCCGTCGGTGCGCCGCGCCGTCCTGACCCGGCTCGCCGAACTCCCGCCCGGCACCGCCGCCGGCGCCGACGCCCTGCTGCCCGCCCTGCGCTGGCACCGCCCGCTGCGCGGCGGCCCGGTCGGCGCGGACGGCCGCGACCTGCGCGACCAGCTCGCCGAGTGGACCCTGCACGAGGCCGAGCTGCTCGGCGCCACCGGCCGCGGCGCCCTCGCCGCCCACACCCGCGCCCTGCTCGCCGGCACCGACCCGGCGCCCGTCCTCGCCCCGCTGCTGCCCGAACCGCTCGACCACGTCATCCTGCAGCCCGACCTCACCGCGATCGCCCCCGGTCCGCTGCTCACCCCGCTCGCCCAGGCCCTCGCGCTGGCCGCCGACATCGAGTCCAAGGGCGGCGCGACCGTCTACCGCTTCACCCCCGACTCGGTCCGCCGCGCCCTCGACGCCGGGCGCACCGCCGCCGACCTGCGGGCGTTCCTCGCCCAGCACTCCCGCACGCCCGTCCCGCAGCCGCTCGCCTACCTGATCGACGACGTGGCCCGCCGGCACGGCATCCTCCGGGTCGGCGCCGCCTCCTCCTACCTGCGCTGCGACGATCCCCGGCTGCTCGACGAGGTCCTCGCCGACCGGCGCGCCGCCGAACTGCGCCTGCGGCTGCTCGCCCCCACCGTGCTCGCCGCCCAGGCCGGGCCGGAGACCCTGCTCTCCGTCCTGCGCACCATGGGCTACGCGCCCGCCGCGGAGTCCGCCGAGGGCGACGTCGTGATCACCCGCCCCGACAGCCGCCGCACCCCGCCGCGCACCCCGCCCCTGCCCGTCCCGGACGGCCCCGCCCGCCCCCACGACGCCCTGCTCGCCGCCGCCGTCCGCGCCATCCGGGCCGGCGACCGGGCCGCGACCGCCGTCCGCAAGGACGCCGTCGCCGGCCCCGCGGCGAGCGCGGCCGTCCCGCGCACCGCCGCCGCCGACACCCTCGCCGCCCTGCAGACCGCCGTCCTGCTCGGCGAACGCACGTGGATCGGCTACATCAACGCCGAGGGACTCTCCTCCCAGCGCGTCATCGACCCCGTCAAGGTCGAGGGCGGCTTCGTCACCGCCTACGACCACCTCTCCGACGAGGTCCGCACCTTCGCGCTGCACCGGATCACCGGCGTCGCCGAGGTCGAGGAGTAGCCCGCCCCGCGCCCGCCTACTTGCCGGCGGCCTGCTTCGCGTCCTCCTCCGCCTTCTGCTTCTTCGCCTCGTCCACGATCGCGTGCGGGTCCGGCATCTTCGGCTCGACGCCCGTCAGCAGGCCGGTGCCGGTGAAGGCGACGGTGCCGATCAGACCACCGGGCTGGCCGATGTCGGCGACCTGGTCGAGGGCCATGGCCTCGGTGTCCGCGGCGTGGGCGGGTGCCGCCCCGAGGGCGGTGGCGAGGGCCGCGCCGGAGAGCGCCAGGCCGGCCAGGAATCGGTTGGGCTTGATCATGCCCTGCCCAACGAGCGAACCCCTCGCAGGTCACTCCCCCGCCCGGCCCGTCGCCCGGCCCGGGACCGCCCCGCCACCTGCCGCGCCGATGCGGCACACTGGAGGTTTGGCCCGCGCGGAAGGGGATGCACAGCGTGGACGGACCGCTGATCGTGCAGAGCGACAAGACGCTGCTGTTGGAGGTCGACCACTCGCAGGCGGCGGAGTGCCGGCGGGTGATCGCGCCGTTCGCCGAGCTGGAGCGGGCGCCGGAGCACGTGCACACGTACCGGGTGACGCCGCTGGGGCTGTGGAACGCGCGGGCGGCGGGGCACGACGCGGAGCAGGTGGTGGACGCGCTGGTGAAGTACTCGCGCTACCCGGTGCCGCACGCCCTGCTGGTGGACGTCGCGGACACCATGGCGCGCTACGGGCGGCTGCAGTTGCAGAAGCACCCGGTGCACGGGCTGGTGCTGACCACCACCGACCGGCCGGTGCTGGAGGAGGTGCTGCGCTCGAAGAAGATCGCCCCGCTGGTGGGGGCCCGGGTCGACCCGGACACCGTGCTGGTGCACCCCTCGGAGCGCGGGCAGGTCAAGCAGGTGCTGCTGAAGCTGGGCTGGCCGGCCGAGGACCACGCCGGGTACGTGGACGGCGAGGCGCACCCGATCGAGCTGCGGGAGGACGGCTGGCAGCTGCGCCCGTACCAGCGGCACGCGGTGGACGGGTTCTGGCACGGCGGCTCCGGCGTGGTCGTGCTGCCGTGCGGCGCGGGCAAGACGCTGGTGGGCGCGGCGGCGATGGCGGAGGCCAAGTCGACCACGCTGATCCTGGTGACCAACACCGTCTCGGCCCGGCAGTGGAAGCACGAGCTGGTGAAGCGGACCTCGCTGACCGAGGACGAGATCGGCGAGTACAGCGGCACCCGCAAGGAGATCCGCCCGGTCACCATCGCCACCTACCAGGTGATGACGACCAAGCGGAAGGGCGTGTACGCGCACCTGGAGCTGTTCGACGCCCGCAACTGGGGCCTGGTGGTGTACGACGAGGTGCACCTGCTGCCCGCGCCGGTGTTCAAGTTCACCGCCGACCTGCAGGCCCGCCGCCGGCTCGGCCTGACCGCGACGCTGGTGCGCGAGGACGGCCGGGAGGGCGACGTGTTCTCGCTGATCGGCCCCAAGCGGTTCGACGCCCCGTGGAAGGAGATCGAGGCGCAGGGCTACATCGCGCCCGCCGACTGCTGCGAGGTGCGGGTGACGCTGACCGACTCCGAGCGCCTGGCCTACGCGACGGCCGAGCCGGAGGAGAAGTACCGGTTCTGCTCGACCACGGCGACCAAGCGCCGGGTGGTGGAGCGGCTGGTGAAGAAGCACGAGGGCGACCAGACCCTGGTGATCGGCCAGTACATCGACCAGCTGGACGAGCTGGGCGAGGCGCTGGACGCCCCGGTGATCAAGGGCGAGACCTCGAACGCCCAGCGGGAGAAGCTGTTCGAGGCGTTCCGGTCGAAGGAGATCGGCGTGCTGGTGGTCTCGAAGGTCGCGAACTTCTCGATCGACCTGCCGGAGGCCACCGTCGCGATCCAGGTGTCGGGGACGTTCGGCTCCCGCCAGGAGGAGGCCCAGCGGCTGGGCCGGGTGCTGCGCCCGAAGGCGGACGGGCACGCGGCGCACTTCTACTCGGTGGTCGCCCGGGACACCGTCGACCAGGACTTCGCGGCGCACCGCCAGCGCTTCCTGGCCGAGCAGGGCTACGCGTACCGGATCGTCGACGCGGACGACCTGTAGCCGCCGGCCCGCGGCCGGCCTGCCCGTCGGCCTGCAGCTGGCCGACCCGTCGGCCCGCGGTCAGAGCCTGACGCCGTCGCGCCCGAGGAAGAGCACGCGCGCGGCGGTGTCGAGCACGATGCCGACGTTGCGGACGGCGTTGGCCACCGGGTGGCGGCGGCGCTCCGCGGCGGGGTGGGCGCCGTGGACGCCGTTGAGCTGGGGGTTCACTCGTTCGGTCCTCATGTCTCCACGGTAGGTTCACGAACGGGGCCGGCGCATCGGCCCAAAGGCCCGAGCCCGCGGTGGCGCGTCTCGTCCCCGGGGTGTACGTCCCCCTACCCCGGTACCGGGGACTCCCCCGGGGGACGGGCCCGGAAAAGGATTCGCACCCGGTGGGCACCGGGTCTAGGATCGTCCGTCTGCCCCTCCCGAACCGTGGTGCCAGCGCCTCCGGCAGCCGTGGGAGTGCCGGCCGCTCGGGAACCGGCCGGTGTCCTTTCACCGTGAGCCCAGACGAGTCCGCCGCCCCCCTTCTGCCGGGCGGCCGGGAAGGTCCGCCGTGCACTCCCCCACCCCCACCGACACGCTCGCCGCCGACACCGATCCGCTCGGCCGCGAACGCTCCCACCTGGCCGCCTCCCGGGCCGCGCTGAAGGCGATGCGCGAGGACGTCGAGGCGCTCGACCTGCGCGACGTGGCGGGCACCTGGGTCTCCGCCCAGGTGCTGCAGCGGCAGGTCGACGAGCGGATCAAGGCGCTGGCCGACCTCGCGCACACCCCGCTGTTCTTCGGCCGCCTCGACTACCTGCACGCGATCAGCGCGTCCGAGTCCGAGGGCGGCGGCGGCGAGCGCTTCTACATCGGCCGCCGGCACGTGCACGACGCCGACGGCGACCCGATGGTGATCGACTGGCGCGCCCCGGTCTCCCAGCCGTTCTACCGGGCCAGCCGCACCGAGCCGATGGACGTCGCCAAGCGCCGCCGGTTCGGCTACACCGGCGGCGAGCTGACCGCCTACGAGGACGAGAACCTCTCCGACCCGGACGAGGCCGACACCCGCTCCGCGCTGCTCGCCGCCGAGATCGAGAAGCCCCGCGTCGGCCCGATGCGCGACATCGTCGCCACCATCCAGCCCGAGCAGGACGAGATCGTCCGCGCCGACGTCACCGGCACCATCTGCGTCCAGGGCGCCCCCGGCACCGGGAAGACCGCCGTCGGCCTGCACCGCGTCGCCTACCTGCTGTACGCGCACCGCGAGCGCCTGGCCCGCACCGGCACCCTGGTGGTCGGCCCGAACCGCTCCTTCCTCCGGTACATCGAGCAGGTGCTGCCCGCCCTCGGCGAGCTGGACGTCGCCCAGGCCACCGTGCAGGAGCTGGTCGGCCACGTCGAGGTCCGCGGCGCCGACAGCGCCGGCACCGCCCGGATCAAGGGCGACGCCCGGATGGCCCGCGTCCTGCGCAACGCGGTGCGGGCCGGCATCACGCTGCCCACCGAGCCCTGCGTGGTCGTCCGCGGCTCCCGCCGCTGGCGGGTTCCCGCGTACGAACTGGAGGAGATCGTCCGGGAGTTGATGGCCCGGGAGATCCGCTACGGGGCCGCCCTGGAGGCGCTGCCGCAGCGGATCGCGCACGCCGTGCTGGTGAAGATGGAGCAGGGCGGCGAGGCCCCGGACGACCGGGTGCAGGACGCCGTCGCCCGCAACGCGGCGGTCAAGGCCACCGTCAAGGCGTGCTGGCCCGCCGTCGACCCGGTCAAGCTGGTGCACCGGCTGCTCGGCGACGCCGACTTCCTGGCCGCCGCGGCGGACGGCGTGCTGGACGCCGGTGAGCAGGCCGCCCTGCTCTGGGCCAAGCCCCCGCGCTCCGCCCGCACCGCGCCCTGGTCCGCCGCCGACGCCGTGCTGATCGACGAGGCCGCCGACCTGGTGCACCGCACCCCCTCGCTCGGCCACGTGGTCGTCGACGAGGCCCAGGACCTCTCCCCCATGCAGTACCGGGCGGTCGGCCGCCGCTGCACCACCGGCTCGGCGACCGTCCTCGGCGACCTCGCCCAGGGCACCACCCCGTGGGCCACCGGCAGTTGGCCGGAGGCCCTGCACCACCTCGGCAAGGACGGCGCGCACGTCGAGGAGCTGACCCAGGGCTTCCGCGTCCCCGGCGAGGTGATCGCCTACGCCTCCCGGCTGCTCCCCGCGATCGCCCCCGGCCTGGCCCCCGCCACCTCGGTCCGCGACCTGCCCGGCTCGCTCGCCCTCCGGCACGTCCCGGACGGGCCGGAGGGGCTGGACGGGCTGGACGCGGCCGTCCTGGCCGCCTGCCGCACGGCGCTCGGCCACGAGGGCTCGGTCGGCCTGATCGCCGCGGACGCCCGCGTCCCGGCGCTCGCCGCGGCGCTCACCGCCGCGGGGCTGCCCTTCCTCGACCCCGGCACCGAGACCACCGCCGAGGCCCGCCTCACCCTCGTCCCGGCCTCGCTCGCCAAGGGCCTCGAGTACGACCACGTGGTCCTCGACGAACCCGCCGCGATCGTCGCGGGCGAGCCCGACCACCGCACCGGCCTGCGCCGCCTCTACGTCTCGCTGACCCGCGCGGTCTCCGGCCTGACGGTGCTGCACGCACAGCCGCTGCCGGCCGAACTGGCCTAGCGGTCAGGGGCGCAGGGAGAACCGCCGCACCCGCCGCAGCGCGGTCAGGGGCGCGGTTACCCCGCGCCCCTACCGGCTCAGGTGCCGATGAGCTCGCGCCACTGCGCGACCTTCGCCGGGTCGACCGCGCCCGCCCAGCCGCCCTCGCGGGCCGCGCCGCCGATGTGGAAGGCGTCGAAGCCCGCGGCGCGCAGCTCGGGGACGTGCTCGGCGCGCAGGCCGCCGCCGACCAGGATCCGCTGGCGGTAGCCGGGCTCGCCGGACTTGGCGAGTTCGCCGAGCAGGACCTCGCGGCCGGCGTCGACGCCGCCGGCCGCGCCGGAGGTGAGGAAGGTGTCGAGGCCGGGGAGGTCGGCGACGGCGGCGCGGACCTCGGAGCGGTCGGCGCTGTGGTCGATCGCCCGGTGGAAGGTCCAGCGGCAGCCGGAGACGGCCTCGGCGACGGCCCGGGTCGCGGTGAGGTCGACCGCGCCGTCGGGGGTGAGGAAGCCGAGCACGAACTCCTCGGCGCCCTCGGCCCGCAGCGCGGCGGTGCGGGCGAGCAGGTCGTCGAGGTCGCCGGGGGTGAAGCCGTCGCGGATGCGGAGCATGACCCGCAGCGGGAGGTCGACGGCGGCGCGGATCGCGGCGAAGTCCCTGGTGGTGGGGGTGAGCCCGTCGGCGGCCATGTCGGTGACCAGTTCGAGGCGGTCGGCGCCGCCCGACTCGGCGGCCCGGGCGTCCTGGGGGGTCAGCGCGATGACTTCGAACATTGGTCTAGACATATCGGATAGCCTGCCACATCGGCAGGCGGCGGGCGAGCCCCCGCCGCCGTTCGGCCCCGCTTCTCCCGCCGATCGCGTTCCGGCCGCGCCCCGTTGGCGCACCGTTCGTCCCGCTAGGAGAGTTCCGCCCGGCCGCCGGGACCGTCCAGGCCGTCCAGGCCGTCCGGACCGTTCCGTTCCTCCCGGGCCGCCCGGCCGGCCGACAGCGCCTGTCCGGTGAGCAGCAGCCCGAGCGCGCCGGCCGCCGCCAGCGGTGCCAGCCGCCACATTCCGCCGACCTGCTCCCAGAGGCTGAACAGGCTGAACCAGGCGGTCAACGGCAGGACGGCCAGGCCGATCGCCGCGGGCAGCAGCCGCTCGCGGGCGGCGCACAGGATCAGCAGCAGCGGGGCGAGCAGGAGCAGCAGCGGCATCCACCCGTCCATCAGGTGCCAGGTGTCGTAGCCGCCCTGAGCCCTCGTCACCAGCAGCCCGGCGCCCGCCCCGGCCGCGACCAGCAGGCGGCTGGGCCGTTCCAGCAGGTCGGCGGGGGCGGCGAGGAGCAGCGCGCCCGCGGCGAGGTAGGGCAGCAGGGCGGTGGCGTCCAGGAGCAGCACCCAGGTGGTGGGGGCGGTGAACGCCGCGACCGCGAGCCGGACGGCGGCGAGCAGGGCGACGGTCGCGGCCAGCGTCCGGACCGCCCGCCAGGCGCCGAACGCCGCGGCGGCGGCCAGCAGTACGGGGACGACGGCCAGGCCCAACAGGGCGAGGTTGTCGGGCAGTTGCCGCCAGGGGGCGTCGAACCCGGCCCGGGCGGCGGCCGGCACCCGCCAGAAGCGCACGTCGCCGGGGAGCGCGAGGAGCCCGAACAGGGTGCCGGCCAGCAGCGGCGCGGCGGCGGCCAGCAGCCGGCCGCCGCGCGCGGTGGAGGTGAGGCCGGTGCGCAGCCGCAGGCCGTAGGCGGCGAGGTCGAACGCCTCGCGGGCGGTGGCCAGCCGCCCGGCCCCGGCGGTGGTGTCGGCGAACACCTCGGCGAGTTCGGCGCCCCGGTCGCGGCGGTAGCGGGCGGGGTACAGCGCGAGGACGGTGCGCAGGGCGACACCGGCCCGGTGCCCGCCGGGGACGACGGCGCTCACGCGGTGGCCCCCCGGGGTGCGGCGGCGCCGCCGAGGCGGCGCTGGGCCTCGGCGGCGACGGAGCGCAGGCGCTCGGCCTCGGCGGCGAGCAGGTCGCGCCCGCCGTCGGTGAGCGCGTACGTGCGGCGGGCCCGGCCGTCGACGATCTCCTCGGCGGCGACCGCGATCAGGCCCTGCTGGAGCAGCCGGTCGAGCGCGCCGTACAGGGTGCCGGTGCGCATCCGCACCCGCCCCCCGGAGATCGCGTCGATCTCCTGGATCAGCGCGTACCCGTGCCGGGGGGCGTCCGCGAGGGCGGTGAGCAGCAGCAGGGTGGGTTCCTGCATGGCGCGTTCAGTCATACGACTACATATATCGCCAACCGTACTATCCGCGCCACCCGCGCCCGGCGCCCCGCCTCACACCCGCGCCCGGTGCCCCGCCTCACACCCGCGCCCGGTGCCCCGCCTCACCCCCGCCACCCGGTGAGGTCGTCCCGGCGCAGCGCGCCGAGCAGCCCGGCCAGCAGCGGCAGGCCCAGGGCGAGCAGCGCGACGGTCGTCCACGGCACGTCGGCCAGGCTCACCGCCGGACCGCCCGGCACCCCGGCGGCCCGGGAGCGCAGCAGGGCGAACGCCGGGACGAAGCCGCTGACGGTGCCGAGCAGCGCGCCGAGCAGGGCGATCAGCCCGGCCTGCAGCCCGGCGACGGTGCGCCGGGTGCGCGGGCGGGCTCCGATCGCGGAGAGCAGCGCGCGCTCGCGGCGGGCGTCGGCGGCGGCCAGCGCGGTGGAGACCACGGCCGCGCCGAGCACCACCAGGGCGGCGAAGCCGGTGAGCGCGAGCCGCACCGTGCTGTCCTGCGGCACGAAGCCGCGCTCCACCCCGAACTCCGCGTGCGGGGCGAGCCGGGCCACGGTGGCGGCGGCGCGCTGCTCGGCCCGCTCGCCGACCGGCGCGGACGGCAGCCAGACCGCCCCGGCGGGCTCGACGGTCAGGCCCAGCCGGCGGATCGTGTCGGGGGCGACCAGCACCGGCGTGTAGCGCTGCGCGGCCGGACGCTCGACCAGCACCGCGTCGAGCCGCACCTCGGTGACCTGCTGCCCGTTGCCCTGCATCCGCAGCACGACCCGGCCGTCGTGCAGGTAGGACGGGTCGGTGACCACGGCCTTCCCGCCGAGCAGCGCGTCCTGCGCGCGCTGGTCGCGCAGCGCCAGCAGGTTGTGCAGCGCCGCGGTGTCGCCGACCACCAGCGGGCGGCCGATGTCGCCCGCGTCGTAGCGCGAGGGCCCGCCCGCGGCGTACACCAGGCCCTTGCAGCCCTCGCAGAACACGTACTGCGCCTGGTAGAGGTCGGCGCGCTCGCCGAGGTCCGGCAGGTCCTGCGGCAGGGCGGCCCGCAGTGGGGACATCGCCTGCTCGTCGCCGTGCAGGACGAGCCGGACGGCGCCGACCGGCTGCTCCAGCCGGTAGGCGGCCCGGTCCTGGACCTCCGCGCCGGTCGTGTGCACGCCGACCGCGACCGCCCCGGCGACGGCGGCGAGCACGGCGGCCACCGCGGGCGCGGTGCGGGAGCGGTGCCGGGCGGCGTCGCGCAGCGCCAGCCGGGGGCCGACCGGCAGTCGGCGGGAGAGCCGGCCGAGCAGCGCGAGCAGCAGCGGGGTGAACAGCAGCAGGCCGAGTTCGGCGAGCACCGCGCCGCCCAGCACGGACAGCGTGCGCACGCTCAGCCCGGCCAGCACCGGCGGTCCGGCGACCTGTCCGGCCACCGCCCCGTACAGCGCCAGCGCGGCGCCCAGCAGGACGGCGGCCAGGCCCAGCAGCGGCGTCCGGCGGGAGGCCCGGCGCACCGGGTCGCGGTCGGTCAGCCCGGCCAGCACCTCGCGGCGGCCGGCCTGGAGCGCGGGCAGCAGGGCCGCCAGCACGGCGGTGAGGACGCCGACGGCGGCGATCGGCAGCAGTTCGGCCGGACGCAGCGCCAGCTGTCCGAACCGGCTGCCGCCCCACTCCTCCAGCCGGGGGCGCAGCACGGCCACCAGGAGCGCGCCGAGCACGCCGCCGGCCGCCGCGCCGACCGCGCCGAGCACCAGGCCGCCGCCGAGCACCACGGCCCGCACGTGGCCGGGGCGGCCGCCGGCCGCGCCCAGCAGGGCGAGTTGGCGGCGGGCCCGGCGGGCGCCGACGGCGAACGCCGGGCCGGCCAGCAGGGCGACCTCCAGCAGCGCCATCGCGGCGGTGGTGGCGGCGGTCATCAGGGTGCGTTCGCGTTCGTCCCGGGCGCCGACGGCCTCCTGCCGCGCCAGCGCCTCGGCGGGCGGGTGGGCGGCGACCTGGCGGCTGGTCAGGGTGTAGCCGTACCGGTTGAGTTCGCGCACCTGCTCCCAGCTGAGCGCGGCCCCGGCGGGCAGGGTGACCAGCCAGGCGGCCTTGCGGGCGGCGGCCTGCTCGGCGGACGGGGTCTGCGGGGCGAGCCCGGCGGCCACCTGCGCCTCGTCCAGCTGCCGGTACAACTCGCCGGGGCGGGCGACCAGTTCGGAGGCGTTCAGGTCGCCGGGGTGCTCGACGGTGCCGGTCAGGGTGAACGGGGTGGACTCCAGGCCGCGGACGGTGACGGTGTCGCCGATCCGCAGGCCGGTGGTCTCCAGGAAGGCCCGGGTGGCGGCGGCCTCGTGCGGGGCGGCGGGGGCCCGGCCGGAGACCAGGTCGATCCGGCCCTGCCAGAGCCGTCCGGTCAGGTCGGCCTCGAAGGTGTCGACGGGGGCCAGGCCGTCCCGGCTCCGCACGGCGGCGACCGGGCCGGTGCGGGCCGGGGTCAGGGTGCTGCCGGGCGGCAGCAACTCGCTCAGCAGGGCGGCCGGTTCGGTGCTCGCGGCGCGCTGCTGCTCGGCTCCGGGCGGGGCGTCCGGGCGCTGCGGCAGGGTGCGGACCCCGTCGCCGGGGAAGACCGCCTGCTCGATCGTCCGGCCCGGGTCGTACGCGCCGACCAGGGCGTCGGCCCGGCCCATCAGCCGGTCGGAGCGCTCGGCGGCGGTCAGCTGCCCGCTGCGGTGCACCACGTCCACGCCGGTCGCGCCGAGCACCGGCAGCGCGATCATCGCGGCGACCAGGGCGCTGCGGCCCTTGGCCCGCCAGGCGTCGCGGCGGGCCATCCGCAGCACCGCGCGCAGGGCGCTCACCGGCGCACCGCCTCTTCGGCGACCCGGCCGTCGCGCAGGAAGACCACCCGGTCCGCCCAGGCGGCGTGGCTCGCGTCGTGGGTGACCATCATGACGGCCGCCCCGGCGTCGCAGCGGGTCCGCAGCACCTCCAGCACCGCCTCGCCGGTCGCCGAGTCCAGCGCGCCGGTCGGCTCGTCGGCCAGCACCAGCCGCCGGTCGCCGGAGAGCGCCCGGCCGATCGCGACCCGCTGCTGCTGGCCGCCGGACATGTCCTCCGGGAAGCGGTCGGCCAGTTCGGCGACGCCCAGTTCGGCGAGCACCTCCAGCGCCTCGGCGCGGGCGGTGCGGGCCGGGACGCCCTCCAGCTCGCGCGGCAGCGCGATGTTCTCGGCCGCCGTCAGGGACGGGATCAGGTTGTACGACTGGAACACGTAGCCCACCGAGCGGCGGCGCACGTCGGCCAGCTTCGCCCGGCTCAGCCCCGCCAGCGGGGCGCCCTCCACCAGCACCCGCCCGCTGGACGGCCGGTCCAGGCCGCCGGCCAGCGCCAGCAGGGTGGACTTGCCCGAGCCGGACGGGCCCATCACGGCCAGGAACTCCCCGGCCCGCACCTCCAGGTCGATCGGGTGCAGCGCGTGCACCTCGGCCGCGCCCCGGCCGTGCACCCGGCCGACCCCCTCCAGGCGCAGCACGGCCTGCGCGTTCGATCCGGTCATGGCTCCCCCTCGGAACAGCGGAACGTCTTGCATACCGAGTATGTATAGCGGCCGGACGGCGATGACTCAAGTCTGCGTCATAAGTCGGTGAACTACATATAAGCTGGGTCACATCCGCCCACCGCGACCGGGACGGCCCCGACCGGGGGAGCACAATGGCCGCCATGACCGCACCGCTGTCCGCGCGCTGGCACGACCTGCTCACCCGCTGCGGAGCCACCGCCGACCCCGAGCCCTACGCCCGCGACCTGCTCGCCCGCTGGGCCGAGCCGCAGCGCCGCTACCACACCACCACCCACCTGCAAGCCGTCCTCGACCGCGTCGACGAACTCGCCGCCCACGCCGACGACCCCGACGCCGTCCGCCTCGCCGCCTGGTTCCACGACGCCGTCTACCGCCCCGACCGCTCCGAGAACGAGGAACGCAGCGCCGCCCTCGCCTGCCGCGCCCTGCGCGAGGCCGGCCTGCCCGAACCCCTGGTCCACGAGGTCGATCGCCTGGTCCGGCTCACCGCCGACCACCACCCCGCCCCCGGCGACCGCAACGGCGAAGTCCTCTGCGACGCCGACCTCGCCGTCCTCGGCGGCCCGCCCGAGGCGTACGCCGCCTACGCCGCCGCCGTCCGCGACGAGTACTCCTTCGTCCCCCCGGACGCCTTCCGCGCGGGCCGCGCCGCGATCCTGCGCCAGCTCCTCGCGCTCCCCGCCCTCTACCGCACCCCCGAGGCCCGCGCCCGCTGCGACGCCCCGGCCCGCCGCAACCTGCACGCGGAACTCGCCGACCTCGAACGCTGACCCGCCCCGCACCGGTGCGGCACCGGACGCTAGCCGCGCGCCCTCCGCACCCGCAGCCCCGCCGCCGTCAGCCGGGCCACCAGCTCCCGGCTCCGCACCGGCGCCGCGCCCGGCACCGGCGCCCGCTCGCACCAGGCCGCCGGGGTGTCGAAGGGGGTCCCCCCGGCCGGAGGCCGGGGGAGGTCGCGGTCGAAGCCCTCCGCGGGGGCGCCCGACTCGGCCGCGAAGGCGTGCGGTTCCACCAACGGGACGTCACCGGCCAGGTGCGGCCACCGCCTGCCGCGGCCGGGCCGCTCCGGCGGGTCGACCAGGATCACACCAGCCCCCCGACCGGGGCCACCACCACGCCGCGCTTGCCGCACACCCAGTGCGGGTCCGGCCCCAGCTCGGGCTCGACCCCGAGCGCGTGCGGGTCGTCCTCCTCCACCGCGCACGCGGTGCACAGCGGCCACCGCCCGTACGACTCCAACAGCGCGTCCTGCACGTCCTGCGCGATCAGCCCGAGCACGAACTCCCGCCCGTCCGGCCACTGTTCGAGCCACCAGCGGCGGTGCGTCACGGCGTCCTCCACCAACGAGACGATCGCCGCGTCGGCGACGTCCCGGGCGGTGAGGTCGGCGAGGATCAGCGCCCGCGCGTTGTGCAGGGCGGTTTCGAGGTCGGGACTACTGGCCATCCGCCCATTGTCCCGCACCCGGCTACGGCACCGGGAAGCCCGCCGTGTCCAGCTCGATCCCGAACGGCTCGGGCAACTCGACCGGCTTGCCGAACGGCACCCGCACGCTCTGCCCGTACGCGCCGTCGGAGGGCTCGGAGTAGAGCGTCACCGTCGGCCCCGGCTGGTCGAAGCGGTCGATCAGCAGGTAGAGCGGGACGGGCGCGTGCGCGTAGCCCCAGAGCTTCTTCGTCCGGTCCTGCCGGGCCGTGCTGCGCGAGGTGATCTCGACGGCCAGCAGGACGTCCGACGCGTCGATCGGCACGTTGTCCTCCCCGGCGAGGAGCGTCTCGTCCACCACGACCAGGTCGGGGATGTACAGCTTCTCCAGCCTGGCGATCTGCGTTCCGAGCGTCTGGTAGACGCCGACCTCGTCGGACAGGTGCCGCACGAGGGCCCGGTGGATCTTCTCGGCGATGCGGTTGTGCTGATTGTCCGGCGGTGGCACCAACTGGATCCGGCCTCCCTCGATCTCGGTGCGCCAGCCCTCGGGGGCGTCCAGCTCCCGCCAGGTGTCCAGCAGGTAGGACCACTGCTGGTCCGACTCGACCGCCATGACCGCCATCGTCGGCCTCCCCTCTTCCTCATGACGCTGTTCGCCCTCAAGGTAGTCGGGCCCGAAGCCGCCGAAACCGTCCATGGCCCCAGCGTCCCACGAAGGGGTGACCCCGGCGAGAACGCCGTGAGGGCGGCCTCCCGAAGGAGGCCGCCCTCACGGCGTGAGACTGACCGATCCGGGCCGGTGGGAACCGGCGGGCGGATCAGAAGTCCATGTCACCGCCCGGCATGCCGCCGCCGGCGGCCGCGGCGGCCTTCTCCGGCTTGTCGGCGATGACGGCCTCGGTGGTGAGGAAGAGCGCCGCGATGGAGGCGGCGTTCTGCAGGGCGGAGCGGGTGACCTTGGCGGGGTCGATGATGCCGGAGGCGATCAGGTCGACGTACTCGTTGGTCGCGGCGTTCAGGCCGTGGCCGGCGGGCAGGTTGCGGACCTTCTCGACCACGACGCCGCCCTCGAGGCCGGCGTTGGTCGCGATCTGCTTGATCGGGGCCTCCAGGGCCACGCGGACGATGTTGGCACCGGTGGCCTCGTCGCCCTCCAGCTCCAGCTTCTCGAACGCGACACCGGCCTGGAGCAGGGCGACGCCACCACCGGCGACGATGCCCTCCTCGACGGCGGCCTTGGCGTTGCGCACCGCGTCCTCGATGCGGTGCTTGCGCTCCTTGAGCTCGACCTCGGTCGCGGCGCCGGCCTTGATGACGGCCACGCCGCCCGCGAGCTTCGCCAGGCGCTCCTGGAGCTTCTCGCGGTCGTAGTCCGAGTCGGAGTTCTCGATCTCGGCGCGGATCTGGTTGACCCGGCCGGCGACCTGGTCGCTGTCGCCGCCGCCGTCGACGATGGTGGTCTCGTCCTTGGTGATGACGACCTTGCGGGCGGTGCCCAGCAGGTCCAGGCCGGCGTTCTCGAGCTTGAGGCCGACCTCCTCGGAGATCACGGTGCCGCCGGTCAGGATGGCGATGTCGCCGAGCATGGCCTTGCGGCGGTCGCCGAAGCCCGGGGCCTTGACGGCGACGGACTTGAAGGTGCCGCGGATCTTGTTCACGACCAGGGTGGAGAGGGCCTCGCCCTCGACGTCCTCGGCGATGATGACGAGCGGCTTGCCGCTCTGCATGACCTTCTCCAGCAGCGGGAGGAGGTCCTTGACCGAGGAGATCTTGGAGTTGGCGATGAGGATGTACGGGTCCTCGAAGCTCGCCTCCATGCGCTCCAGGTCGGTGGCGAAGTAGGCGGAGATGTAGCCCTTGTCGAAGCGCATGCCCTCGGTGAGCTCGAGCTCAAGGCCGAAGGTGTTGCTCTCCTCGACGGTGATGACGCCTTCCTTGCCGACCTTGTCCATGGCCTCGGCGATGAGCTCGCCGATCTGGGTGTCGGCGGCCGAGATGGAGGCGGTGGAGGCGATCTGCTCCTTGGTCTCCACGTCCTTGGCCTGGGCCAGCAGCTGGTCGGAGACGGCGGCGACGGCCTTCTCGATGCCGCGCTTGAGGGCCATCGGGTTGGCGCCGGCGGCGACGTTGCGCAGACCCTCGCGGACGAGCGCCTGGGCCAGCACGGTGGCGGTGGTGGTGCCGTCACCCGCGACGTCGTCGGTCTTCTTGGCGACCTCCTTGACCAGCTCGGCGCCGATCTTCTCGTACGGGTCCTCGAGCTCGATCTCCTTGGCGATGGAGACACCGTCGTTGGTGATCGTGGGGGCGCCCCACTTCTTCTCCAGGACGACGTTGCGACCCTTGGGGCCGAGCGTGACCTTCACGGCGTCGGCAAGCTGGTTCATGCCACGCTCAAGGCCGCGGCGGGCTTCCTCGTCAAAGGCGATGATCTTGGCCATCAGAAGTGGTCCTCCGGGACACGGTCGACTGCTCGGACCAAGGGGTGCCCGCGACGGACGGCCCAGGAGAGCGGGGGTCCCTTCCCCTACCGCTTCCGGGGCCTCACCGGCCCGGTCCGTTTGTCACTCTCACGCTGTGAGTGCTAACGCCAATGATTAGCACTCTGGGGTGGCGAGTGCAAGCCCATTCGGCCCCCGCCGACCGCCCCGCCGGGAAACCCGCTGGTGGCCCGGGCGGCCCCGGAAAGCCCGCGGGCCCGCCCCGGACGCGTCGCGTCGGGGGCGGGCCCGCGGTTTCGGTGCGTGCGGGTCTGCCGGGGCCGTCAGGCGCCGGCGGCGCGGACCATGTCGGCCTGCGGACCCTTCTGACCCTGCGAGATCTCGAACTCGACCCGCTGGCCCTCTTCCAGGGTGCGGTAGCCGTCCATCTGGATCGCGCTGTAGTGGACGAACACGTCCGCTCCACCGTCGACCGCGATGAAGCCGTAGCCCTTCTCGGCGTTGAACCACTTGACGGTGCCCTGAGCCATTCCGAACTCCCCTTGTGCTGTGCTGGGCCCTTCAGAGATCCGCAGGACGCGGACCCGGAGGTCTGGAAGACCGGCCTGGGGACTCCCCCCCGTACGGCGCAGCCTCTGTCGCGGCTGAATGTATCCGGATATGCGCCCTCTGCAACAGGCCCAATTTCCGGGGAAACCCGCCACCCGGCGGGGGATGTCCCGGGCGAAAGGCGCATCCGCCGACAATTGCGGCGGGACATAACGGACGCGTCACCGCAAAACGCCGGAACAATTCTGACGGCGGCCTGACAGAAGGCGGGGAAAGCCGCCCGGCGCACGTCTCGGGGCGCGGGACGGGAGGCGGCCCGGCCGGGCGGGGCGCGGTGCGGTAATCGAGGATTGAACCGGGCCGGGGAGGGGAACGGCCCTGCCCGGCACTCTACTCCCCGGGCCCCGGCGGAATTCCGGCGGCCCGCCGGACGGGAGAACCGCAGGTGCGCGGCCCATTGGCCGCGGTACGCACGGAGCCGCCGCCCGGTCCGGGTAATTGAATTCCGGACCGGGCGGCGGCTGCGGGAATGCGGGCCGGGTCAGCAGCCGCCGGCCACCGCCGGAATGATCGACACCGAGGCGCCGTCCTTGATCTCGGTCTCCAGGCCCTCGGCGAAGCGCACGTCGTCGTCGTTCACGTACACGTTGACGAAGCGGCGCAGCTTGCCGCCGTCGTCCAGCAGCCGGGCGGCGATGCCGGCGTGGTTCGCCTCCAGGTCCGCGATGACGGCGGCCAGGGTGGCGCCCTCGGCGGTCACCTCGGCGGCGCCGCCGGTGTAGGTGCGCAGGATGGTCGGGATGCGGACGGTGGCGCTCATGCGGTGCTCCTCGGGGCGTGGGGTGTCCTACGGCTGGGGGTCAGGCGGTGGCGAGGCCGGCGGCGCGGAAGGACTCCAGCGTCGGGCGGATCACGGCGGTCATGCCGGCGTCGGCGACCGCGTCGAGGGTCTTGAGGCCGTCGCCGGTGTTGATCGCGACGGTCTCCTTGGACGGGTCGAGCAGGCCGTTCTCGACCAGCTTCTTCAGCACGCCGACGGTGACGCCGCCCGCGGTCTCGGCGAAGATCCCCTCGGTGCGGGCGAGCAGCTTGATCGCCTCGACCACCTCGGCGTCGGTGACGTCCTCGACCGCGCCGCCGGTGCGGCGGGCGATGTCCAGCACGTACGGGCCGTCGGCCGGGTTGCCGATCGCCAGCGACTTGGCGATGGTGTCCGGCTTGACCGGCTTGATCACGTCGCGGCCGGCCTTGAAGGCCGCGGAGACCGGGGAGCACCCCTCGGCCTGGGCGCCGAAGATCTTGTAGGGCTTGTCCTCGACCAGGCCGAGCTTGATCAGCTCCTGCAGGCCCTTGTCGATCTTGGTGAGCTGGGAGCCGGAGGCGATCGGGATGACGATCTGGTCGGGCAGCCGCCAGCCGAGCTGCTCGCAGATCTCGAACGCCAGGGTCTTGGAGCCCTCGCCGTAGTACGGGCGCAGGTTGACGTTCACGAAGCCCCAGCCCTCGCCGGCCGGGTCGCCGATCAGCTCGGAGCAGAAGCGGTTCACGTCGTCGTAGTTGCCGTCGATGCCGACCAGCTCGCCGCCGTACACCCCGGCCATCACGACCTTGCCCTGCTCCAGGTCGTGCGGGATGAACACGCAGGACTTGAAGCCGGCCCGGGCGGCGGCGGCGCCCACCGCGCCGGCCAGGTTGCCGGTGGAGGAGCAGGAGAGCGTGGTGAACTCGAAGGCCCGGGCGGCCTCGATCGCGCAGGCCACCACCCGGTCCTTGAAGGAGTGGGTCGGGTTGCCCGAGTCGTCCTTGACGTGCAGCTGCGCGGTGAAGCCCAGCTCGCGGCCCAGGTTGTCGGCCTTGACCAGCGGGGTCCAGCCCGGGTTCAGGTTCGGCTTGCCGGCCACGTCGGCCGGGACGGGCAGCAGCGGGGCGTAGCGCCAGATCGACGCCGGGCCGGCCTCGATCCGCTTGCGCAGCTCCTCGGCGTCGTAGCCCGTGTAGTCGTAGGCGATCTCCAGCGGGCCGAAACACTCGGGACAGGCGAAGTCCGGGCCGAGCGGGGAGCGCGCACCGCACTCGCGACAGGACAGCGCGGTCGCCGGACCGAGGTCGACGGTGGTGGGTGCGGCGGTGTCAACAGCCATGGTGGCGAGGCCCTTTCTCCTCATCTTCCCCGGATCGCGGTCGCGTCCGGGACGGAATTGGCACCTGTCCCGCCGGGCCTGCAGGCCGCGCGGGAGGGTTGCCGGGACTTCAACGGGCCGTTCCCTCAGTCCCTCTGGATGAGCTCTGTGAAGTTGTGGTCGTACGCTGCGAGCGACCCCCGGGTGCGAAGGCGCGATCGCGATACCAAGACTGTATCCGAAGGCCCGCTCGGACCGACCCCCGCGTCCGACACCCGAGACGAACCGAGACGAACCGAGACAGGGAGCGAGACGTGCCGGAGCAGCCCGAGCCCGGGGTACTGCCGGAGGTGGCCGACTGGCTGCGCCGCCGTTCGTGGACGGCCGCCGACCGGCCGCTCGACCTGCTGCTGGCCGCCAAGCGCGCCGCCGGGGCGGCCGGCACGGTGAGCGTGGTGCTGCCCGCGCTGGACGAGGAGTCCACCGTCGGCGAGATCGTCGCCGCGATCCGGGCCGAGCTGGTCGAGCGCGTCCCCCTGGTGGACGAGCTGGTGGTGGTCGACTCCGGCTCGCGGGACGGCACCGCCGCCGCCGCGGCCGCGGCCGGCGCCCGGGTGGTGCACCGCGACGCGCTGCTGCCCCGGCTGCCCGCCGAGCCCGGCAAGGGCGAGGTGCTGTGGCGCTCGCTGCTCGCCACCAGCGGCGCGATCGTCTGCTTCGTCGACGCCGACCTGCGCGAGTTCGACCCGGCGTTCGTCTCCGGCATCATCGGCCCGCTGCTCACCGACCCCGGCCTGCACCTGGTCAAGGCCATGTACGACCGGCCGTTCGAGGCCGACGGCGCCGTCGTCCCGGCCGGCGGCGGCCGGGTCACCGAACTGGTCGCCCGCCCGCTGCTCAGCCTGCACTGGCCGCAGCTCGCGGGCTTCGTCCAGCCGCTCGGCGGCGAGTACGCGGCCCGCCGCGGCCTGCTGGAGCGGCTGCCCTTCCCGACCGGCTACGGCGTCGAGCTCGGCCTGCTGGTGGACGCCCTGGAGCTGGCCGGGCTGGACGCGCTGGCCCAGGTCGACGTGGGCGTGCGGCACCACCGGCACCAGGACGGCCAGGCCCTCGGCCGGATGGCCGCCACCATCTACCGCACCGCCCTGGAGCGGCTGGACCGCGCCCACCGCCTCAAGGCCGACCCCGACCTGGTCCGCCCGCTGCTCACCCAGTACACCCGCACCCCGGCCGGCTTCACCCCCCGCACCCACCCCGTCCCGGCCACCGAACGCCCCCCGATGGCCACCGTCCCCGAGTACCGCGACCGCTGACCGCCCGGCCCCGGGCGGCGCGGTCCGGCGGCCCCGCCCCCACTGTTCACCTGCCGCGGACCGCGCCGAGTGGTTTGGTCCGGTGATCGCACGGCAAGGTTGGCTGTATGGCCGATCACGTGTCCGAACGCTCCCAGCAGTCCGGAGCCGCCCCGATCCTGGTGGCCTCCAACCGCGGCCCGGTGTCCTTCCGCACGGAGGACGACGGCGCGCTGACCCTCCGCAGAGGCGGCGGCGGCCTGGTCTCCGGGCTCTCCGCCATCGACGACCCGAACGCGGTCTGGGTCTGCGCCGCGCTCTCCGACGCCGACCGCACCGCCGCCCGGCAGGCCCCCGACGGGCGCCTCGACCGGGCCGGCCACGACGTCGGCGGACAGGCCGTCCGGATGCTGGACATCGATCCGGAGACCTTCGCCCGCGCCTACAACGGCGTCGCCAACTCCACCCTCTGGTTCGTCCACCACCTGCTCTACCAGACGCCCGTGCAGCCCGCCTTCGACGCCGACTTCCGCACCGAGTGGGACGCCTACCGGGCGTACAACACCGCCTTCGCCGAGGCGCTCGCCGCCGAGGCCGCCCCCGGCGCGGCCGTCCTGGTGCAGGACTACCACCTCTCGCTGGCCCCCGCGCTGCTCCGGGAACTCCGCCCCGACCTGCGGATCGGCCACTTCTCGCACACCCCCTGGGCCCCGCCGGACTACTACCGGCTGCTGCCCGACGACGTCGCCGCCGCCGTCCTGGAGGGCATCCTCGGCGCCGACCGGGCCGCCTTCCTCACCCGCCGCTGGGCGCTCGCCTTCGCCGACTGCTGCGAGGCCCTGCTCGGCGCGCGCGTCGACCGCGAGGCACTCACCGTCACGCACGGCGGCCGCACCACCCGGCTGGGCGTGCACGGCCTCGGGGCCGACGGCGAGTTCCTGCGCGAACGCGCCCACCGGCCCGACGTCGACGAGCGCCTCGCCGCCCTGCGCGCGGCCGTCGGCGACCGGCGCACCATCGTCCGGGTCGACCGCACCGAGCTCAGCAAGAACATCGTCCGCGGCCTGCTCGCCTACCGGCACCTGCTGCGCACCCGCCCCGAGTGGCTGGGCAACGTCGTCCACATCGCCTTCGCCTACCCCTCGCGCACCGACCTCGCCGAGTACCGCGACTACACCGCCGCCGTGCGGCGCGTCGCCGAGGAGGTCAACGCCGAGTTCGGCACCGGCGACTGGCAGCCGGTCCTGCTGCACGTCGACGACGACTTCCCGCGCTCGCTGGCCGCCTACCGGCTCGCCGACGTCGCCCTGGTCAACCCGATCCGCGACGGCATGAACCTGGTCGCCAAGGAGGTCCCGGTCGTCTCGGACCGGGGCTGCGCCCTCGTGCTGTCCCGCGAGGCCGGCGCCCACGCGGAGCTCGCCGAGGACGCGATCACCGTCAACCCGTTCGACGTGGTCGCCACCGCCGACGCCCTCGCCGAGGCGCTCGCCATGCCCGCCGCCGAACGCGCCGACCGCACCGAGCGCCTGGCCGCCGCGGCCACCGCCCTGCCGCCCCAGCAGTGGTTCCTGGACCAGCTCAAGGCGCTCTGAACGCACGACCTGAACCGCACGGCGCACGCGGAACCGGGGGCGCGCGGGAGGACCGCCGCGCCCCCGTCGGTGCGCGCCCCGCTACCGCAGCAGCTCGGTGAGCCCGTTCAGCAGGTCGACGATCCCGGCCGGCCCCGCCACCACCAGGTCGGCGCGCTCGGCGAGTTCGGCGACCGGCGGTTCGCCGGTGACGGGCCCGCTGCACACCAGCAGGCCGGGGTGGCCGGCCGCGCGGCGGGCGGCGACCTCCGCGTAGGCGGCGAGGTCGCCGAGGTCGTCGCCGGCGAAGAGGACCGGGCCCGCGTCCCGCTCGGCCAGGAAGCCGCGCAGGGCGACCCCCTTGTCGATCCCCGGCGGGCGCAGTTCGACGACCATCCGGCCGGGCTCGACGACCAGCCCGTGCCGCCGCGCCAGCTCGCCGAGCGGGCCGCGCAGCCGCTCCAGCAGCGCGTCCGGCTCGGGGGCGCGCCGGGTGTGGACGGCCAGCGCGCGCTCCTTGTCCTCCACGAAGGTGCCCTCGGGCGCGCCCAGCTCCCGCAGCAGCGAGGGGAGTTCGTCCCGGACGGCGGCCACCCCGGGCGGGGGCGGGGCGGCGGTGACGGCGTCGGTGCGGGCGTCCCAGCGTTCGGCGCCGTAGTGGCCGAGGACGGTGAGCTGCTCCAGTCCGGGGGCGGCGGCGAAGCCGCCGTAGGCGGCGGCGGTCGCGGCCGGGCGCCCGGTGACCACGACGACCGCGCCGATCAGCGGGGCGAGCGCGGAGAGGGCGGGCACGACGCCCGGATGGGCGCGGGCCCGCTCGGGGTCGGCGACGATCGGGGCGAGCGTGCCGTCGAAGTCGAGCCCCACCACGGCGGACTTCGGGTCGGCGAGCAGGCCCGCCAGTCCGGTCCGCCCTGCCTCGGTCGTGATCTGTTCGGCGATTCCCATGCCCCGACGCTACCCGCCGGCAGGGGTCGGCAGCCCTCCCGCGGGCTCACTGCCGGGCGTCGCGCCGCGCCTGCCGGACCCGGCGCAGCCGGTTGACCAGGACCGGGTCGTGGGCGAGCGCCTCGGTCCGGTCGAGCAGGGCGTTGAGCAGCTGGTAGTAGCGGGTGGCGGAGATGCCGAGCTCCTGCCGGATCGCCTGCTCCTTGGCGCCGGCGGTCCGCCACCCGCGGGCTTCCAGGGCGAGCACCGCCCGGTCGCGTTCGGTCAGTTCGGCCATGCGTCCAGGCTATGCCCCGGGACCGTCAGCCCTGGCGGGCCTTGGCCGCCTCCGCGACGGCGGTGGTCTGGAGCTCGCCGAGCACCTGCTCGCCGCCGGACTTCACGGCCTTGCCCATCTGCTGCTTGATCATGCTGCTGACCTTGTCCCAGGACGGGTCGCCGTAGGGGTAGAAGCTGGCGGTGGGCAGGTTCTGCAGGAACTGCGCGAGGTCCTGGTGGGCGGGGTTGGCGGACATGTCGTCGAGGGTGTCCTGGGTGACCGGGAGCAGGTTGTACTCCTCGTCGAAGGCCAGGGTGTTCTGCTTGGAGAGGGTGAAGTTCAGGAACTTCTTGATCTCCGCCCGGTGCCCGTTGGCCTTGAAGGCCATCAGCCAGTCGGCCACGCCGAAGGCGACCTCCTTGACCTCCTTGCTCCGGCGCGGGACCGCGGCGGTGCCGTACTGGACGCCGGCGTCGGTCGCGGCCTTGATCAGCCCGGGGTGGCCGTTGAGCATGGCGACCTCGCCCTTGGCGAAGGCGGCGAAGGCGTCCTTCCGGTTGACCTGGCCGGGGTCGTCGTAGGTCAGGCCCCGGTCGACCAGGTTGGTGCGCAGCCACTTGAAGGTGTCGCGGTTCTGCTGGCTGTCGATGGTGTAGTTGCCGACGCTGTCGGAGAGTTCGCCGCCGCCGCTCATCGTCCAGATCATCGACTCGGCCTGGGCCTCCTCGGGTCCGAGCGGCAGCGCGTAGGGGGTGACGCCCGGGACCTTGCTCTTGATCAGGTCGGCGTCCTTGCGCAGGTCGTCCCAGGTGACGGGCGGGGCGGTGATGCCGGCCTTCTCGAAGATGGTCTTGTTGTAGACGAACACCCGGCTGGAGGAGATGAACGGGATGCCGTACTGGCTGCCGAGCACCTGGCCGGCCTTGCTGAACGAGCTCAGCAGGTTGGCCTGGGCCTCCATGGAGAGCACGTCGCCGACGGGGTAGAGCCGGTCGGCGGCGACCTGGTCGGCGAAGCCGCCGGTCTGCACGATGTCGGGGGTCCTCCCCTTGGCGATCAGGTCGGCGACGTGCTTGTCGATGTCGTCCCAGGAGACCACGTCGACGTGCACCTTGACGCCGGAGTTGGCGGCCTCGAAGTCCCGGGCCACCTTGTTCCAGTAGACGCTGCTGCTGTTGGAGGCGTCGGTGCCGTAGTCGGCCGCGACCAGGTCGAGCGTCACGTCGCCCCCGCCGGACAGGACGCCGCAGCCGGCCAGCAGCAGGCATCCGACGAGGGGCAGGGGGAGCAGCGCTGATCGCTTCACGGGGGTACCGCCTTCAGGAGGGTGACAGCGGCGACCCTGGCAGCTACCGCGCGCAGTGGTCCAGACCTGTAGGGACGGAAGTTATCGAAGTGTCAGATCCCGTTGCGCCCCGCGCAACGCCGGTGCCCCCACCGTCCGGTATCCGGACGGCGGGGCCGCCGACGTGCGCGGGCCGCCCGGGCGTTCAGGCCGTCAGGACGGCGATCCCGGCGTCGGCGAAGGCGTCCGCCAGCTCCTGCGGCACCTGGCTGTCGGTGACCAGGGTGTCGACCGCCTCCAGCCCGCAGATCCGGGCGAAGGCGCGGTGGCCCAGCTTGGAGGAGTCGGCGGCCACCACCACCCGCCGGGCCCGCTCGGCGAGCAGCCGGTTGACCGCCGCCTCGCCCTCGTGGTGGGCGGTCGCACCGTGCTCGGTGTCGAGCCCGTCCACGCCCAGCACCGCGGTGTCCAGGGCGAGTTCGCCGAGCACCTGGGCCGCCAGCGGGCCGATCAGCTCGTACGACTGGGGGCGGGCGACGCCGCCGGTGACCACGATCTTCACCTGCGGACGGACCGTCAGCTCGTTGGCGATGTTGAGCGCGTTGGTGACCACGGTGAGGCTCTGGCCGCCCTCGGGGTGCTCGGCCAGGTCGGGCCGGACGGCCAGCGCCCGGGCCACCTCGGTGGTGGTGGTGCCGCCGTTGAGGCCGACCACCTCGCCGGGGGCGATCAGGCCGGCCACCAGGGAGCCGATCCGCTGCTTGGCGTCGGCGTTGCGGGCGGTCTTGTAGCGCAGCGGCAGGTCGTAGGAGACGCTGTGCGCCACTGCGCCGCCGCGGGTGCGGGTGAGCATCTGCTGGCGGGCCAGCTGGTCGAGGTCGCGGCGGATGGTCGCGGCCGAGACGTCCAGCGCGTCGGCCGCCTCCTCGACGTCCAGCTTGCCGTGCTCGGCCAGCAACTCCAGTAGCGCGTTCCACCGTTCGTACCTCGACACCGTCCGCTCCTCCCGCACTCGCCCGCACGCTCCGCGCACGGTCGGGAAAGCTTTGCACACCTCGCCCCCCTCCCACTCATTGTAAAATCATGCTCGAAACGGCTATAAATCAATCAGCTTTGCGCACTCAATGCGCAGTCCAGCCGGCCGCCGAAGGAGTCCGCACCCATGTCGCAGTACCTGTCCCTGACCGACGAAGAGATCGCCACCCAGCCCGAGAACTGGCGCGCCGCCGCGGCGCTGGCGGCGAGCGGCCCGGCCGGCCTGCCGCGGCGCGGCGAGCGGGTGGCCGTGGTGGGCTGCGGCACCTCCTGGTTCATGGCCCAGGCGTACGCCGCCCTGCGCGAGGCCGGCGGCCACGGCGAGACCGACGCCTTCGCCGCCTCCGAGTTCCCGCACCGGCGCCGCTACGACCGGGTGCTGGCGATCACCCGCTCCGGCACCACCACCGAGGTGCTGCGGCTGCTGGCCGCCACCGGCCTGCCGAGCACCGCGATCACCGCCTGCGTGGACCAGCCGGTGGCGGCGACCGCCGACCACCTGGTCGACCTGGGCTTCGCCGACGAGCGCTCGGTGGTGCAGACCCGCTTCGCCACCACCGTGCTGGCCCTGCTCCGGGCCCACCTGGAGTGCGAGGACGCCCTCCCGGCCGGGGTCGCCCCGGTCGACCGGGCCGCCGCGGACGCCGAGCGGGCGGTGGCCTGGCAGGTGCCGCGGGAGCTGGTGGAGCTGGAGCAGGTCTCCTTCCTCGGCGCGGGCTGGACCAACGGCCTGGCCCAGGAGGCCGGGCTGAAGATGCGCGAGGCCGCGCTCGCCTGGACCGAGGCGTACCCGGCGATGGAGTACCGGCACGGCCCGATCTCGATCACCGCCCCGGGCCGGGCCGCCTGGATGTTCGGCGCGCTGCCCGCGGGCCTGGCGGACGAGGTCGGCGCGGTCGGCGGCCGGCTGGTGGCCGACTCCGGAGCGGACGGCCTGGACCCGCTGGCCGACCTGGTCCGGGTGCACCGGCTGGCCGTCGCGCTGGCCGGGCACCGCGGCCTGAACCCGGACGAGCCGCGCAACCTGACCCGCTCGATCGTGCTCGGCTGACCCCGGCCCGGCCCCCGCCGACCGCACCGCGGGTCACGGCCCCGACACGCAAACCCCCCAGGAGACGGCAAAGAGCGATAAACCTCACCTCTCAGGACCAGAGCAATCGAGCAACTGGACTAGACCTCTTAGACCCGGCCAAGGGAAACTGTCCCCCGTGAAGCACGTCATCGCACTCGATGTAGGCGGCACCGGCATGAAGGCCGCGCTGGTCGCCCAGGACGGCTCCGTGCTGTTCGAAGCACGCCGACCGACCGGGCGGGAGCACGGCCCCGACGCCGTCGTCGCCACCATCCTCGACTTCGCCGCCGACCTGGCGCGGGAGGGCCGCACCCGGTTCGGTGCCGCCCCCCTCGCGGCGGGCGTCGCCGTGCCGGGGACGATCGACGAGGGGAACGGGATCGCGGTCTTCTCCGCCAACCTCGGCTGGCGGGACCTGCCGATGCGCAAGCTGCTCGGCGAGCGCCTCGGCGGCATCCCGGTCGCCCTCGGCCACGACGTCCGCTCCGGCGGCCTCGCCGAGGGCCGGATCGGCGCCGGGCGGGGGGTCGACCGCTTCCTGTTCATCGCGCTGGGCACCGGCATCGCCGGGGCGATCGGCATCCACGGCACCATCGAGGCCGGCGCCCACGGCTACGGCGGCGAGATCGGCCACGTGGTGGTCCGCCCCGGCGGCCCGCAGTGCGGCTGCGGCGCCCGCGGCTGCCTGGAGACCCTGGCCTCGGCCTCCGCGGTCTCCCGGGCCTGGGCCGCCGCCAGCGGCGACCCGGAGGCCGACGCCGCCGCCTGCGCGAGCGCCGTCGACGCCGGCGACCCGCGGGCGGTCGAGGTCTGGCAGGAGGCGGTGGACGCGCTCGCCGACGGCATCGTGCTGGCCCAGAGCCTGCTCGACCCGTCCACGGTGATCGTCGGCGGCGGGCTGGCCGAGGCGGGCGACACGCTCTTCACGCCGCTGCGCGCCGCGGTGACCGAGCGCCTGACCTTCCAGATGCCCCCCGAGGTCGTTCCGGCCATGCTCAAAGACACCGCCGCGTCCCTGGGCGCCGGCTTGCTCGCCTGGGATCTGCTCTCCATGGAGGTGACCGCGTGACCGCGGACCGTACTGCACTGGCCGGAGCCCGACTGGTCCTGCCCGGCGGCGTGATCGACGCCGGCCGGCTCTCCGTCGGGGGCACCCGCATCGCGGGCCTCGGCGGCGAGGCGGAACCGGACGACCTCGACCTCACCGGGTACACCGTCGTCCCCGGCTTCGTCGACCTGCACGTGCACGGCGGCGGCGGCGCCTCGTACGCCTCCGGGATCGCCGAGGAGGCGCTCACCGCCGCCCGCACGCACCTGGAGCACGGCACCACCACGACGATGGCCTCCACCGTCACCGGCGAGATCGACGAGGTCTGCCGCCAGGCGGCGGTGCTCTCCGAACTCGTCGAGGACGGCGTCCTGGCCGGCATCCACTTCGAGGGCCCGTTCATCTCGCACAACCGGTGCGGCGCCCACCGCCCCGACCTGCTGCGCGACCCGGACCCGGCGCTGGTGCGCAAGCTCGCCGACGCGGGCCGCGGCCACACGAAGATGTTCACCCTGGCCCCGGAGCTGCCCGGCGGCCTGGAGTCGGTGCGGATGCTGTCCGACCTCGGCATCATCGCCGCCGTCGGCCACACCGACTCCGACTACGAGGTCACCCTGCGGGCGATCGACGCCGGCGCCACCGTCGCCACCCACCTGTTCAACGCGATGCCGGGCATCCAGCACCGCGCCCCCGGCCCGATCGTCGCCCTGCTGGAGGACGAGCGGGTCACCGTCGAGCTGGTCAACGACGGCGTCCACCTGCACCCCTCGGTGGTCGAGCTGGCCTACGGCACGGCCGGCGCCGACCGCGTCGCGCTGATCACCGACGCGATGGGCGCGGCCGGCATGGGCGACGGCCTGTACCCGCTCGGCCCGCTCCAGGTCCGGGTCGAGGACGGCGTGGCCCGGCTGGTCGAGGGCGGCTCCATCGCGGGCTCCACCCTCACCCTGGACGTCGCCTTCCGGCGCGCCGTCACCGTCCTCGGCCTGTCCCTGAACCAGGCCGTCACCTCGCTGTCCACCGTCCCCGCCCGGCTGCTCGGCCTGGGCGACACCATCGGCACCCTGGAGGCCGGAAAGAACGCCGACCTGGTCGTCCTCGACTCCGACAGCCACGAACTCGTCGCGGTGATGCGCCGCGGCGAGTGGATCGTCGGCGCGGACCGCTTCGCCCGGGCCGGCAATCCGGCCTGACCCGGCGCCGCCCCTCCGGCGGCCCCGGTCCTCCCGGTCACGGGGGTGAGCAGCGGAACCTGCGCCTCGCTACTCACCCCACCGGGAGCACCCCTTGCCGCTCGCCCGCACCTCCGACCTGCTCGCCGCCGCCGTCGCCGACCGGCGCGGCCTGCCCGCCTTCAACGTGATCACCCTGGAGCACGCCGAGGCCATCGCCGCCGGCGCCGAGGCCGCGGCCACGCCCGTGGTCCTCCAGCTCAGCCAGAACGCCGTCGCCCACCGCGGCGGCCGACTGCTGCCGATCGCCCGCGCCTGCGCCGAGGTGGCCGCCGCCGCCCGCGTCCCCGTCTCGCTCCACCTCGACCACGTCGAGGACGCCGACCTGCTGCGCGCGGCCCCCGCCGCCGGGTTCTCCTCCGCGATGTTCGACGCCTCCGCGCTGCCGCACGACGAGAACGTCAAGGCCACCGCCGAGGCCACCGCCTGGGCGCACCGCCACGGGCTGCACGTGGAGGCCGAACTCGGCCGGGTCGGCGGCAAGGACGGCGAGCCCCCGCTCGGCGCGCACGCCCCCGGCGCCCGCACCGACCCGGACGAGGCCGCCCGCTACGTGGCCGAGACCGGCGTCGACGCGCTGGCCGTCGCGGTCGGCTCCTCGCACGCGATGACCTCCCGGACCGCCGCCCTGGACCACGCGCTGATCCGCGCCCTGGCCGCCGCCGTCCCCGTCCCGCTGGTGCTGCACGGCAGTTCCGGGGTGCCCGACGACGCCCTGGCCGAGGCGGTCGCCGCCGGCATGGTGAAGATCAACATCGGGACGGCGCTCAACCTCGCCTACACCCCGGCCGTCCGCGCCCACCTGGCCGCCCACCCCGGGGCCACCGACCCCCGGCCCGGCCTGGCCGCCGCCCGCGACGCGATGGCCCGGACCGTCGAGCACCTGGCCCGGGTGGTCGCCGGCCGCTGACCCGCGCACCGTTCCGGCCGGACGCACCGCGCCCGGCCGGGACGGGCTACCAGCCCTGGACCTTCGAGGTGCCGTTCGGGGTGACCGCGATCTGGTCGAGCAGGAAGCCGCACTGGTTGTCGGCCTGGCAGGTCACCGAGATGGTGTGCGGGCCGGGCTGGGCCACGGTGCCGCTGACCCAGGAGGAGTACCAGGAGCTCTCCGGCGGCAGGCCGGGGCTGTAGTTGTTGAGCTTTATCGGGGTGTAGGTCGGCTTGCCGTCCACCGCGACGGTGGCGGTGGCGTTCGGGCCGCTGTTGTTGAAGCGCAGCCAGATCTGGAAGGTGCCGGCGGCGGGCACGTTCACGTCCCAGGAGACCGAGGCGCCCACCGTGCCGAGCCCGTCGACGTACTTGCCGCCGGCCGCCTTCGCGCCCGCGACCTGCCCGGCGACCGTGCTGCCGCCGCCGAGCTTCATGCCGGCGGCGTCGGCGACGTCCGTCCCGCCGGAGAGCGCGGTGGTGCTGGGCGAGGAGTCGGCCGAGGGGCCGGCGCTGCCCGCGGCGGCCGTGACGCCGCCGGACGGGGCGGCGGGCGCGGACTGGGCGGCGGCGCCGGACTTGGGCTTGCCGTCCGGGTCGCCGGTGGAGAGCGCGACGCCCGCGCCGATGGCGACCGCGGCGACCACCGCGACGGCGCCGATGATCGCGGCCTTGCCGCGGCCCGCGGGCTTCTCCTCGCCGGGCCGGGGCCGGGAGCGCTCGGCGTAGCGGGACTGCTGGGGCAGCGCGGAGGTGGGCTCCGACCCGGGGAACTGGCCGGCGGGCTGCCCGGGGGCCTGGCCGTACCCGGCGGGGCCGGCCTGCGGGTGGACGGGGCGCTCGCCGTAGCTGGCGCGGCCGACCTCCATCGGGCGGCTGTAGCCGCTGCGGGGCCGCTCCGCGACGGGCTGCTCGCCCTCCGCCGGGCGGTAGAGGTACGCGAAGGGGTCGTCCTGGACCGCGTCTTCGGGCGGTGCGCCGTTGTCACCGGGCGTGGTCACGGTCGACTCCCCTGGAGCTGGATGGTCTCTGTACCCAGGGCACCCTACCTGGCCCGGCTGAGCGGGGGCGAAGCGGTTCAGCCCGCCCGGCGGTGCGAGCGCTCGCCGCGCGAGCCGCGGGCGGCGCCGCCGCGGGTGCGCTTCTCGTCGTACATCCGCTCGTCCGCGGAGTGCAGCACCTCGTCGATGCTCATGCCGCACCCGGCCCAGCCGATGCCCAGGCTGACGCCGACCCGCACCGCCCGGTTGTCGATCCGCATCGGCGGCAGGATCGCCCCGCGCAGCCGCCCGGCCAGCTCCTTGGCCTCCTCGCGGCCGATGTTGTCGGCCAGGACGACGAACTCGTCGCCGCTCATCCGGGCCACCGTGTCGCCCTCCCGGACGACCTGCTGGAGGCGGCGGGCGATCTCGATCAGGACGGCGTCGCCGGTGTTGTGCCCGTGCCGGTCGTTGACCAGCTTGAACCCGTCGAGGTCGCAGTAGAGGACGGCCAGGCCGCGCTCGCCGGCGGGGGCGCCGCGGCGGTGGCCGTGCCACAGGTCGCCGGCGGGCTGCTCGGCGGGGACCACCGCGTGCACGTGGTGGGCGGGGGCGCCGGGGTACGGCGGCCGGTCGTCGGGGAAGGCGGCCAGGTCGCGCTCCAGGGGCCCGTCGGGGGCCGCGTAGCCGTGCGCGAGGGCGTCGGGCGCCCCGGGGGCCGGGCGGCCGTCCGCGGCGGCGTGGGAGGGCTGGTGGGGGGCGTCGGGGGGCGGTGCCTGGCCGGGTATCGCCGGGGTCGGGGCGACCGGACAGAGCCGGCGGGCCAGCCGGGCCCGCAGCTCGGCGCCGTTCGGCAGGCCGGTGAGCGCGTCGTGGCTGGCCCGGTGGGCGAGCTGGAGCTCGTGGCGCTTGCGGTCCTCGATGTCCTCGACGTGGGTCAGCAGGAAGCTGGGGCCCTCGGCGGCGTCGGCGACCACCGAGTTGCGCAGGCAGACCCACTGGTAGCCGCCGTCCCGGCGGGCCAGCCGCAGTTCGGCGCGGCCGCCCTCGGCGCTGGTGCGCAGCAGCAGGTCGAGGTCGTCGGGGTGGACCAGGTCGACGAAGCGCTGCTGGCGCAGGGCGGCGCGGGGACGGCCGAGCAGCCGGCACAGGGCGTCGTTGACCCGGCTGAGCTGGCCCATCGCGTCGCCGTGCAGCTCGGTGATGGCCATCCCGCTGGGGGCGTACTCGAAGGCCTGCCGGAAGGACTCCTCGCTGGCCCGCAGGGCCTGCTGCTCCTTCTCCAGCCGGGCCAGGGCGCGCTGCATCTCGGCCCGCAGCCGGGCGTTGCCGATGGCTATGGAGGCCTGCAGGGAGAACATCTCCAGCGCCTCGCGGGTCCAGGCGCCGGGGCGCTTGCCGCTGCGCGGGCGGTCCACCGAGAGGATGCCGAGCAGGTCGCCGCCGGCGCTGTACATCGGGGCGAGCAGCACGTCGGCGGGGTGCCAGTCGTTGCCGTAGACGGGCATCGGGCCGTCGCCGGTCCAGGTGGGGACGTCGGTGGCGATCGCCCAGCCGCGGTCGTGCGGCAGGAAGCGCAGGGTGCCCCAGTGGTCGGCGACCTGGAGCATCCGCTCCCAGGACTCGCGGGAGCCGACCTGGCCGAGCAGGACGGTGGGGCCGCCGAAGGCGTTCTCCTCGATCTCCCAGACGGCGGCGACCACGAGGTCGCCGTCGGGGCGCACCAGGCTGACCGCGGCGGCGTCGAACCCGAGCCCGTGGACCGCGCCCTCGACGACCGCCTGCAGGGTTCCCGCCAGGCTCCGGGCAGCGTTGAGGTCCGCCACGACCCGGTGCAAGGTGCGGAGGGTCGCGAGGCGGACGTAGGGCTCCGACTCGGCTTCCATGCGGGGGCTCCCCGGCTGCTTCGGATGGTTCTTGAAAGGTTGTCGTCCGATTGCCAGAAGAACTGAATCACAGCGAGCACTGCGATAGGCACGCTCGGTCAGCAATAGCCGGTGACTGTGACTCAAATCACACAATGATCAAGGAGTTGGCGACCAAAGGCCGAGCGGACCTACGACCACGGCCCGATACCGGCACGCCCGACCGGCGACTACCGTGCGGTACGTGTACAGCTCTCCGCAGTCCCCCGCCGCCCCCGCGGCCCCCGCCCCCGCGGCGGCCGGCGCCGCCCCCGAGGAGTTCCGGGCCGCCCTCGGCCAACTCGCCGCGGGCGTCTCGCTGCTGACCGTGCACGACCCCGAGGACGACGAGGACGCGGGGATGACCGCGACCTCGTTCCTGTCGGTGTCGCTGGAGCCGCCGCTGGTGCTGGTCTCGCTCCGCACCGACTCCCGGATGGACGAGCTGCTGGCCCGGGCCGAGACCTGGGCGGTGTCGCTGCTCGGCGAGGAGCACCGCGCGCTCGCCTCCCGGTTCGCCATGAAGGGGCGGCTCAGCGACCGGCTGCTGTTCGCCGACGCCGCCTGGCACCGCGGCCCGCACGCGGGCGCCCCGCTGATCGACGGCGCGCTGGCCACCGTGGAGTGCCGCACCGAGCAGCGGATCGCGGCCGGCGACCACACCCTGGTGCTCGGCCGCGTCCTGGCCGCCGAGGTGCCGGCCCCGGCCGGACGGCCGCTGCTGTACCTGCGCGGCGGCTACCGGCAGCTGGGCTGACGGCCCGTCACTCCGGGCGGATTCGGCCCCGGCCCTGCTTGAGCCCCGAGCGGTGCCGCTTGGTCTCCAGCCGCCGCTCGACCATGCCCCGGCTGGGCTTGGTGGCCCGCCGGGCCTTCGGCGGCGGCGCGGTGGCCTCCCCCAGCAGCGCGGCCAGCCGGGCCGCGGCCACCTCCCGGTTGCGCCACTGCGAGCGGTGCTCGGAGGCCCGGACCACCAGCACCCCGTCCACCAGCCGGGAGGCCAGCCGCTCCAGGGCGCGCTCCTTCCACACCGCCGGCAGCGCGTCGGAGGAGGCGAGGTCCCAGCGCAGCTCGACCCGGGAGTCGGAGGTGTTCACGTGCTGTCCGCCGGGGCCGGAGGACCGCGAGAAGCGCCAGACGAGCTCGGCGTCGGGGACGACCACCGAGCCCCGTACGCGCACGGGCTCAGTCATGCGCCCATCATCCCGCCCGCCCCCGGCCCCCGTCACCTGGTTAAGCGGGCACAATGGCGGGCGTGATCGAGCTCGGCTACTCGCTGTCCACCCGCCTCCCCGACCCCCCGCAGACCGACTACCGCACCGCGTCGGTCCGCTCGCTGCGGCACGACCTGTTCGCGGGCGACGTGTACCTGGAGACGGACGAGGGCGCCGGGCTGGAGACCCGCTGGGGCTGGGTGCCGGTGCTGGACTTCGCCTGGGCGGTGTGCGACATCGCCGAGCGGCTCGACCAGGACCCGCGGGGCAGCCGGGAGGCCCGGGTGCGCACCGAGGACCTGGACTTCACCCAGAACACCGAACTGCTGCGCTTCGCCCGCCGGTTCGGCTGGGTGGAGATCACCGCGACCTGGCGCCCCGAGGACGAGCCGCTGGTGGTCCGGCACGCCGAACTGCGCCGCGAGGCCCGGGACTTCCTGCAGGACGTGCTGGCCGACCTGACCGAGCTGCACGAGGGGCTCGCCGACAACCCGAACGTCTGGACCGTCCAGGGCCGTTACCCGAGAATCTGATCACGGCCCGAACGCCGTCCGGGGGAGAACCGTCCGTCCACCAACCGGTGGAACCAATCGCGGCCCGTCCGGCGTTCTCTGGGCAAAACCGACCGAAGGGACACCACAGACCATGCCCGTGAGCCTCTCCAAGGGTGGCAACGTCTCGCTGACCAAGGAGGCCCCCGGCCTGACCGCGGTCACCGTCGGCCTCGGCTGGGACGTGCGCACCACCACCGGCGCCGAGTTCGACCTGGACGCCAGCGCGATCGTCCTGAACGGCGAAGGCAAGGTCTACTCGGACCGGCACTTCGTGTTCTTCAACAACACCAGCACCCCGGACAGCAGCGTCGTGCACACCGGCGACAACCGCACCGGCGAGGGCGCGGGCGACGACGAGTCGATCAACGTCAACCTGGCCGCGCTGCCCGCCGACGTCACCAAGATCGTCTTCCCGGTGACCATCTACGACGGCATCAACCGCGGCCAGAGCTTCGGCCAGGTCCGCAACGCCTACATCCGGGTGCTCAACCAGGCCGGCGGCACCGAGATCGCCCGCTACGACCTCTCCGAGGACGCCGCCACCGAGACCGCGATGATCTTCGGCGAGCTGTACCGCAACGGCGACGAGTGGAAGTTCCGCGCCATCGGCCAGGGCTACGCCTCCGGCCTGGTCGGCATTGCCCAGGACTTCGGCGTCAACGTCTGACCCGGCGCCACCACGCGAACGGCCCCCGGAATCCTCCGGGGGCCGTTCGCGCACCGGGGCGCCGTCAGGAGCGGCCGGCCCGCAGCTCGGGCAGCTCCAGCAGCTCGGTCTCGTCGTGCGCGGTCAGGTCGACCACCTCGGACTCGGTGTCCGACTCGGCGTGCTGGTGGCTCGGCGGCTGCTCCACCGCCTGGTGCGGCGGCTGCGCGGCGTCCACCGGGGCGCCGGCCGTCACCGCGTAGCGCTCGCTGTCGGCCAGCGCCTCGTCGCCCACCACGTCCGCCAGGTCGCCGACCGCGGGGGCCGCGGCGCCGGAGCGCAGCGCGGCCCGGGCCGCGCCGGGGCGGCCGAAGAAGCTGAACGCCGTGGCCCGCGGGCGCTGCGGCGCGGGGACGGCCGGGCGCTGCTCCGGCCCGGGCAGCGCCGGGCCGACCGGGCGCAGCGCGGCGGCCGCGGCCGCCGGCACCGGCTCCGGCATCTTCGGGCGCAGCTCGACCTGGGCCCGCTCGTCCACCGCGCGGCGCGCCTCGGCGACCGCCGCCTGCCGCTCCAGGTGCCGCAGCGCGGCCTGCGCGCGGACGTAGGAGGCGGGCGTGACGGGGTGCTTGGGGCGGGCTGCCTCCACGGCCTCGCGGGCCGCCTCGGCCTCCTTCAGGGCCTGCTCGGCGACCATCACGGCGCGCTCGCGCAGCAGCCGGGCGATCTCGGTCTCGGCCTTGGCCAGCCGGGACTTCTCCGCGGTCAGCCGCCGTCCGAACCGGGTGGCGCGCTCCTCGGCGACCTCGGCCGCGTACTCGGCCTCGGCGATCTGCTCCTCGTAGCGCTCCTCGGCCCGCATCCGGCGCACCACGGCCAGCTGGGCGGAGGTCCGGGCGGCCCGGTCGCGCTGGCGCAGCACCAGGGCCAGACCGACCACCGCGACGACCGCGGCGACGCCCACCGAGCGGGCCACCACCTGATCCGGACTGGCCACCAGCGCGGCCAGCGCCGCGACCACGAGCACACCGGAGGCGACCGGCGGCAGCAGCCGGCCGAGGACGGAGGAATGACGGTGGCGTCCGCGAGACATGGCTAGAAACTAGCGTGCGAATCACGGCGCTGTCAGCCTCGCCCCCCATTCGGGCCTTGACAGTCCGCGAGAACCACGGACGGCGACGGCCCGGTGACGGACCGTCAGTGCGGGGAGGCGGCCGTCCCGCGCGGGTGCTCGGGGTCGTCGTGGTCGTCGGGCAGCTTGCAGATGTGCTGCAGCCACAGCGCCACCGCGATCACCGCCGCCCCGGCCAGCACCGCGAACAGCGCGGTGGCCGCCTGCGTCCGGCGGGCCGCGATGTCCAGCGAGCCGAGCAGGAACACCCCGACGCCCGCGTAGATCCCGGTCACCACCGCCGACACCAGCGCGCTGGCCTGCCCCAGCACCAGCGCCCGGGCCGCGTGCAGCGGGTCGACGCCCTTGGCGCCGGGCTGCCGCTCGCGCACCGCCTTGAGCCGCGAGCGCAGCGAGAGCGCCGCGGCCAGCAGCACCACGGCGACCGCCGCCAGCACGTACGGCGCGTAGGCGGGCACCCCGGGCAGCGTGTCCAGCGAGTCCCACAGCCGGGCGCCCCCCCAGGACAGCAGCCCGGTGATCGCGGTGATGCCGAGCAGCAGACGGAGACGGAGCGGCTTCACGCGGACGGGCTTCCTTCCAGTGGGACGACGGCGGGGTCACGACCAGGCCACCGTACCGGCCCGGCCGCACCCGCAGGGAGCTACGCCCGCGTGCGCCCGGAAGTTCCCGGGCGCCGACCGGGCTACTCGGGCAGCCGCAGCTGCAGGTCGGCGCGGAGCCGCACGCCCTGCGCCCCGGCCCCGCCCAGGCCCGCCAGCAGCTCGGCGACCGGGCCGCGGCCCGGTACCTCGGCCGCCGGGTCGGCGTCCTGCCAGGGCGCCAGCACGAACGCCCGCTCGTGCGCCCGCGGGTGGGGCAGCGTCAGGTGCGGGTCGTCGCTGGTGACGCCCTCGTAGGCGAGCACGTCGACGTCCAGGGTGCGCGGGCCCCAGTGGACGGTGCGGACCCGGCCGAACGCGTCCTCCACCGCGTTGGCCCGCTCCAGCAGGTCCCGCGGGGGCAGCGAGGTGCGCAGCACGGCGACGGCGTTGAAGTAGCTCGGCTGGTCCTCGGGGCCGCCGACGGCGTCCGTCTCGTACACCGCGGACAGCGCGGTCACCCGCACCCCCGGGGTGTCCGCCAGCGCGTCGACGGCGCCCTGGAGGGTCTCCAGGCGGTTGCCCAGGTTGCTGCCGAGCGCGACGGCGGCGGTGCGGGAGTCGTGCAGGGTGGACTCCACGCGGTCCACCCTGCCCTGCAGGTCGAACGTGGTCGGCGTGGCGGTCGGGTCGGTCGTGGCCAATGGAGTTCCCTCTGCTCGGGCTCCACCGGGCGCGGTCAGGCGCGGCCCCGGCGGATCGTGATGGTGACGTCGTCGAACGGGACGGTGATCGGGGCGTCCGGCTTGTGCACGGTGACCTCGACCTCCTCGACCACCTCGTGGCGCAGGCACTGGTCGGCGATCCGCTGGGCCAGCGTCTCGATCAGGTCGACCGGGTCGCCCGCGATCACCGCGGTGACCTCCTCCGCGATCACGCCGTAGTGGGCGGTGCGGGTCAGGTCGTCGCCCGCGGCGGCCGGCCGGGTGTCGAGGAACAGCGTCAGGTCGACCACGAAGGTCTGCCCCTCGACCCGCTCCCGTTCGAAGACGCCGTGGTGGCCCCGGGCACGGAGCCCGCGCAGGGTGACGCGGTCCAGCAAAAGAATCACTGCTCCCAGCTGACGGCCCCGCCGGGGCGGGGAACGGCGGGCACCGTCGCCCGCCGCCCCTCGAATCTACCTTCGAGCACCGACCGCCCGGGACCGCCTCCCCGTCCGCCCACCCGATCGGACCGGCCGCCGCGGCCCTTGACGCCGCGGCGCTACTCGTCCTCGTCGTCCTCGTCGTCCCCGCTGGTGAGCACCGGCGAGCCGTGGTGCGACCACAGCTTCCAGCCCGCCGGCGTCCGCCGGAACAGGTTCGTCGACACCACCTTGCCGCCCACCAGCGGCCCCAGCTCGCCCTCCTCCTCCGGCTCGCCGCCGGACAGGATGTTCTCCGTGCAGGTCACCAGGGCCACGTCGCCCTGCACGTCCACCTCGACGTCGGTCAGGAAGAACTGGATGTACTCGGTGTTCGCCATGATCAGCATGTACGAGCGGGTCACCTGGGCCCGGCCGATCAGCGCCGGCCACCCCGGGTGGACGCAGAACACCCCGCTCTTGTCGTCCGCCTCGTCCGGCCCCAGCCAGATCGCCTCGACGGCCTCCAGGTCGCCGTTCTCCAGCGCCTCGTACAGCGCCTGGTTGACCGCCAGGACCGCTTCCCCGTCCGCCTCCGGCGCCGCCGCCCGGTCGTTGCCGCCACTCACTGCATCCGCCACGTCTACCCCCTCTGCGCCGCCTGCTGCCAGGCCGCGACGACTCGTACGGCGTCAGCCGTGCCGGACACGTCATGCACCCGCACCGCCCAGGCGCCCGCCCTCGCCGCCAGCACCGAGACCGCCGCCGTGGCGTCGTCCCGCTGCCGCGCCGGGCGCAGCTCCCCGGTTTCCGGGTTGGCCAGCAGCGTACCCAGGAAGCGCTTGCGCGAAGCCGCCACCAGCACCGGCCGTCCCAGCGCCGTCAGCGCGTCCAGCCGGCCCAGCAGGGCCCAGTTGTGCGCGCCGGTCTTGGCGAACCCCAGGCCCGGGTCGAGGATCAGCTGCTCCTCCTTCACCCCCGCGGCCAGCAGCTCCTCCACCCGGACGGTCAGCTCGCGCACCACGTCCGCGACCACGTCGCTGTACACCGCGCGGGCGTCCATGTCCGCGGACTGGCCGCGCCAGTGCATCACCACGAACGGCGCGCCGGTGTCGGCCACCACCCCGGCCATCTCCGGGTCGGCGAGCCCGCCGGACACGTCGTTGACCAGCCGGGCGCCCGCCGCGAGGGCCGCCGCGGCGACGCCCGCCCGCATGGTGTCCACCGAGACCACCGCCCCGGCCCGGGCCAGCTCGGTGACCACCGGCACCACCCGGCGCAGTTCCTCCGCCTCGGTCACCCGCACCGCGCCCGGCCGGGTCGACTCCCCGCCCACGTCCACCAGGTCCGCCCCGCGCGCCACCAGGTCCAGCCCGTGCGCCACCGCCCGCGCCGGGTCCAGCCACAGCCCCCCGTCCGAGAACGAGTCCGGCGTGACGTTGACCACTCCCATCACCGCGCAGCGCTCAAGGACGGGCAGACCGGGGACGTTCTCGCTCATGCGTCCCATTATCGACGCACCGGGTGGAACGACTCCCCCGGGCGGGGCCGACGGGGGCGCGGGGAACCGCGCGACCGGCCCGGCGCCCGCCGCGGGGTCGCGAGGAGGAGGCGGCCCGCCGCCCGCCCCGCGACCCCGCCGCGCGCCTACGCGGCCCTGCCCAACTGCGCCGCGGGCTCCGCCGTCAGGCTCTGGCGCTGCCGCTTGCGGCCGAAGCGCGGCATGCCGAGGGTGATGAACGCCTCCGCCTGCATCGCGGCGAAGCCGATCCGCGGCAGGTCCCGGGTGTGCGGGTAGACCAGGAAGCGCGGCTCCCAGCTCGGCTGGAACTTCGCGTTGAACTTGTACAGCGACTCGATCTGGAACCAGCGCGAGAGGAACACCAGCAGCCCGCGCCAGGCCCGCAGCACCGGGCCCGCCCCGATCCGCTCGCCGCGGGCGAGCGCCGAGCGGAACATCGCGAAGTTCAGCGAGACCCGCCGCACGCCCATCGCCCCGACCTCCTGGAGGGCGGCGACGATCAGCAGCTCGTTGAGGCCGGGGTCGGCCTCCCGGTCGCGGCGCATCAGCTCCAGCGAGATGCCGTCCTCGCCCCACGGGACGAAGTGCAGCACCGCCTTCAGGTCGTCGGCGGCGTCGGCGCCCGCCTCCCCCTCCTCGGGGGCCTTGTGCGCGGTGACGACCACGCAGTCGTCGTCCCCGGCGTCGCCGAACCGGCCGAGCGCCATGGAGAAGCCGCGCTCGGTGTCGGTGCCGCGCCAGCGGGCCGCCGCGTCGCCGATCTGCCGCTTCTCGTCGAGGGTGAGGTCGCCGACCCGGCGGACCTTGCAGGAGTAGCCGTTGCGCTCGATCCGCTTGACCATCTGGCGGACGTTGCGCATCGCGCGGCCGGAGAGCGAGAAGGAGGCGGTGTCGACGATCGCCTCGTCGCCGAGTTCGAGCGCGTCCAGCCCGGCCTCCCGGGTCCACACCTCGCCGCCGACCTCGGAGCAGCCCATCACGGCGGGCACCCAGGCGTGCTCGCGGGCGGTCGTCATGAAGACCTTGATCGCGCCGGGCCACGCCTCGACGTCGCCGACCGGGTCGCCGGAGGCCAGCATCACGCCGGAGACCACCCGGTAGGAGATCGCGGCCTTGCCGGTCGGCGAGAACAGCACGCTCTTGTCGCGGCGCAGCGCGAAGTAGCCGAGCGAGTCGCGCCGGCCGTGCCGGGCCAGCAGCTCGCGGACCCGCAGCTCGTCCTCGGGGGTGAGCTCGGGCTCGGGCTTCTCCGGGCGCAGCGCCAGGTACGCGGTGGTGAGGGCGGTGACCAGGCCGAGCGCGCCGAGCGAGTAGCCGACCAGGTCGGCGATCCGGTCGGAGGTGTAGTGGATCGGGCCGCCGAAGCCGAACAGGCCGTAGCCGACCTGCTCCAGCCGCTGGAACAGCGACGGGTCGCCGATCTCCGCCTTCCAGCGGACCGAGACCACGACCAGGCCGAGCAGCACCGAGACGACGCCGAGCACGGCGAAGTTGAGCACCGCGCGCCAGCGGGTGCGCGGGTCGGCCTTGGCGTAGAACTCGCGCCGGTGCACCAGCATCACCGCGAGCAGCGCCAGCGAGATCGCGGCCTGCCCGAACTGGTGCCAGCGCAGCAGGTGCAGCGCCGCGCCGACCGGCAGCAGCGCGCACACCGCCCGCCAGGCCCGCGCCTTGCGGCGGCGCAGCGCGTGCGCCAGCAGCACCAGCAGCACGCCGACCATCAGGGTGCCGGCGGCGGCCAGCGTGGTGGTGCCGCCGGGCAGCTGGCCGACCACGGTGTGCACCCTGGTGAACCGCAGCCTGGGGGAGACCGCGCAGGCGATGTCGATCAGGCCGATGGCCAGGCAGGCGTACCCGACCGCCCCCGGCAGCCAGGCCCGCGGCACCGCGGCGGCCTGGTTGCGGAGCGCCCGCAGACCGCGCGGGCGGGGTGCGTCGGGGGTCGTCTCAGCGGACACGGGAGCGCTCATGGAAACTCAGCCTAGAGGCACCGGGGCGCTGGGCGCGCACTCCGGGAGCCGGGGCGTGATGGACTCTCATGACTGTTCCTTTTTCTGGCAATCCGCACGTCAAGCGCGGTCCACGGGAGGTTCGGGTCCGCTCGCCGGGGGCCCGGTTCGAACGGTTGCGCTCATCGGTCCGGGGGACACGGCGCCCCGGCCCGACCGCACCCGTGACCGCCTGTCCGGCGGTTCGGCGCGTCCGGCATCCCGATGGACGCCGCGGCCCAGTGCGGCGGTTCCCCCACCCGCGGCACGTATTCGCACGGGCATCCGACGCCCGGTCAGCGTACCCCGAATCGCTTCCGACGGTCCGTCAGATGACGATGGCGGGGCGGGAGTCGAGGAGGGACCGGAAGGCATGGAGCTGACCAGCCGGACGTTGGTGTACGCGCTGACCGCGGCGGCCGCGGCCGCCCTGCTCGGCACCCTGTGGCTGTGGCCCCGGCTGGCCCGGCAGCGCCCGCTGCCGGTGCTCGGCCGGCTCGCCCTGCTGTCGGTCACCCAACTGGCCGTCCTGGGGGTGCTGCTGCTGTCGGTGAACAACGCCTACGGCTTCTACAGCTCCTGGAACGACCTGCTGCACCCCGGCGCCGCGGCGCTCGCGCCGGTCGCCGCGCAGGTGCCGGGCGCCGCGCCGGAGACCGGGCAGCTGGTGCGGCCCACCGACGAGGGCGGGCTGGAGACCGTCAAGGAGGTGCTGCCCGCCGGGCCGCCGGAGGAGGTCGGCCGGGTCGACTCGGTGCGGATCACCGGCCCCGCCTCCGGCCTGTCCGACCAGGTCTTCGTCTACCTGCCGCCGGAGTACTTCAACCCGCGCTACGTCCGCGAGCGCTTCCCGGTGCTGCTCGCCCTGGCCGGCTACCCCGGGCCCTCGCTGCACCTGGTCGAGGGGCTGCGGCTGCCGCGGACCGCCGCCGAGCTGCAGCGCGCCGGGAAGCTGGCGCCGACCGTGATCGTGATGGCCCGTCCGACCGTGGCCCCGCCGCGCAACACCGAGTGCGTGGACGTCCCGGGCGGGCCGAAGGCGGAGACCTGGTTCGCCGAGGACGTCCCGGCGGCGGTCCGCTCCGCGTACCGGGTCAGCCGCTCGGCGGACTCCTGGGGCGTGTTCGGCTACTCCACCGGCGGGTCCTGCGCGCTGCGGCTGGCGATGCGGCACCCCGGCACGTTCCGGACCGCGGCCGGGATGCACGCCGACTACACCGTCCCGAACGACCGCTGGACGGACGGCGACCTGTTCCGCGGCGACCAGGACGCCGCCCGGCGGTCCGACCTGACCTGGCGGCTGAGGAACCTGCCCGCGCCGCGGGCCGACCTGCTGCTGGTCTCCACCCGGGCCGAGGCCGACTTCGCGGCCACCGAGCGGTTCCTGGCCGCGGCCCGGCAGGTGGCCGCGGCCCACCCCGAGCTGAAGGTGGACTCGATCTTCCTGCCCGACGGCGGGCACTCCTTCGAGACCTGGCGGCGCGAGCTGCCCGCCACCCTGGAGTGGCTGGGCGACCACCTCGACCCGCCGCCGGACCGCGAGCCGCACTCCTGAGCCCCCGCTCCCGGAGACGCACCGGGGCGCCACCCGTGCGGGTGGCGCCCCGGTCAGCGGGCCGACGGCGCGTCAGCGACCGCCGATGATCAGGCTCATCGCCTCGTTGCGGGTGGCCGGGTCGCGCAGCTGGCCGCGGACGGCGGAGGTGAGCGTCTTGGCGCCGGGCTTGCGGATGCCGCGCATCGACATGCACATGTGCTCGCACTCGAACACCACGATCGCGCCGCGCGGCTCCAGGATGCGCATCAGCGCGTCGGCGACCTGGCTGGTCAGCCGCTCCTGCACCTGCGGCCGGCGGGCGTACACGTCGACCAGCCGGGCCAGCTTGGACAGGCCGGTGATCTTGCCGCTGGTGGACGGGATGTAGCCGACGTGCGCGACGCCGCGGAACGGCACCAGGTGGTGCTCGCAGGTGGAGTACACCTCGATGTCCTTGACCAGCACCATCTCGTCGTGGCCGAGGTCGAAGGTGGTGGTCAGCACGTCCTCCGGCTGCTGCCACAGGCCGGCGAATATCTCCCGGTAGGCGCGGGCCACCCGGGCCGGGGTCTCCAGCAGCCCCTCGCGGTCCGGGTCCTCCCCGACGGCGAGGAGCAGCTCGCGGACGGCGTTCTCGGCCCGCTTCTGGTCGAACTCGCGGCCGGGGGACTCACCGTCGAGCGTCACCGGATCGATCATGCGTGCCTCGCTGCTCGTCAGTCGGGAAATCTCGGTCAAGCGGGTGGAGAGGGTCGGCGCAGCACGAATGCCGCGCCTCCAGGGTACAAACCCCGGAAACGCGGCATCCATTCCGAACCGGTGGTCGGCCCGATCAGCTCTCGACCTGGCCGCCGTCGACCGGCGGGAGCTTCACGACGTCGACCGGGTCACCCGCGGCCGGCGCGGCGCCGTTGGTCAGCGCCAGCTCCTTCGGCGACTGCACCGGCGGCCGGGTGGACGGGGTGCGGCGGGCCGACCCGGTCCAGGCCGGACGCGGGGGACGCTTGATCACCGGAGTGAAGATCTCGGCGATCTGCTCCTTGTTCAGCGTCTCCTTCTCCAGCAGTTCGAGCACCAGGTTGTCCAGCACGTCCCGGTTCTCGACCAGGATCTCCCAGGCGTCGTTGTGCGCGGTCTCGATCAGCTTCTTGACCTCCTCGTCCACCAGCCCGGCGACCTCTTCCGAGTAGTCGCGCTGGTGGCCCATCTCACGGCCGAGGAACGGCTCGGAGTCGGAGGTGCCGAACTTGATCGCGCCCAGGCGCTCGCTCATGCCGTACTGGGTGACCATGGCCCGCGCGGTGGCGGTGGCCTTCTCGATGTCGTTCGAGGCGCCGGTGGTCGGGTCGTGGAAGACCAGCTCCTCCGCCGCCCGGCCGCCCAGCATGTAGGACAGCTGGTCGAGCATCTCGTTGCGGGTGGTCGAGTACTTGTCCTCGTCCGGCAGCACCATCGTGTAGCCCAGGGCGCGGCCCCGGGACAGGATGGTGATCTTGTGCACCGGGTCGGAGTAGTTGCAGGCCGCCGCGACCAGGGCGTGGCCGCCCTCGTGGTACGCGGTGATCTTCTTCTCCTTCTCGGACATGATCCGCGAGCGCTTCTGCGGACCGGCCACGACGCGGTCGATCGCCTCGTCCAGCGTCTGGTTGTCGATCAGCTTCTTCTCGGAGCGCGCGGTGAGCAGCGCCGCCTCGTTCAGCACGTTCGACAGGTCGGCGCCGGTGAAGCCGGGGGTGCGCTTGGCGACGGCCGAGAGGTCGACGTCCGGCGCGATCGGCTTGCCCTTCTGGTGCACCTTGAGGATGTCCAGTCGGCCCTGGAGGTCCGGGCGGTCGACGGCGATCTGCCGGTCGAAGCGGCCGGGGCGCAGCAGCGCCGGGTCCAGGATGTCGGGGCGGTTGGTGGCGGCGATCAGGATGACGCCGCCCTTGACGTCGAAGCCGTCCATCTCGACCAGCAGCTGGTTGAGGGTCTGCTCGCGCTCGTCGTGGCCGCCGCCGAGGCCCGCGCCGCGGTGCCGGCCGACGGCGTCGATCTCGTCGACGAAGATGATCGCCGGGGCGTTCGCCTTGGCCTGCTCGAACAGGTCGCGGACCCGGCTGGCGCCGACGCCGACGAACATCTCGACGAAGTCGGAGCCCGAGATCGAGTAGAACGGCACGCCCGCCTCGCCCGCGACGGCGCGGGCCAGCAGGGTCTTGCCGGTGCCGGGCGGGCCGTACAGCAGCACGCCCTTGGGGATCTTGGCGCCGACCGCCTGGAACTTGGCCGGTTCCTGGAGGAACTCCTTGATCTCGTGGAGCTCCTCGACCGCCTCGTCGGCGCCCGCGACGTCCGCGAAGGTGGTCTTCGGGGTGTCCTTGGTGAGCAGTTTGGCCTTGGACTTGCCGAACTGCATGACCCGGGAGCCGCCGCCCTGCATCTGGTTCATCAGGAACAGGAAGACCAGGACGATGATCACGATCGGGAGCATCGAGAAGAGCAGGCTGACGATCGTCGACTGCTTCTCGGGGCTGACCGTGTAGCCGTCGGCGATCTGCCCGCCGGCGTACTTGTCCTGGAGTGTCTTGGCCAGATCGGCGGCCTGCTGCTCGCCGGTGTAGGAGGCCTGGAAGCGGGTGCCGGACGGCGACTTGCCGTTCGAGCCGGCCTTCAGCTTCTGGCCGTCCTGCAGCTGGATCTTGATGAGGTTCGAGTCACCGGTGGTGAGCTGCGCCGACTTCACCTGGTTGTTGTCGATGGCGCTGACGATCTGCCCGGTGTCCGCAGTTTTGTAGCCGCTCGAATCCGAGACGAGCTCCATCAATGCGAACACGGCGAGGGCGGCCAGCACGACCCACATGATCGGCGCACGGAAGTATCGCTTGACGTCCATCCATGCGGGGCGTCACCGCCCCGTCCCTCCTGCCAGTTCAACGGGCGCTGCTCGGCTGTGGGGCCTCGGCGCATCCGATATGTGCTCGTAAGACGAGCGTTTGATTGGACCGTACCGCAGCGACCCCCGGTCCCGGCGGGATCGCACCACGGTGCGGGCTATTTTCCTACCCCCGCACAACGGGTGGGAACGGGGCACTGTTCCCACCCGTCGCCCGAACGGTTCAGCCGCCGTACACGTGGGGCGCGAGCGTGCCGATGAACGGCAGGTTGCGCAGCTTCTCCGCGTAGTCCAGGCCGTAGCCGACCACGAACTCGTTGGGGATGTCGAACCCGACGTACTCGACGTCGATCTCCACCTTGGCCGCGTCCGGCTTGCGCAGCAGGGTGCAGACCTTGAGCGAGGCCGGGCCGCGCGAGCCCAGGTTGCCGAGCAGCCAGGACAGCGTCAGGCCGGAGTCGATGATGTCCTCGACGATCAGCACGTCCTTGCCGGCGATGTCGGTGTCCAGGTCCTTGAGGATCCGCACCACGCCGGAGGACTTGGTGCCCATCCCGTACGAGGAGACGGCCATCCAGTCCATGGTGACCTGGCTGTGCAGCGTCCGGGCCAGGTCGGCCATCACCATCACGGCGCCCTTGAGGACGCCCACCAGCAGGAGGTCCTTACCCGCGTAGTCCTGGTCGATCCGCGCGGCCAGCTCCACCAGCTTGGCGTCGATCTCGTCCTTGCTGATGAGCACCTTCGCGAGGTCTGCGCCCATGTCGTTCTGGTCCACCGGGGATACGTCCTCAAACGTTCGGGGTCTGGGTTCGGCGGCGGCGGTACGACCTGTTCGTGCTCAGTCGCCCTGCCGCCGAAACACCAGCGTGCCACACCGGCGCACGGCTTCGACGCCCCCGGGTAGGTGCAGCGGGCCCTGGCCGCGCCAGCCGGTGACCAGCAGGTCCACGCTCTCCAGGTGCCGGGCGAACAGGTCGCCGGCCGGGCAGCCCGCGCGCAGCGCGGCCCGGCGCAGCACCCGGCGGCGGACCGCGGGGGGCAGTTCGGCGAGCTTGCCCGCGTCCAGGGCGCCGTCCGGGGAGCGCAGGTCGCGCTCGGCGAGGGCGGCCCACTGGTCGAGGGCGTCGGCGTCGTCGCGGAACAGCCGGGCGGTGCGGGCCAGCGCCTCCACCACGCCGCCGCCCAGGTGCTTCTCCAGCACCGGCAGCACCTCGTGCCGGACCCGGGAGCGGGTGTACGCCGGGTCGGTGTTGTGCGGGTCGTCCCAGACCGGGATGGACTGCGCGGCGCAGGCCCGCCGGGTGGCGGCCCGGTCCAGCTCCAGCAGCGGGCGGCGGTAGCGGCCCTTCTGGGCGGGCATCCCGGCCAGCGAGCGGGCCCCGGAGCCGCGGGCCAGGCCCAGCAGCACGGTCTCCGCCTGGTCGTCACGGGTGTGGCCGAGCAGGACGGCGAGCGCGCCGTGCCGCTCGGCGGCCAGGTCGAGCGCGGCGTAGCGGGCGTCCCGGGCGGCGTTCTCCGGGCCGCCCTCGCGGCCCACCCGGACGGCGACCGCCTCCACCGGGTCCAGGCCGAGCTCGCGCAGCCGGACGGCGACCTGCTCGGCCCGCTCGGCCGAACCGGCCTGCAGGCCGTGGTCGACGGTGACCGCGCCGACCCGCAGGCCGAGCTTGGGGGCCTCGAAGGCCGTGGCGGTGGCCAGCGCCATCGAGTCGGCGCCGCCGGAGACCGCCACCAGCACCAGCGGGGAGCCTGGCGCGGCGGGCGTGCGGGGCAGGCCGGAGGGGTGCCGGCGGGCGTTGCCGATCAGCGTGCCGGGCACCGTCGCGGTGCCGGCCAGCGCGGGCACCGGCACGGGCGCGGGCGTCCGCGGGCGGGCCTGCCCGCCGGGGACGACACCCGCCTCCGCGGCGAGTTCGGCGAGGGTACGGCGGACGGCGAGGCGTATCGCCGCGACAGCGGGGTGTGGGCCCATGGTTGGCACTCCTTGGCGGAGGGAGGGTTGTGTCGGCCGCCTGTCAGCTCTCGGTCACCAGGCGCTCACAGATGGTCGCAGAATCCGGCCACCGCCCACGCCACCCGCGCCAACGGCGGATCCACCGTCCCACGTACGGGTGAATGGAGAAACGTTACGGCTGCCTCAGGTGTACGACTCACCGGACGGAGGGACCGGTCGTGACCGGGCCCGACCGGTCCGGACAGGCCCGGCCGGTGAGCCCCGGTGAGCCCCGGTGAGCCCGGTCAGCCGGTGACCCGGGCCACCCAGGACGCCGGGTCGTGGATCTCCTCCTTGGTGGGCAGCGTGTTCGGCGAGGTCCAGACCCGGTTGAAGCCGTCCATCCCGACCCGCTCCACCACGCCCCGGACGAACACCGCGCCGTCCTGGTACTGCCGCAGCTTGGCGTCCATCCCGAGCAGCCGGCGCAGCGCCAGGTCGAGCCGGCCGCTGCCGCGGTCGCGGCGGCGCTGGAACTTCTCCCGGATCTCCGCCACCGAGGGCACCACCGCGGGCCCCACCCCGTCCATCACCACGTCCGCGTGGCCCTCCAGCAGCGACATCACCGCCGTCAGCCGGGACAGGATCTCCCGCTGCGCGGGCGTCTGCACCAGGTCGGTCACGCTGGGCGCGCCCTCCCGGCCCGCGCGGCCCTCGCGCCGGCCGCCCAGGCCCGGGAGCGGCAGGCCGCCGAGCGCCTCGCGCAGCCGCTCCAGGAAGGCCGCCGGGTCGACGTCGGTCTGCGCCAGGAACTCCTGCACCTCGGACTGGATGTGGTCGCGCAGCCACGGCACCGCGGTGAACTGGGTCCGGTGGGTCTCCTCGTGCAGGCACACCCAGAGCCGGAAGTCGTGCGGGGCGACGTCGAGTTCGCGCTCCACCTGGACGATGTTCGGCGCCACCAGCAGCAGCCGCCCGGGCGGGGCGGCCAGACCGCGCCGGGGCTGGTCGAACAGGCCCTCCGGGCTGTCCGGGGCGCTCGGCAGCTCGGCCGGCGCGAAGGTCTCGTACTGGCCGAGCACCTTCGCCGACAGGAAGGCCAGCACCACGCCGACCTCCACCCCGGTGGCCTTCGCCCCCGCCGAACCGGCCGCCGCCGCGCCCCGGCCGCCGCCCTCCCGGCGGGCCGCCAGCTTCTCGGTCAGCGGGCGCACCACCGTCCGGAAGCCCGCCACGTTGGCCCGCACCCAGCCCGGCCGGTCCACCACCAGCACCGGCGTGCCCGCCACCCCGGTCGACCCCATCCGGGTGTACTCGCGCACGTGCCGCTCGGCCTCCGCCGCGTGCCGGCGCAACTCGGCGACGGCCGCCCGGGCCTCGTCCCGCCCGATCCGCGGCCCCGGCCGGGCGAGCCGCACCGCGGTCGCCACGGCGAGATTCCAGTCGACCATCTCCGCACTGCCGCTCGCGCTCGTCATGTCTTCACCGTACGTGCTCACCCCCGCCCGGGGGAGGCGCGCACCCTCGCCGCTCCGTGCCGTGACACCCCGTCAACGCTCCGCCGCCGGACACCGGGAGCACCCCGGGCCCGGCCCACCCACCGCACAGCGGCCGCCGCTCCCCCGTCCCCGGGCCGCCCGCGCCTCGGCGGTCCGGCCCGGCGGGGAGCGGCGGGGCGGCTGCGTCCCGGCGGGCATCCCCGTCCGACCGGGGCTGCGCGAGGTCGGCGGCGACCGGTCCGCGCGCGGCCGTCCGCAGGACGCCGCGCCCGCCCCGGGAAACAGCCGCCCCGCCACCGCCCCGGAGCCGCGCACCGCCCGGCCGGACCGGCGGGGGTCAGCAGCCGCAGGCGGCGATCTTGGCGACGATGCGGTCGACGGCGGCGCGGGCCGCGGTGGGGTCGGCGTCGGTGCGGGTCATCAGGGCGAAGGCCAGGACGCGGCCGTCGGCGTCGACCACGGTGCCCGCCAGGGTGTTGACGCCCTGGAGGGTGCCGGTCTTGGCGCGGACGATGCCGGCGGCCTCCGCCGCGCCGGACTTCGCGCCGAAACGGTTCACCAGGGTGCCGGAGAATCCGGCGACCGGGAGGCCGGTGATCACCGGGCGCAGCTCCGGGTGGGCGGGGGCGGCGGCCGCGGCGAGCAGCTTGACCAGGGTGATCGGCGGGATCAGGTTGGCCTTGGCCAGGCCGCTGCCGTCGGTGAGCACCACGCCGTCCAACGGGACTCCGAGCCCGGCCAGTTCGGTGCTGACCGCCTTCGCCGCGCCCTCGAAGCTGGCGGGCTGCTTCGCGGCGATCGCGGCCTGCCGGGCGACCGCCTCGGCCAGCGTGTTGTCGGAGGTGGTGAGCATCCGCTCGACCAGCCGCCCGATCGTCGGCGACTCCACCCGGGCCAGTTCGGTCGCGGCGGCCGTGCCCGTGGCCGTGCCCGCGGCTGTCCCGGCGGGCGCGGTGGCGGGCCCGGTGGCCGCGGCGGGCTTGCCCTGCACGGCGACGCCCTCCGCCCTGAGGAAGCCGGCGAAGGAGTCGGCGGCCTGCCCGGCGGGGTCGAACACCCGGGCCGGGGCCTCGTCGGGCGAGCGCGGGTCGATCCGGCCCTCGTCGACCATCAGCGGGGTGACCGCGGCGATGTTCATCGCGTCGTGGTCCTTGTGCAGCAGCGGGCCGGTGTAGAGCGAGGTGTCGTACGAGAGCCGCACCTCGGTGGTGCCGGCGGCCTTGAGCGCGGTGGCGGTGCGGTGGGCCAGCTCGGCCACCGAGGCGGGGTCGCTGTCCGGGTCGACGGGCAGGCCGCCGATCCGGACCTGGTCGGCGGGCAGGGCGGTCAGGGTGGGGTCGCCGCCGCCGACCAGGGTGATCTCGCCCGGGGCGGTGCCCCGGACCACGGTGGTGGCGATCCGGTGCTCGGCGGGCAGCAGGGCCAGGGCGGCGACCGCGGTGGCGAGCTTGGTGGTGGAGGCGGGCGTGGCCGGGGTGTTCTCCTGCGCGCCGAACAGGAACTCACCGGTGGCGGCGTCGGCGACCGCGAAGTTCAGGGTGCCCAGCGCCTTGTCCTGGACGGTGCCGCCGAGCGCGGTGCGCAGCCCGCCGCCGGTCGGGGCCTTGCTGTCGGCGGCGTCGCCCTCGGCCAGCACCGGGCCCTTGACCGGGACGGCCCGGTGCCGGTCGTCCCGGTGCTGCCGGCCGTCGCCCTTGCCGTCGCCCTTGCCGTCGCCGTGGTCACCGGCGTCGCCGCCCTGCCGGTCCTCGCTCCGGCCGTGGCCGTCCCCGGCGGGCCGGCTCGTCCCGGCGCCCGGCGTGGGCTGGGCCAGGGCCGGGTCGGCGGCCAGGGTCCCGGCGGCCAGCACCACCCCCAGCGCGGCTGCCAGGGCGGCTCTGCGCCCGCGTCCCACCCCTGTCCCTGCTCTCACCGACCGGCCCCTTTCCCGAGCACACCCCGCCGTAGGAGACACTTGATTCTGTCAGTCCCAACCCTTGGAGGAACCGTTGGAGTTCGACGTCCTGATCGAGATCCCGAAGGGCTCGCGCAACAAGTACGAGGTCGACCATGAGACCGGTCGGCTCCGTCTGGACCGCATGCTCTTCACCTCGACCCGCTACCCGGCCGACTACGGCTACGTCGAGGGCACCCTCGCGGACGACGGCGACCCGCTGGACGCGCTGGTCATCCTGGAGGAGCCGACCTTCCCGGGCTGCCTGATCAAGTGCCGCGCCATCGGCATGTTCCACATGACCGACGAGGCCGGCGGCGACGACAAGCTGCTGTGCGTCCCGGCGACCGACCCGCGCTGGTCGCACCTCCAGGACCTCCAGGACGTGTCGGAGTTCGACCGCCTGGAGATCCAGCACTTCTTCGAGGTCTACAAGGACCTGGAGCCGGGCAAGTCCGTCCAGGGCGCCGACTGGGTCGGCCGCGCCGAGGCCGAGGCCGAGATCACGGCCTCGATCAAGCGCCTGGAGGAGCAGGGCGGCCACTGAGCCGTGACACCCCTCGGGGTGGCCCGCACCGCACGCGCAGGGGCGGGAGTCCGGAGTTTCCGGGCTCCCGCCCCTGCTGCTTCCCGGTGGCGCTTCCGGTGCGTACCCGCTGCGTGCCCGGTGCGTGCCCGGTGCGTGCCCGGTGCCTTCCCGGTGCCTTCCCGGTGCCTTCCCGCTGCGCCCGGACGGTCCTCAGGCGCCGTCGTTGTCGTCGAGCCGGAAGCCGACCTTGAGGCCGACCTGGTAGTGCTCGACCTCGCCGTCCTTGAGGTGGCCGCGGACCTGGACCACCTCGAACCAGTCCAGGTTGCGCAGCGTCCGGTTCGCCCGGGTGAGGCCGTTGCGGATCGCGGCGTCCACGCCCTCGTGCGAGGACCCGACGATCTCGGTGACCCGGTAGGTGTGGTCGGTCATGGCGGTCTCTCCCTGTGCGGCGACGGGTGGCTCCCCCGCCGTCCACCGTGCACCGAAGCGCCGCCCCGGGCATCCCGGCTTCCGCCGACGGGGCGTCGGCCGCGGCGTCGGCGGGGTCTCGACCGGGGCTCGACCGGGGCGCCGACGGGCTCTCAGAACGCCGCGCGGACCTCGCCGACCACGTTCCCGCCGCCGTGCAGCGGGGCGGCGGCGATCCGGTCCAGCACCGGGTCCTGGACGCCCAGTCGGCGCAGCGCGGCGGCCAGCACCGGGCCGCGGGCGCGCTCCGCGCCGTCCTCGATCTTGAAGGCGAGGGCCCGGCCGTCGGCCAGCGCCACCACCTGGACGGCCTCGGCGCCCATCTTGGACAGCGCCCCGGGCACCGCCCGCATCAGCCAGGTGTCGGCCCGGCGGGTGCCCGCCACGTACTCGGGGTGGGCGCGCATCGCGTCGGCGACCCGGCGCCGCTCGGTGCCGGGGTCGGCCAGCAGCAGGGCGCGGTAGCCGCGGGCCAGGCCGGTGAGCGAGACGGCCAGCAGCGGGGCGCCGCAGCCGTCGGTGCCCAGGTGGGCGGCCGGTTCGCCGGTGGCCTGCTCCAGGGCGGTGCGGGCCAGCACCTGGATCGGGTGGGACGGGTCGAGGTAGGTCGCCAGGTCCCAGCCGTTGGCGGCGGAGGCGGCCAGCCAGGCGGCGTGCTTGCCGGAGCAGTCCATCAGGATCGGGGCGCGCTCCCCGCCGGAGCGCAGCAGCTCCTCGGCCTCCACCGGGTCCAGCGGGAGGTCGGCGGGCAGCCGCAGGGCGGACTCGGTGAGGCCGGCGTCGGCCAGCACCCTGCGGACGGCGGCGCGGTGGAAGGGCTCGGCGGAGTGGCTGGAGGCGGCCAGCGCGAGCTGTTCGCCGCGCAGGTCGAGGCCGGCCCGGAGGGTGGCCACCGCCTGGAAGGGCTTGGCGGTGGAGCGCGGGTAGACCGGCAGCTCGGGGGTGCCGAGCGCGTACTCGACGGCGCCGTCGGCGTCGAGCAGGACCAGCGAACCGCGGTGGCGGCCCTCGGTGAAGCCGGAGCGTATGACCTCGGCGAGGGCGGGCGGGGCGGGCTGCGACACGGGTGGTTCTCCAGGGCGGGTGCGGTGAGGGTGGGTGGACCCCGGCCGCGTCCGCCCCGCTCAGCGCTCGCTGAGCAGGTCGTCGACCCGGGCCTCCCCCTCACGGTACCTGCGGGTGATCTCCGCCCCGCAGTCGTCCGCGGTGCGCTGGAGCGCGTGGCGGCGGCCGGAGACCTCGCGCTGGTGCACGTCGAGCCGCTCGATCGCGGCCAGCAGGTCGGCGGTGGCGTGCGCGGACAGGTCGGCCAGCTGGACGTCGCCCATCAGGGCGTCCGCCTCCCGCCGGTAGCGCTCGCCGCGCGGCGGGCCGAGGGTGAGGTGCCGGGCCGGGCGGCGGGTCGCGGACGGGGCGTCGGCGAGGATGGCCGGCAGCCGGTCCAGCAGCGCGCACTGGGCCTCGCTCGCGCCCGTCAGCGGGATCTCCCGGCGCTGGAGTTCGGCCCGCAGGATGTCCATCCGGCCGTGCAGCAGGCGGCGCAGGTAGGACAGGTCGGCCTCCTGCTCCAGCGCGTCCCGGCGGAGCACCCGCAGTTCCTCCAGGGCCAGGCCGGCCAGCCCGTCGACCGCGCTCACGTCCATCAATCCGACCACCTGCCGTAGTACCAGTGCCCGCCGGTAGCACGGGCCGCCCGACCTCCAGGGTTCCCCCCGGCGGGCGCTGCCACTCGTGCGGGTGACGCGGTTCGCCGGGACGGCGGACGCCCCGGCGGGGCCCGGGTGGCCCCGGACCGTCGCACAGCGTGCCACCCCGGGCCCCGGCGCCGCACGCCCGAGTACCCGAACGGCCCCCTGGCGAACACCCCTGGCTAGTACGAAGAACCCGCGCCACCGGCTCACCTGCACGAATCGGGGCGCACCATGCGCGACCCCGGCGCGCAACCGGAGGCCGTGCGCCCCCTGGGTGGGCGCACCGGCACAATGGCGGCATGCGAGCAGTGGTGCAGCGGGTCGCCCGGGCGGCCGTGACGGTGGACGGCGAGACGGTCGGCGCGATCGAGGGGCCGGGCCTGTGCGTCCTGGTCGGCGTCACCCACGAGGACACCCCCGGGCAGGCCGCCCAACTGGCCCGCAAGCTCTGGACGCTGCGGCTGTTCCCGGGCAGCCCCGAGCGGTCCTGTTCGGAGCTGGGCGCCTCGCTGCTGGTGATCAGCCAGTTCACCCTCTACGGCGACGCCCGCAAGGGCCGCCGCCCCACCTGGAACGCCGCCGCGCCCGGCCCGGTCGCCGAACCGCTGGTGGACGCCGTGGTGGCCGAACTGCGCACGCTGGGCGCCGAGGTGGCGACCGGGCGGTTCGGCGCCGACATGCAGGTGTCGCTGGTGAACGACGGGCCGTTCACCGTCCTGCTGGAGGTCTGATCCCCTCGCGGGAGTGAGGTCCCGTCGCAGTAGTGAGAGGTTATCGCGGAAGTGAGGGCCTCTTCCGAGAGTGAGAGGCCATCGAGCAAGTGAGGCCCTCTCACGTCGGCGAGAGGGCCTCACGGAGGCGAAGACCCCTCAGGCCGGGACGATCACGTCCTGGGTGCCCGGGACGCCGTCGGCCAGCAGCACGGCGTCCACCGGGGTGTTGCGCTTGACCAGGGCCAGTGCGATCGGGCCCAGCTCGTGGTGCCGGGCCGAGGAGGTGACGAAGCCGACCGGCCGCTCCTGGCCCTGGACCCGGACCTCGGTGCCGTGCGCGGGCAGCTTCTCCTCGGTGCCGTCCAGGTGCAGGAACACCAGCCGGCGCGGCGGCCGGCCCAGGTTGTGCACCCGGGCGACCGTCTCCTGGCCCCGGTAGCAGCCCTTCTGCAGGTGCACGGCGCTGTCCAGCCAGTCCACCTCGTGCGGGATGGTCCGGTGGTCGGTCTCGAAGCCGAGCCGCGGCCGGTGCCCCTCGACCCGCAGCGCCTCGTACGCCCAGACGCCCGCCGCCGGACCGAACTCCTCGGCTGCCGCGGCCAGTTCGGCCCGCGGCAGGAACACGTCGCGGCCCCACGGCAGTTCGCGCACCGCGGCGGCCCGCTCGACCGGGGCGGTGGAGCCGGCCGGCAGGAAGACCACCGCGTACCGCTCGGTGGCGTCGGCGACCTCGACCCGGTTCCAGAACTTCATCGACTCCAGGTACTTCACCAGCGCGGGCGCGCCGCCGGGCTCCACGTGGATCCAGGTGGTCTCCCCGTCGTCGACCAGGTAGAGCGCGTGCTCCACGTGTCCGTTCGGGGAGAGCACCAGCGCCTCGGTGGCCCGCTGCGGCGGCAGTTCGCTGACGTGCTGGGTGAGCAGCAGGTGCAGCCAGCTCAGCCGGTCCGGGCCGGTCACGGTGATCACGCCGCGGTGCGACAGGTCGGTGAAGCCGCGCCCGGCGGCCAGCGCGCGCTGCTCGCGGAACAGGTCGCCGTAGTGGGCGGCGACCCCTTCGTCGGGACCTTCGGCCGGGACGGCGCCGGGCAGGGCAAGCAGCGGGCTCTTCATACCCGCCAGCCTAGACCGACCGGCGCAGGAGGACGGCGTCGCGGGCCGATGGCTCTCGCCCCCCGCGTGCCCGGTCGGCCCTACGGCTGCCCGTCCTCCAGCTTGGCGGTGCAGTCCGCGCAGCGGCCGAAGATGGCGAAGTGCTTGAGGTCGGTGTCGAAGCCGTGCTCGGTGCGCAGGCTGTCGATCAGCGGGGCGGCGATCTCGGTGTCGGTCTCGGTGACCCGGTCGCAGTCCCGGCAGACCAGGTGCAGGTGAGTGTGCCGGCCGGCCAGGTGGTAGGTGGGGGCGCCGTGGCCGAGGTGCGCGTGCGAGACCAGGCCGAGCTCCTCGAGCAGCTCCAGCGTCCGGTAGACGGTGGAGATGTTGACGCCGCTGGCGGTCTTGCGGACCTGGCCCAGGATCTCGTCCGGGGTGGCGTGGTCGAGCAGGTCGACGGCCTCCAGCACCAGCTGGCGCTGCGGCGTCAGCCGGTAGCCGCGCTCGCGCAGGTCGGACTTCCAGTCGGTGCTCTCGCTGTTCGCCACGTGTGTCCCTGCCCGGTGAGAGGTCGTATGACAAGTGTAGGGACCGGCCGCCGGGCCGGTCCCCACTCCGTGCGTGGACGGTGGATCAGCGGAAGAACGCGATCCCGTCGTCCGGCAGGTCGTTGATGTCGTGGATCAGCTGCGCCGGGTTGAGCACCTTCTTCAGCTGCGCGGACATGTACGGCCGCAGCGGCACCTCGGGGGCGGCCTTCTCGCCGACCCAGAGCAGCTCGTCCTTGACCAGGCCGTAGAGCCGCTTGCCGCCGCTGTACGGGGCCGCGTCCTCGATCCGGGCGACCGCGTCGGTGGCCAGGTCGATCTGCGGCTTGCCGTCGTGCAGCTTGCCGTACCAGATCTCCACGGTGCCGTCGTCGCGGACCGAGGAGACCTCGATCTCGCGCTCACCGCTGGTGCCGTGCTGGTTACTGGTCACCCGCCAGAAGGAGTGCTCGGTCTCCAGCGGGCGGACCTTCTCCCCCTGCTCGTCCAGCACCCAGGTGCGGGAGCGGAACTCCAGGAAGGGACGGCCGTCGTGCCGGAAGACGATCTCCTGGCCGAAGTTGCACTTCTCGCTGCCGGGGCCCTCTTGACCGGGAAGGGGGGCGTGGACGCCCGCGCCCTCCCAGGTGCCGAGGAGGAAGGCGAGCGGGACGACGTCGCGGTGGAGGTCGGAAGGAATCTCGATCATGGTCCTGGCTGGTGTCGTCGGACGGTTACCGGGTCAACCGTACGGCAGTCGTCAGCGCTGGCCCTGGTAGAGCTTCATGACGGAGAAGATGGCGAACCAGGTGATCAGCACGGCCATCAGAGCCAGCAGGCTGTCGAAGAAGATCTCAAGACCGGACACGGTGCGCTCCCAGGGGCGGGTTCGACGGGCTGTGGTACGGCGCGAGTCTATCCGGCGCCCCCCGCGCCCGTAGTCTCTGGGGCATGTCGAAGAAGCTGGTCATCAAGGTCACCGCCGGGGCGGACGCCCCCGAACGCTGCTCGCAGGCCTTCACGGTCGCCTCGGTCGCCGTCGCCAGCGGCGTGCCGGTCTCGCTCTGGCTGACCGGCGAGTCCGCCTGGTTCGCCCTGCCCGGGAGGGCCGCCGAATTCGAGCTGCCGCACTCCGCGCCGCTGCCGGACCTGCTGGAGGCCGTCCTGGCGGCCGGGAGCGTCACCCTGTGCACCCAGTGCGCGGCGCGCCGGGACATCGCGCAGGCCGACGTGATCGAGGGCGTGCGGATCGCCGGTGCGCAGGTGTTCCTGTCCGAGGTGATGGCGGACGACGCCCGGGCGCTGGTCTACTGACGCTCCTCCGGGGGCTCGCGGTCCGGCGCGTCCCGGTCGTGGCCGCGCCGCTCCCAGCGCGGGTCGTCCCAGCGCGGGTCGTTCCACCAGTCGTCGTCGCGGTCGCGCCGGTTGGCGAGGACGGCGGCCACCGGCGGGATCACCATGGCGACCGCGCACATGCCGATGGCGGCGCCGACCGACCAGAAGCGCACCACGCCCCAGGCGAGGACGAACAGCGTCAGGCAGACGCCCATCATCACGAAGTAGCGCACGTGCCGTCGATGTGCCTGCACCCCTCCAGGGTAGGCCGCGGGGCCCCGGCCGTTGAAGACGGCCGGGGCCCCGCGGTGCACTGCCTGGTGCGGTCGTCTCAGACCGCGATCGCGACCTCGGTGAACTCGCCCTGGGTGGCGACCACCTGGCGGTCCACGGTGGCGCCGGGCACCAGGGCCCGCAGCGTCCACTTGCCCGGGCGGGCGAAGAACCGGAACTGCCCGGTCGCCGAGGTCGGGACCTCGGCCGTGAACTCGCCGTTCTCGTCGAGCAGCCGCACGTAGCCGTTGACCGGCTCGTCGTTGCGGGTCACGGAACCCTGGATGATCGTCTCGTTGGCCACGTCAACTCCTGCCAGGTCCGGGCCGCCGGCCTTCGCACCGCACATGTCTGTCTCCCTCGTCCTTGCCGTCGTGCGAGCCGGAGCTCAGTTGCCGAGCTCGATCGGCACGCCGACCAGGCTGCCGTACTCGGTCCACGAACCGTCGTAGTTCTTGACGTTCTCCTGGCCGAGCAGCTCGTGCAGCACGAACCAGGTGAGCGCGGAGCGCTCGCCGATCCGGCAGTACGCGATGGTGTCGGTGGCCAGGTCGACGCCCTCGGCCTCGTAGAGCGCCTTGAGCTCGTCGTCGCTCTTGAAGGTGCCGTCGTCGTTGGCGTTCTTCGCCCACGGGATGTTCTTGGCGGACGGGACGTGGCCCGGGCGCTGCGACTGCTCCTGCGGGAGGTGGGCCGGGGCGAGCAGCTTGCCGGAGAACTCGTCGGGCGAGCGGACGTCGACCAGGTTCAGGCTGCCGATCGCGTTGACCACGTCGTCGCGGAAGGCGCGGATCGAGGAGTCGGCCGGCTGCGCGGTGTACTGGGTGGCGGCCCGCTCGGGCTGCTCGACGACCAGCTCGCGGGAGTCGAGCTCCCACTTCTTGCGGCCGCCGTCCAGCAGGCGGACGTCGCCGTGGCCGTACAGCTTGAAGTACCAGTAGGCGTAGGACGCGAACCAGTTGTTGTTGCCGCCGTAGAGGACCACGGTGTCGTCGTTGGCGATGCCCTTGGCGGACAGCAGCGCCTCGAAGCCGGCCTGGTCGATGAAGTCGCGGCGGACCGGGTCCTGGAGGTCCTTCTTCCAGTCGATCCGGACCGCGTTGCGGATGTGGTTCTTGTCGTAGGCGGCCGTGTCTTCGTCGACCTCGACGATGACGACCTTCGGGTCGTCCAGGTGGGCCTGGACCCAGTCGGCGTCGACCAGGACGTCGCTGCGGCTCATGTGGGTTCTCCATCCGGGGGCGGTTGGCGGAAGGCTGCGGGAGTGCTCCGGACCGTGCGCGTCCGCACATCTGTCCGCATGCTGGGACGGAGGTGGGTGCGGCTTCGGCCGGGGTGGAACGACGGGGTTCTCGCCGCTCCGGACGCACCGGTGCCCGTGGCTACCGGTTCGCGGCGTCGGAGCGGGGCGGACGTGCCGGGAGTACGGGGCGCGACCGCCGGGTCAGCGCATTCGACACAGGCAGCTCGACACGCGGCAGTGGTCTACCGCCCGCCGCTTCGTGAGGTCCGCCTGTCGCTTCATGACCACGATGCTAGGGACTCGGAGGGGGCGCTGTCATCATTGTGTCGAATGCTGAGACCGGAACATCCGCATGGTGGGATTTACCGATTTCCGTCCTCAGCCGAAGCGGCCCGGGCCCGGTGCGGGGACCGGGCGGACGGGTGATTCGGGACGTTCCGGCAGCCGGCCTGGACAGCCCGTCTCGCCCAGCGGACGCCAGGCCCTGTCCGGCCTAGTGGCCGAGCGTGGTGCCGGGGGCGAGGGTGAAGCGCAGCCGGACGCCGTCCTGCTCCGGGGTGGCCTCGGCCAGGGCGAGGCCGGTCGGCAGGCCGGTCAGGGCGAACCGCTGGGGCTTCAGCAGGTCGCCGGCCAGGCCGTTCAACTTGGAGGCCGCGCCGGTGAGTTGGAGGTTGTCCACGATCACCTGGTTGCCCTCGCTGCGCAGTCGGCCCTCGATCGAGCCGCCCGGCACCTCGGCCTTCACCTTGCCCGGGCCCGCGTACGCCAGGGTGAGCCGGCCGCCGCCCACCATGAACTTCGACAGGTCCTGGTAGCCGATCACGCCCCGGCCGTCGCCGCGCCCGACGGTGACGCCCCGGTAGGAGTCGGTGAACTTCACGTCGGACAGGTCGGCCCGGAAGGCGTGCACGGTCACCGTCTCGCGGCCGTCGGTCACGGTCATCCCGTCCGAGCTCATCGTGACCTTGTCCAGCTCCCCGGCCAGCGCGCTGGTCAGGAACGGGAAGTCGTCGATGCTGACGTCCGGCTTGGTGGTCATCCAGCCCGAGGAGACGACCGCGTCCGCCGCCTGGTCCTCCGCGACCCCGACGGCTATCCGGTCGGCGCCGACCAGCAGGCCGGCCACCACCCCCAGGCCGATCAGCAACTTCACCGAGCCGTGCATCGCACTCCCCCAGCAGACGGTCGATCCGACGTCCGTTCGGAGACGAACGGCATTCGGGCTACGGACATAGGGACGATCGCACGCGTGCCCCAGTTCCGGAACGGCAGCCGGGGAAACCGGTGATCAGCCTCCGGCGAACGGCGGCAGCACCTCGACCGTCCAGCCCGCGGACAGCGGCACCTCGGCGTGGTCCCGGCCGCCGGTCTGCTCGCCGTCCAGCAGGAACGAGCACACCCCCAGCAGCCGCAGCAGCTCCGGCCGGTCGGCGTGCGCGGCGCGCACCGCGGCCAGCGCCCCGGCCAGCGTCGCGGCCTCGACGGCCTCCTCGGCCCGGCCGGCCGCGGACTTGGCGGCGGCCCAGTAGCGCACCGTCCCGCTCACTCGTCCGGGTGAGCCGGCGGCGGCGGGTTCCCCGGCGGCGGTGCGTGCTTCGGCGGTCGCGGTCACGGCAACCCCTCTCGACGGTCCTCGCCCGGTACGGCGGCCGGCCCGGTGCCGGCCGGCCCACCCGTGGAATCGGGGTACACGTACGGTGCGGCCGGTGCGGCCCCCATCATCGCGCGCTCCCCCCACCCGGAGGCAAACCCCCCGGGGCCGCGCCGCCCCGCCGGAGCAACGCGCCTCACGGCCCGGAGCGCCGATCGCCGCCGCGCGCCCCGCTCGCGCCTCTCCCCAGGCCGCAGCCGGTCGGCTATCCTCGAACGCGATGAGGGATCCGGGCAGAGTCGCCCCCGGGTCCTTTCGTGCTTTCAGGACGCCATACGGACGTTCTTGCGAACGGTGCCCCACCCGCACCCGCCGCCGGAACACCACCGCCGCGGGCCGCACGACGAGGTGCGCACCCCGGGACGGGACCAGACCGGAGGGTACGCCGATGGACGGGGCACCAGCGGGACGCCAGGGGTTGCGGGACCTCGGGCGAGCCACCGCCGCCCCGCCCGCCGACGCCCCCGCCGACCCGGTCGGCGTTCCCCCCCACCCTGTACCGCGGCCACCGCTCTCCCAGGCGGCCGCGACCGCGACGACCCGGAAAGGGGACTAACCGGGTATGAGTTCTCTGCTCCTGCTGACGAACGCCCTGCAACCCTCCGCCGAGGTGCTGCCCGCCCTCGGGCTGCTGCTGCACAGCGTCCGGGTGGCCCCCGCCGAGGGGTCCGCCCTGGTCGACACCCCGAGCGCCGACGTGATCCTGGTCGACGGCCGGCGCGACCTGCCGCAGATCCGCAGCCTGTGCCAGCTGCTGCGCTCCACCGGCATCGGCAGCCCGCTGATCCTGGTGGTCACCGAGGGCGGCCTCGCCGCCGTCACCGCCGAGTGGGGCGTCGACGACGTGCTGCTCGACACCGCCGGACCGGCCGAGGTCGAGGCCCGGCTGCGGCTGGCCCTCGGCCGGCTGAACGCGGCCACCGACGACAGCCCGATGGAGATCCGCAACGGCGACCTCTCGGTCGACGAGGCCACCTACTCCGCCAAGCTCAAGGGCCGCGTCCTCGACCTCACCTTCAAGGAGTTCGAGCTGCTCAAGTACCTGGCCCAGCACCCCGGCCGGGTCTTCACCCGGGCCCAGCTGCTCCAGGAGGTGTGGGGCTACGACTACTTCGGCGGCACCCGCACCGTGGACGTCCACGTCCGCCGGCTGCGGGCCAAGCTCGGGGTCGAGAACGAGCAGCTGATCGGCACCGTCCGCAACGTCGGCTACCGGTTCGTGGTGCCCGAGCGGCCCGAGAAGGGGCCGGAGCGGGCCGAGCCGAACCGCACCGGCGCCACCCGCGAGCACTGACGCACGGCCGGGCGGGCCGCACCGCGGAAACACTCGCCCGGCTTTGCCCGGATCGCTCCCGAAACCGCCGTCCCACCAGGTGTCACCCCGGGCCGGACCGGCGAACCACCCGCGTAGACTCCCCCCGTGGCCAAGGTGACGCGCGACGACGTAGCCCGACTGGCTGGCACCTCGACCGCGGTCGTCAGCTATGTGATCAACAACGGTCCCCGGCCGGTCGCCCCGGCCACCAGGGAGAAGGTGCTCGCCGCGATCGAGCAGCTCGGGTACCGCCCGAACTCGGTCGCCCAGGCGATGGCCTCCCGGCGCACCAACCTGATCGGCATGGTCGTCCCCGACGCCCGGCAGCCGTTCTTCGCGGAGATGGCCCACGCCGTGGAACGCGCCGCCTCCGAGCGCGGCAAGCTGGTGCTGATCGGCAACTCCGACTACGTGGACGACCGCGAGGTGCACTACGTCCGGGCCTTCCTCGGGATGCGGGTCTCCGGCCTGATCCTGGTCAGCCAGGGCCCCTCGCAGCGCGCCGCCGAGGAGTTCGCCGCCATGGAGGGCGCCAAGGTGGTGCTGCTGCACCGCCGCCCCGAGGCGATCGACGACGTCGCCGTGGTCACCGACGACGTCGGCGGCTCCGAACTGGTCGTGCGCCACCTGCTGGAGGAGCACGGCCACCCGTACGTGGCCTGCTTCGGCGGCCCGGTCGAGTCCCCCGCCCCCGGCGACCCGGTGATCGACCACGTGGCTGGCTGGGAGCTGGCCATGACCGCGCACGGCCTGCCCACCGAGCCGTACCTGGTGGACGCCCCGTTCCACCGCTACGGCGCCTACCAGGTCGCGCTGGAGCTGCTCGGCTCCGACCGGCGCCCGCCGGCGATCTTCTGCTCCACCGACGACCAGGCGATCGGCGTGCTGCGGGCCGCCACCGAACTCGGCCTGCGCGTCCCCGAGGACCTCGCGGTGGCCGGCTTCGACGACATCCCCGAGGCCGCCTTCGCCTCCCCGCCGCTGACCACCGTCGCCTCCGACCGGGACGCGATGGCCCGGGCCGCCGTCGACCTGGTCCTCGACGACTCGCTGATGGTGCCCGGCAGCGACACCGAGCGGGTCCGCAAGTTCCCGTCGCGCCTGGTCGTGCGGCGTTCCTGCGGCTGCGCCGGCGACCGGGCCGGATCTCCCGCCTGACCAGGCTTTATGAGAAGCTGACGCGCTTCTCGGGGAACCTGTACCACCCTCTCATCCGGTCTTCATGAACCGCGCGGAACGTGGTCGTCATGAGCGACCAGCACCGCAACACCCAGGAGCCCCACCCCCAGGACGGCGGCGCGGGCTGGCTCCCGCCGCAGCCGCCCACCGTCCCCGCGCACCCGGCGTACCCGGTGCCCCCGACACCCTCGGCGTACCCCGCGCACCCGGCGGAGCAGCCGTACCCGCCCTACCAGGAGGCCGCCTACCCGGCGCTGCCGCCCGCGGCCCCCGCCGCCGAGCCCGGGGCCGCCACCGCCGACGCCGGAGCCGGTGCCGACCAGCAGCCGCCCGCCGGGCACCGCGCCCGCCGCGGCCTGCTGCGCAGCCGGCTCGCCCTGGTCACCGCCGTCGCCGCGATCGCCGCCCTGGTCGGCGGCGTCAGCGGCGGCGCCCTGGTCGGCGACCGCTCCGGCACCACCGGCGCGAGCAGCACCCTGGTGCGCCCGGTCTCCGCGAACGCCGACGGCAGCGCCAACGTCTCGGCGATCGCCGCCGCGGTCTCCCCCGCCGTCGTGCAGATCACCGTCAAGACCAGCGGCGGCACCGCCACCGGCACCGGCGTGGTGCTCACCGCCGACGGCCAGATCCTCACCAACTACCACGTCGTCTCCGGCGCGGTGAGCGGCGGCGGCCAGACCACCGTCACCTTCCAGGACGGCTCCACCGCCCCCGCCACCGTCACCGGCACCGACAAGTCCCTGGACACCGCCGTCATCACCGCCTCCGGCGTCAGCGGCCTGACCACCGCCGTCCTCGGCGACTCCGACAGCACCGCCGTCGGCGACTCGGTGGTCGCCATCGGCAACCCCGAGGGGCTGACCGGCACCGTCACCTCGGGCATCATCTCCGCCAAGGACCGGCAGGTCTCCGTCCAGGTCGACGAGAGCACCACCAGCAACAACGGCGGCTTCGGCTTCCCCGACCTGCCCGGCCGGCGCGGCTCCTCCGGCTCCGGAAGCTCCTCCGGTTCCTCCGGCTCCTCCGCCGACACCGCCACCTACCAGGCCCTGCAGACCGACGCCGCGCTCAACCCCGGCAACTCCGGCGGCCCGCTGATCAACACCGCCGGCCAGGTCATCGGCCTCAACTCGGCGATGTACTCCGGCAGCGGCTCCAGCTCCAGCTCCGACGCCGGCAGCGTCGGGCTCGGCTTCGCCATCCCGATCAACAGCGTCAAGCAGGTGCTGTCCCAGATGCAGGCCGGCAAGACGGTCTGACCGCCTCCGCCGACCGCACCCCGCCGACCGACCTCCGCCGGCCGTCTCCCCCGATCCGTCCCACCCGACGGACAATGGCCAGGACAGCACCGGACTCAGAAAGGGCCCCGAGCCGATGACTCCCCCCGCCGACGACCGCACCCCCGCCGAGGCCCCGGGCGGCGGCGCCCGCGTCCTCGTGGTCGACGACGAACCCGCGCTGCGCGACGCGCTGGAATCCAGCCTCGCCTTCGAGGGCTACCAGGTCGCCACCGCCACCGACGGCTACGAGGCCCTGGCCGCCGTCGAACGCGACCACCCCGACCTGGTGCTGCTGGACATCATGATGCCCCGGATGGACGGCCTCACCGCCGTCCGCCGGATGCGCTCCCGCGGCGACACCGTGCCCGTCCTGATGCTCACCGCCCGCGACGCCGTCGGCGACCGCGTCACCGGCCTCGACGTCGGCGCCGACGACTACCTCGCCAAGCCCTTCGAACTCGACGAGCTCCTCGCCCGGGTCCGCGCCCTGCTGCGCCGCAACGCGCTCGCCGCGGAGGCCGCCGCCCGCACCGCCGCCGACGAGGACGGCGGCGAGGTGCTGGCCTTCGGCGACCTGCGGATGAACACCGCCACCCGCGAGGTCACCCGGGACGGCACGCCCATTGAGCTCACCCGCACCGAGTTCATGCTGCTGGAGATGTTCCTCTCCCACCCGCGCCAGGTGCTGACCCGGGAACAGATCCTCAAGGCCGTCTGGGGCTTCGACTTCGAGCCCTCCTCCAACTCCCTCGACGTCTACGTCATGTACCTGCGCCGCAAGACCGAGCAGCACGGCATGCCCCGGATCATCCAGACCGTCCGCGGCGTCGGCTACGCCCTGCGCGCCGCGACCGGCGCCGCGGCGTGAAGCCGATCGGCCGGCTCACGGGGTGGTTCCGCGGCAAGCCGCTGCGGAGCAGGCTGGCCATGCTCACGGCCGCCGCGGTGGCGGTGGCGATCGCGGTCGCGGCGGCGGCGTGCTGGTTCCTGGTCCGCGACACGCTCTACCAGCAGGCGCGCACCAAACTGGAGGACGCTCCCAAGCCCGGTCCCGACCGCGACATCGGGCTCGCGGCGTGCGGGGACAACGCCGAGCAGGCCCTGGCCCGCGTGCCGTCCAGCAACGACAAGTTCCACCAGAACGCGTGGGACATCCAGGTGCTCGTCGAGGGCGGCAAGGTGTGCTTCCCGATCGGCTCCACCAAGGCGATCGACACCCTGCCCGCGGATTTGACGCACGGCGGCTCGCCCCGTGCCACCTACCGGGAGGGCCAGTACGCCGACGGCGAGCCGGCCATGATCCGGGTGCTGCCGGTCGCGGTGAACGGTTCGAACGCGGTCATGCTGACCGCCACCCCGCTCAGGAACGTCCAGGACTCGCTGAACTCCCTCGCCCTGCTGATGGCCGGTGTCGCCGGGCTCGGCGTGGTCGGGGCCGGGATCGCCGGCCGGGTCGTCGCCCGCTCCGCGCTCAAGCCCGTCGACCAGCTCACCGACGTGGTCGAGCACATCGCCCGGACCGAGGAGGTCGGCACCACCATCCCGGTCAACGGGAAGGACGAGATCGCCCGCCTGGCCACCTCGTTCAACTCGATGTCGACCGCGCTCGCCAACTCCCGGGAGCGGCAGACCCGGCTGATCGCCGACGCCGGGCACGAGCTGCGCACGCCGCTCACCTCGCTGCGGACCAACGTCGACCTGCTGATCCGGTCGGACGCGCAGGGGCGGGCGCTGCCCGCCGAGACCCGGGCGCGGATGCTGGGGAACATGAAGGCGCAGATGCAGGAGCTGACCGTGCTGATCGGGGACCTGCTGCAGCTGTCCCGGCCGGACACGCCGAACCCGGAGGCGGTGCGGACGGTGGTGCCGTTCCACGAGACGGTGGGGCGGGCGCTGGAGCGGGGGCGGCTGCGCGGACCGTCGCTGACCTTCGAGACGGACGTGCGGCCCTGGTACGTGCACGGGGACCCGGCGGCGCTGGAGCGGGCGGTCATCAACCTGCTGGACAACGCGGTGAAGTACTCGCCGCCCGCCGGGACGATCGAAGTGTCGTTGCGGGACGGGCGGTTGACGGTCCGGGACCACGGGCCCGGCATTCCGGCGGAGGAACTGCCGTACGTGTTCGACCGGTTCTGGCGGTCGCCGTCCTCGCGTCAGCTGCCGGGTTCGGGGCTGGGGCTGTCGATCGTGGCGCAGACCGTGCGGGACACCGGCGGGCAGGTCTCGCTGGGTCCGGCCCCGCACGGCGGGCCGGGGGCGCAGGCGGTGGTGGTGCTGCCGGGGGAGCCGACCGAGCCGCGCTGAGGACAGGCCGGGGACGCACGGGGGGCGGGGCACCGCCGGTGCCCCGCCCCCGTCGCCGCGCCGGGGTCAGCCGTTGTCCTCGCCGACGCCGATGACCTTGATCCGGTCGGCGGCCGGCGGGGCGATCGGCGCGCTCGCCGAGCTGTGGCCGGTCAGGTAGGCGTTGAACAGGTCCAGGTCGGAGGCGCCGACGAGCTTGTCGGTGCCGGCGGTGAAGGCCGGGAAGCCGTCGCCGCCGCCGGCCAGGAACTCGTTGGCGGCGACCCGGTAGCTCGCGTTCGGGTCGAGCGGCGCGCCGTTCAGGCGGATCGAGTCGACGACCACCCGGGCCGCGCCGGCCTGGTTCAGGTCGAGGGTGTAGTGCAGGTTCGAGGAGATCTGCAGCACCTTCGGGGCGGCCTCGTTGACGCCGGAGACCTGCTGCTGGAGGACCTGCACCAGCTGGGCGCCGGTCAGCGTCTTGACCTGCATCATGTTGGTGAACGGCTGGACGGCGAACGCCTCGCCGTAGGTCACCACGCCGTCGCCCTCGCTGCCGGTGGCCCGGTACACCAGGTCGGCGCGGATGCCGCCGGGGTTCATGAACGCCACCTGCGCGCCGCCCTTGTCGGCGGGCGAGAGGCCGGCCAGCTGGGCGTCGGCGATCAGGTCGCCGAGCGGCTTCTCCAGCGCGGTGGAGCCGCGGCCGTTGATGTCGGCGGTGATGTAGCCGGTGGCCCGGTTGGCGATCGGCGCGGCCAGCTTGGTGTACCGGTCGAGCAGCGCGGTCAGGTCCGGCGCCTTCGGCACGTCGCGGCGCACGACGTGGTTGGCGGCGGTGACCGTCGGGCGGACGATGCTGCCGCTGCGCTTGTCCAGCTTGAGGTCGATCTCGGTGTACAGGCGGCCGAACGAGGCGGCGCTGGTGACCGAGCGGGGCACGCCCTTCGGGTCCGGGACCATGCAGGCGTACGAGTTGTGGGTGTGGCCGGTGACGATCGCCCCGACGGCCGGGTCGATGTTCCGGGCGATGTCCACGATCGGGCCGGAGACGCCCGCGCCGGCCGGGCCGCAGTCGTAGTTGTACACGTTGCTGGCGGGCAGGCCGCCCTCGTGGATCAGCGCGACGATCGAGTTGACGCCCTGCCGCTTCAGCTCGGCGGCGTACTTGTTGATGGTGGTGACCTCGTTGCCGAACGTGAGGCCCTGCACGCCGGCGGCGGTGACGATGTTCGGGGTGCCCTCCAGGGTCACGCCGATGAAGCCGACCTTGACGCCGTGGACGTTGGTCACCCAGTACGGCTTGAGCAGCGTCCGGCCGGTCTTCTCGTTGGTGACGTTCGCCGCCAGGTACGGGAAGTCCGCGCCCTTGAACTTGCGGCCCTTCTCGTAGCAGCCGTCGGTCGGGTGGCAGCCGCCGTTCTGCATCCGCAGCAGCTCGGCCGAGCCCTCGTCGAACTCGTGGTTGCCCACCGAGGTGACGTCGAGGCCGATCTTGTTCATCGCCTCGATGGTCGGCTCGTCGTGGAACAGGCCGGAGACCAGCGGGCTGGCGCCGATGATGTCGCCGGCCGCGACGGTGAGGCTGTTGGGGTGGCCCTTGCGGGCGTCGCGCAGCGCGGTGGCCAGGTACTCGACGCCGCCGGCCGGGGTGGCGACGGTCTTGCCGGTGGCCGGGTCGATCTCGTTGATCGTGCCCGAGGAGCCGGCCGGGGGCTCCAGGTTGCCGTGGAAGTCGTTGATGGCGAGGAGCTGGAGGTCCTCGTACTTGGGCTTGTCGTGGCCCCGGCCGTGGGCCTCGGCGGCGGCCGGGAGGGCCATCGTGCCGAAGAGGGCGGCGGCCGCGGCGACCGCGAGGGCGGTCGAGCGGCGGCCGGTGGAACCGGAAATGGGCATGGCTGTCCCCTGGACCGTCGGGGCCGCGGCAGCGCGGCCTGGCGTTGTCTGGGTGCAGCCTAGGGTCAACGCGCGTAGCTGTCAGGAACCCGGAAGTAACGAGCTGGTTTCCGCGAGCTGACGGTCACCCCGCGCGACGGGCCGTCAGATCCGCGGCTGCGCCGCCAGCTGCTGGTCCGCGCGGTCCCGCTCGGCCACCGCGTCCTCGGTCATCGCCCGGTCGGTGTACACCAGCGGCTTCTCGGCCTCGGTGATGATGTGCTTCACCACCTGCACGTTGCCGTTGACGTCCCACACCGCGATGCCCGGCGACAGGGTCGGGATGATCTCCACCGCCCAGCGCGGCAGGCCCAGCACCCGGCCGGTGGCCCTCGCCTCCTCCGCCTTCTGCATGTAGATCGTCCGGGTCGAGGCCATCTTCAGGATCGCCGACGCCTCCTTCGCGGCCGCCCCGTCCACCACGTCCGACAGGTGGTGCACCACCGCGACGAAGGACAGGCCCAGCCGCCGGCCGAACTTCAGCAGCCGCTGGAACAGCTGCGCCACGAACGGGCTGTTGATGATGTGCCAGGCCTCCTCCACCAGGAAGATCCGCTTCACCCGGTCCGGCCGCAGCCAGGTGTGCTCCAGCCACACCCCGACGATCGCCATCAGGATCGGCATCGCGATCGAGTTCCGGTCGATGTGCGACAGGTCGAAGACGATCAGCGGCGCGTCCAGGTCGATGCCCGCCGAGGTCGGGCCGTCGAACATGCCCCGCAGGTCGCCGTCGACCAGCCGGTCCAGCACTAGCGCCACGTCCAGGCCCCAGGACTGCACCTCGCCGACCTCCACGCCCAGCGACTCCACCGCCGACAGGTCGGGGCTGCGCAGCGTGTCGATGATGTCGTTCAGCACCGGCTGGCGGTCCGTCACCGTGGCCAGCACGTACGCGTGCGCGGCCTTCAGCGCGAACCCGGCCCGCTCCTCGAGGCCGCGGCCCATCGCCACCTCGATGATGGTGCGCAGCAGCGACAGCTGGCCGCTGGTGGTGATCGCCGGGTCCAGCGGGTTCAGCTTCACGCCGCCGCCCAGGGCCGCCTGCGGGTCCAGCCGGATGGACTTTATCCCCAGCGCGTTCGCGATCAGGTTCCACTCGCCGACGCCGTCCTCGCCCTGCGCGTCCAGCACCACCACCTGGCGGTCGCGGAACCTCAACTGCCGCAGCACGTACGTCTTCTCCAGCGCCGACTTGCCGTTGCCGGACTCCCCCAGCACCAGCCAGTGCGGGGCCGGCAGCTGCTGGCCGTACAGCTGGAACGGGTCGTAGACGTAGCCCTTGCCGCTGTAGACCTCGCGCCCGATGATCACCCCGGAGTCGCCCAGGCCGGGTGCCGCGGTCGGCAGGTACACCGCCTGCGCCTGGCCGCTGGAGGTGCGCACCGGCAGCCGGGTGGTCTCCACCCGGCCGAACAGGGTGCTGGTGAAGGAATCGGTGAGCTTGCCGAGCATCGACGGGCCTCCGGGGGTCAGCGGCGTCAGCGGCGGATGCCGGTGGCGAACGGCAGGGTGTTGGCGAACGCCCGGTGGTGCTCGCGGTCGCACCACTCCAGCTTCAGGTAGCTCTTGCCCGCCGACGCCCGGATGGTGCGCTTGTCCCGGGCCAGCGCCTCCGGGCTGCGCGCGGAGACCGTCAGGTAGCCGACCAGGTTCACCCCGGCCGCGCCCGAGGCCAGGTCGTCGCCGCGCTGGTCCACCCGGCCGGTGTGCGCCAGGTCGCGCGGGTCGACCGTGCGGTTCATCTTCGCCGCCCGGCTGGCCTCCGCCTCGTCGTTGGTCTTCTCGGTCAGCATCCGCTCGATCGCCACGTCGGTCGGCTCCAGGTCCATGGTCACCGCGACCGTCCGGATCACGTCCGGCGTGTGCACCAGCAGCGGCGCCAGGAAGTTCACCCCGACCGGGGTCAGCGGCCACTCCTTGATCCACGCGGTGGCGTGGCACCACGGCTCCCGGGTCGCCGCCTCGCGGGTCTTCGCCTGCAGGTACTGCGGGTGGGTGGCGTCCAGCTCGGCCGGCCAGGCGTTGCGCCTGCTCATCGCCTGGATGTGGTCGATCGGGTGGTCCGGGTCGTACATCGAGTGGATCAGCGAGGCCAGCCGGGCCTGCCCCAGCGGCTGCCGCACCCGGATGTCCGCCTCCGCCAACCGGGCGCAGATGTCGGTCAGTTCACGCGCCATCACGGTCGCCAGGCCGTCGTCGTCGCGGGCCCGCTTCTCGCCCCGCCCGTACGCCGTGCGCCCCATCGCGTGCGCCTCGGCCGCCAGGTCCCGGCTGTAGTGCATGCACGCCACCAGGTACGCCCGGTGCTGCTCCGAGGAGGTCGACACCATCGACTGCAGCTGGTCGTAGCTCTCCTGGAGCCAGCGCGGCGCGTCGTGGTCGCCGCGCCGCGCCACGTCCTTGGCGTGCGCGTCCGGGTCGGCCGGCAGCGTCCGGGCCAGGATCTGCAGCCGGGTCACGAAGCCGTCGCCGTTGGCCACGTGCTTGAGCAGCGTCCCGAACCGGTCGACCAGCGCCTCCTGGTCCTCGGAGTCGCGCAGGCCCACGCCCGGGCCCTCGATCTCGATCGCCGCGGTCACCGTCCGCCGCTCCAGGTGCATCAGCACCGCGACCTCGTCCGGCCCGAACGGCGCGGTCAGCCAGCGCAGCCGCCCCACCCCCGGCGGCGGGCCGACCTCCACCTCGCGCCCGTCCAGCCTGGTCCCGGCCTCGTGCACGTCCGGCTTCCAGACCGCCCGGCCGCTGCGGATCGTCCGCCGGAAGGTCCGGTTGATCTCCACCCACTTGTAGAACGTCCGCCGCCGGTACGGCACGTACACCGCCATGATCGCCAGCAGCGGGAAGCCCACCAGGCCGGCGATCCGCAGCGGCAACAGGCTCGGGACCAGCCCCCACACCATGCCCAGGCCGGCGCCGGCGATGATCAGCACGATCTCGCCGTTCTCCCGGTTGCGCCCGATCGGCGCGTTCGGCCGCGCCTTGCCGATCAGGTAACTGCGGCGCTGATGGGCGTACTGGGTGCCGTACTGGCCGAGCTGTTCGCTGCTCATCTCCCCGTCACCCTCCCTTCGGGTTGTTGACCGGAGCCTGGACCTGGGCCTGCGCGGGCGGCGCCGCCGGGCGCGGCGGGTTCGCGGGCCGGGAGGCGTGCGCCGCGATGCCCGCGCCCGCCCCGCCACCGCCGGCCGGGGAGCCGGAACCGCCGCCCCCGCCCTCCGCGCCGCCGCGCGAACCGTGCGTGGAGATGCCCTGCTTCACGAAGTTCGCCGGGCCGTTGATCATCGCGCTGCCGGCCTGCACGGCGCTCGCCCGGGCCCGCCGCATCGCCATCAGCTCGTCGCCGAAGCCCGGCACGAACCGGTACACCGCCGCGCTCGCGAAGATCGACAGGAACAGGATCGCCAGCCCCGCCAGCACCCGGCCGAAGTCGTCGTCCGCCCCCGCACCGGTCGCCACCGCGCCCGCCAGCCCCAGGATGATCACCACGATCGGCTTCGCCAGGTCCACCGCCAGCATCATCGCCGCCCACCGGCGCACGTGCTTCCACATCTGCTTGTCCACCAGGCCCGCGTACACCGCCGTCCCCAGCAGCGCGCCCACGTACAGCATCGCCGCCCGGATCACCAGCTCCACCCAGAGCACCGCCGCGGCCAGCACCGCCACCAGCGACACCAGGATCAGGATCAGCGGGCCGCCGCCGATGCTCCCCTTCTCCAGGGTGTCCGCGAACCCGCCCAGGTAGGTGCCCGTGTCCGACTTCGTGCCCGCCGAGATCGCGTCCGTCAGCCCGTCGGTGACGGTCACCACCGTGTACAGGATCAGCGGCGTGAACGCCGAGGCGATCACCGTCAGCCACAGGAACCCGACCGCCTCCGCGAACGCCTGCCCCAGCGCCGCGCCGCGCACCGCCCGCTTGGTCACCGCCAGCAGCCACAGCACCAGCGTGATCACCGTCGAGACGGCGAACACCACCGCGTACTGCTGCAGGAACGCCGCGTTGGTGAAGTCGACCTTCGTCGTCCCGTCGATCGCCCCCGACAACTGCCGCACCACCCAGGCCGCCGCCTGCGCGCAGCCCTTCGCCAGCGACCCCAGCGGATCGGTGACGCCGGAGACGGCGCCCGTCCCGGGGATCACGGTGGCCCCGGGCGGGGCGCACAGCTTGTCGGCGCCGAGGACGGTCGCGTCGTTGCCCGCGCACTTGGAGCCGCTCGGACTCGGTGTCGGATCGGCGGCCGCGACCCCCTGCAGGGCCAGCAGCACGGTGAGTTGGAGGACGCTCAGCGCGGCGCCGAGCGTCCCGGCCCGGCGCAGGAAGCGCAGTCTGGACGCGTCAGCGGGCATAGCGGAACCCTCCGAACTGCTGGACGGCATCGGCGATCTCTTTCGCGGTGGCCGCCTGCTGGTCGCCCGGCAGGGGGGCGGGGCCCGCGGCGCGGGAGTAGTCGGTGAGCTTCCAGTCGCTGCCGGTCCAGCGCATGGTGACGGTCAGGGTGTACCAGTCCTGGGTGACCGGGATGACGGAGCCCTCGCCGGTCAGGCCGTACAGGCCGGTGCACCAGACGTCGACCCGGGTGGCGGTGTCGGCCCCGTTGGTGGTGCGGGTGCCGACCGGGACGACCCGGTTGACGAAGGTCTGCCCCTTGGGCGGGCGGCCCTGCGCGTCCAGCCCGTAGCGCGCGTTCGTCTCCGGCGTGAACGCCTGGTCGAGGCGGGCCTGGAGGGACTGGACCGCGGTGGGGTCGGCGATGGTGGCCAGGACGGTGCTGCGGCTGTCGGTGCGGAACATGTCGGTGGAGCCCAGGGCGACCGCGTAGTTGGCGGCGGCGGACTGCGCGCCCTGGTCGGTGTGCGGGTAGCCGGTGCCGACGCCGTTGGAGGTGGTGGTGACCGGCTGCTGTCCGCTGGCGGCGGTGCGGTCGGGGGAGGCGGCGGCCCCGGGGGCGCGGTCGCCGGAGGTGCCGGTGCCGGTGCGGCCGACCGGGGGCTTGTCCCGGTTGGCGACGGCGACGGCGACCACCAGCAGGGTGACGACGGCGAGGACGGTCAGGAGGGTGCGCAGCGGCCGGGCCTGACGGCCGGTCGCGGGGGCGGTCTGTTCGGCGACCGGTAGCCGCGTACGGGTGTGCGGCTGGTCGTCGGACAACGGCACGGGGCCCTCCTGGTGGGGCGCCGCCGCGCGGGGCGCGCGGCGGCGTGACGGGTTGCTCGGCGGGGAAGTGCGGGGGCCGGGGTGCGGCGGACCGGATCAGCGCTGGTCGGAGGGGAGTTGTCCGCTCGTCAGATGGCCATGCCGTACACAATGGTGAACAGGGTGCCGAGCGAACCGATGATGAACACGCCGGTCAGGCCCGCGACGATCAGCCCCTTGCCCTGTTCGGCGCTGAAGGTGTCGCGCATCGCGGTGGCGCCGATCCGCTGCTTGGCCGCGCCCCAGATGGCGATGGCGAGGCAGACCAGGATCGCCACCGCCATCACGACCTGGACCATGACCCGGGCCGAGGAGCCGAGGGTGGCGAACGGGCCCCAGTCCGGGGCGATCCCGCCGATGATGGTGTCGATGTCGGCCTTCTTGGGCGGGTCCTCCGCCAGGTACCGGATCACTGTGCTGTCCACGTTCAGGTCCATCCCATCTCACCGCCCGATCAGGAAAATTCAAGGCCCCGGACCACGGCCGAGCGAAGGGGCAGGGCCTGTTCTTGGCCAGATATGACGTCGACTTGGCTGCTTCTCGCGGATTGACCGTGGCTGGCCCGGACGTTCCGCCAGGATGTCCGGTGGTTCGAGGATACTGCCCGCCCCTGGTATCTGTGATGATTGCACCGGGCAATTGCGTAACAGGACATGGCCGCTGACGTTCCGTCGGGATGGTGCTGGGATGGTGCTCCGGAAGGCTCGGCTGGCGGGTGCCGCGACGGTGGTGCTCGCGATCGGTTTCGTGGGTGTGGTGACCCTCGGGACGTACGCGGCCAGTGGGGTGCCGGAGCGCTCCTCCGCGTCCCTCGGGCTGTCCGGCGGGACGGTGCCGGCCGCGTACCGGCCGCAGATCCAGCGGTGGGGCGCGCTCTGCCCGGAGATCTCGGCGCCGATGCTGGCCGCCCAGCTCTACCAGGAGAGCGGCTTCGACCCGTCGGCGAAGAGCCCGGTCGGGGCCTCCGGCATGGCCCAGTTCATGCCGGGCAGCTGGGACGCCTTCAGCGTCGACGGCGACGGCGACGGCAAGCGGGACGTCTGGAACCCGCTCGACGCGATCGCCTCCGCCGCCAGCTACGACTGTCTGCTGGCCAAGCAGGTCTCCAACGTCCCCGGTGACCGGCAGGCGAACATGCTGGCGGCCTACAACGCGGGCCCCGGCGCGGTCTCCCAGTACCGGGGCGTCCCGCCGTACAAGGAGACCCAGGGCTACGTCCGCAGCATCCAGGCGCTGGCGAGGTCCTTCACCGCCCCGGCCGACCCGGGCGTGCAGCTGGCGCTGTCCAAGGAGGCGGCGGGCGCGATCTGGTTCGCGCAGGGCAAGCTGGGCACCGACTACCTGTGGGGCGGCACCGGGCAGAGCTGGGAGGACGGCCGGTTCGACTGCTCGGGCCTGACGCAGGCGGCGTTCCGCGCCGTCGGGATCGAGCTGCCCCGGGTGGCGAACGACCAGTGGTACGCCGGGCCGCACCCGTCCCGGGACCAACTCCGCCCCGGCGACCTGGTGTTCTTCGCCAACGACCTGGAGGACCCGCGCACCATCCACCACGTGGGCCTCTACGTCGGCGGCGGCTACATGATCGACGCGCCGCACACCGGGGCCAAGGTCCGCTACGACACCATCGCGCAGAAGGACTACATCGGGGCGACCCGGGTCACCCCGGACGGCGCCGCCGCGCTGCCCGACCGGAACCCGAACGACGGCACCATCACCAGGGGCGGCGGGCCGGGCGCCGCGAGCTGACCGGCATCGGCATGTGCATGCGCGGTGGACGGTGAGTCAAGTTTGGGTAACGGTGCGTTTGGGGGGAAACCGCGGCGGCCTTGATCGCGTTGACTGAGGAGGCTACCGGTCGTCCGCACCCGGAAGCACCACGATCTGGGACCACTGCGGAGAGCGGACAGGGAGGTGCGGCGTGCCGACGCTGCTCGCCGACGCCGGAGCCGGTTCGGGCGACCCCGACCTCGGCCTGCTCAAGGCCGTCAACGGCCTGGCCGCGGACGCCCCGGGCTGGCTGGACTCGCTGGTCGCCTGGACGGCCGAGTACGGCATCCTGTTCGGCCTGGCCGCGATCGGCCTGGTCGCCTGGCTGAGCGCCCGCCGCCGCCCGGACGCCCCGGTCGCGGTGGCCGGCGTGCTGTGGGCGCCGCTCGCCGTGGCCGTCTCCGAGCTGGCCAACCTGCCGATCTCGCAGCTCGTCGACCGGCCCCGCCCGTTCGTCACCCACCCCGAGCTGGACGTGCTGGTGCCCGGCAAGGAGGACACCCTCTCCTTCGTCAGCGACCACTCGGCGATGTCGATGGGCGTCGCGGTCGCGCTGTTCCTGGTCAACCGCCGGCTCGGCCTGGCGGCCGGGGCGCTGGCCCTGCTGCAGGGCTTCTGCCGGCTGTTCGTCGGCGTGCACTACCCGACCGACGTGCTCGGCGGCTACGCGCTGGCCACCGCCGTGGTGCTGCTGCTGGCCCCGCTCGCGATGGCGGTGCTGGTGCCGCTGTGCCACGCGCTGTCCCGCGGCGCGCTGCGCCCGCTGGTGGTGGCCCGCGCCGCCGCCGCGGACTCCGGCCGCCGCCGGCAGGCCGCGCCCGCCGCCCGCCGTTCCGGCCGCCGGGCCGGGCGGGACCGGAGCCCCGAGCCGGAGCGCGGGTCCGAGTCCGACCTCGCCGCCTGACCCCGCACCGGCCCGCGTCCGTCCGCCTGCCCGTCTCGCCCGGCCGGGCCCTCAGCCGCCGCCGTCCGGGTCCGCGAGGTGCTCCGCGGCGTCGCGCCGGGACTTGTCCCGGGAGCGCCGCCCGGGGGCGAACCAGCCGCAGGCGCAGTGGGCGAAGCTGAACGAGCCGCGTTCCGTCACCTCCACCCGGTGTCCGTCCGGGTGGTCGGTCCGCGTCGTCCCGTCGGGCGCTCCGGGGCGCTGATCTGCCACGTCCTTCACGGTATCCCGCCCGGGCGGCCCGGCCTCCCGTCCGACCGGTGAACGCCGGCGTAACCTTCCGCGCCCCAACTCGTTTGCCTGGCAAGCGCTCTGCCCATCCGGGGCGGTTGCTTGCCGGGTCATCCGGGGCCCGAGGGGGTTGTCGAAGAAGTGAAGAAGCTCAACCGCGCCGCGGCCGCGGCCCTGCTCGTCACGGTGCTGTCGGCCTGTAGCGGCGGCGGCCAGGACCGGTCGGGCTCCGCCGACCGGCTCTCCGCCGATCCGCTGACGGCGGTCCGCTCGGCCGCCGACATCACCGGCCGCACCGGCTCGGTGACCGCGACCACCGAGCTGACCACCGAGTCCGCCGACAAGAAGGCGGTGTTCAGCGGCACCGGCGGCTACGACTACGTGAAGCGGATCGGCCGGCTGGAGATCGACGTGCCGCCCGGCGCCGCCACCACCGGGAAGATCACCGAGGTGGTGCTGCCCGGCACGGTGTACCTGCAGAACAGCGGCGCGAAGATCCCCGAGGGCAAGTGGGTCAGGCTGGACGTGCGCCAGCTCCCGGACGGCAACCTGGTGAGCTCCGGCGCCACCGACCCGGCCACCGCGGCGGGCGCGCTGCGCGGCGCGCAGAGCGCCGAGCTGGTCGGCACCGAGGCGGCGGACGGCGGGGAGCTCAAGCACTACCGGGGCACCCTGGACCTGGCGAAGGCCGCCGACGCGACCGGCGGCCGCGGGGCGGACGGCCTGCGGATGGCCGCCCAGACCTTCACGGTGAAGGAGGTCCCGTACGAGGTCTGGCTGGACGGCCAGGGCCGGCTGCACAAGGTGGTGGAGAACTTCACCTTCGCCGGGGTGGCCGGCTCCACCGCGGCCAAGGACCAGGTCAAGGTGGTCTCCACGCTGTCGCTGGCCGACTTCGGCAAGCCGGTGGAGGCCGCCGAGCCCGCCGCCGGGGACATCTACTCGATGCAGGCCAGCCCCTCGCCGAAGTGACCGGCCGCCGCCCGGGCCCACCCGTTTCGGGCGGCAGAGATGGCCCGTCCGTGCCATGTGGCCCGGCCCGCGGCTCCCTACGCTGGTACGGGGCGGGCGGAGCAGTGCGGCGGACGGGGCGCGGAAGGGGTGGAGGCCATGGCATCCGGGGAGAACGGCACCGGCGGCCACGACAGAACCGCACTGGACGAGATCGACCTGACCGGTGAGCTGATGATCGCCGCTTCGGCCAGCCGCGCGGAACGGCTGGCCGCCGAGCAGATCGACGAGGTGCTGCTGGCCCCCCGCGGCGGACCGGACCGGTCGGAGCCGAGGGCCCCGGAACCGCGGGCGCCGCAGCAGCGGACGCCGGAACGGGGCCGTTGACCGGTCGTCAGCCCGCAGCGGAGGCCGTGGCGGCCCCGCTCAGGTGCGCAGCAGCCGGGCGATGGCCGCGCTGGCCTCGGCGACCTTGGCGTTCAGCTCCTCGCCGCCGTCCTCCGCGGCGGCCGCGGCGGCCACGCAGTGCCGCAGGTGCTCCTCCAGCAGGGAGAGCGCGAAGGACTGCAGCGCCTTGGTGGAGGCGGACACCTGGGTGAGGATGTCGATGCAGTAGACGTCCTCGTCGACCATGCGCTGGAGGCCGCGGATCTGACCCTCGATCCGGCGCAGCCGCTTGAGGTGCGCCTCCTTCTCGCCGCTGTACCCGTGCGGGCCGCCGGGCGCGGGGTGGCAGGCCGCCGGGGCGTCGTCGGTGCTCGGGGTGTCGATGGTGGTCATCCGATCCGCCCTCTTGGTCTCGGTGCTCGGCCCGCCCCCGGTCTTCGGCCGGGAGGTACCCCATCCTCCAACACGCGGCACCGTCCGGGTGTTCCGCCGTCCGGGCGTCAGCACAGAGATCCCCCTGCAGAGCGGGAGCAAACCGGCGTGTCGTGGGACACACTTAGGGCGCGCGTCGGCAACCCCGTGCCCATGAGCGGGGCGCGTGCGCCTAGCATCGTCAAGTACCGACCCCGCACATCGGAGATTTCCGTGCGTTTTAGCCTGACCCCGAAGGAGACGAGCTTCTACGACATGTTCGCCGCCGCCGCGGAGAACCTCGTCGTCGGATCGAAGCTCCTGCTGGAACTACTGGGCTCGGACGTGTCAGCCCGCGCGGAGATCGTCGAGCGCATGCGCGCCGCCGAGCACGCCGGGGACGACACCACCCATGCGATCTTCCACCAGTTGAACTCCTCGTTCATCACCCCGTTCGACCGGGAGGACATCTACAACCTGGCCTCCTCGCTCGACGACATCATGGACTTCATGGAGGAGGCCGTCGACCTGGTCGTGCTGTACGACATCGAGACCCTCCCGAAGGGCATCGAGCAGCAGATCGAGGTGCTGGCCCGAGCGGCCGAGCTGACCGCGGAGGCGATGCCCAACCTGCGGTCGATGTCGAACCTCACCGAGTACTGGATCGAGGTCAACCGGCTGGAGAACCAGGCGGACCAGATCCACCGCAAGCTGCTGGCCCACCTGTTCTCCGGCCAGTACGAGGCGATCGAGGTGCTGAAGCTCAAGCAGGTCGTGGACGTCCTCGAAGAGGCCGCCGACGCGTTCGAGCACGTGGCCAACACGGTGGAGACCATCGCCGTCAAGGAGTCCTGACCTCCGTGGACATGGCAGCACTGATCGTCGTCATCGGCGTCGCTTTCTTCTTCACGTACACGAACGGCTTCCACGACTCCGCCAACGCGATCGCCACCTCGGTCTCCACCCGGGCGCTGACCCCCCGGGCGGCACTGGCGATGGCCGCGGTGATGAACCTGGCGGGCGCCTTCCTCGGCAGCGGGGTGGCGAAGACCGTCTCCGAGGGGATCATCGAGACCCCGACCGGCAGCAAGGGCATGGCGATCCTGTTCTCGGCCCTGGTCGGGGCGATCACCTGGAACCTGGTCACCTGGTACTTCGGCCTGCCGTCCTCCTCCTCGCACGCGCTGTTCGGCGGCATGGTGGGCGCGGCGCTGGCCGGCGGCATCGGGGTGGTCTGGCACGGCGTGATCGACAAGATCATCGTCCCGATGATCGTCTCGCCGGTCGTCGGCCTGATCGGCGGCTTCCTGGTGATGCTGGCGATCCTGTGGATCTTCCGGAAGGCCAACCCGCACAAGGCCAAGCGCAACTTCCGGGTGGCGCAGACCGCCTCGGCGGCGGCGATGGCGCTGGCGCACGGCCTGCAGGACGCCCAGAAGACCATGGGCATCGTGGTGATGGCGCTGACCATCTCCGGCCACCAGTCCGGCAACGGCATCCCGATCTGGGTGAAGCTCTCCTGCGCCACGATGCTCTCGCTGGGCACCTACGCGGGCGGCTGGCGGATCATGCGCACCCTCGGCCGGAAGATCATCGAGCTGGACCCGCCGCAGGGCTTCGCCGCCGAGGCCACCGCCTCCGCGGTCATGTACGTCACCTCGTTCGTCTACGCGGCGCCGATCTCCACCACCCACGTGATCACCTCGGCGATCATGGGCGTGGGCGCCACCAAACGGGTCCGCGCGGTCCGCTGGGGGGTGGCGAAGAACATCGTGATGGGCTGGTTCATCACCATGCCGGCGGCGGCGATCGTGGCCGCCGCGATGTACGGGGTCGTGAACCTGCTGGTCCTGTGACCCCCACCGCGTCGTAGCCGGCCGCGGACGGAGAGGGCCCGCCCCCACAGCACGGGGGGGCGGGCCCTTCCTGCTGGCTCCGCGGCGGCACCGCCATGCAGCGCCGCGGAGCAGTTCGTGCGGCCTCGCGCGGACGGCGCGCGGGGCCGGTCAGCCGAAGCGGCCGGAGATGTAGTCCTCGGTGGCCTGGACCGACGGGTTGGAGAAGATCCGCTGGGTGTCGTCCAGCTCGACCAGCTTGCCGGGCTGGCCGACGCCGGCCAGGTTGAAGAAGGCGGTGCGGTCCGAGACGCGGGCCGCCTGCTGCATGTTGTGGGTCACGATCACGATGGTGAACTGCGACTTCAGCTCGCCGATCAGGTCCTCGATGGCGAGGGTGGAGATCGGGTCGAGGGCCGAGCAGGGCTCGTCCATCAGCAGCACCTCCGGCTCGACCGCGATCGCCCGGGCGATGCACAGGCGCTGCTGCTGGCCGCCGGACAGGCCCGCGCCGGGCTTGTTGAGGCGGTCCTTGACCTCGTTCCACAGGTTGGCGCCGCGCAGGGACTTCTCCACCACGCCGTCCAGCACGGACTTCTTCTTCACCCCGGCCAGCTTGAGGCCGGCCACCACGTTGTCGTAGATCGACATGGTGGGGAACGGGTTGGGGCGCTGGAACACCATGCCGACCGAGCGGCGGACGGCGACCGGGTCGACGTTGGCGCCGTACAGGTTCTCGTCGTCCAGCATCACCTTGCCCTCGACCCGGGCGCCGGGGATCACCTCGTGCATCCGGTTGAGGGTGCGCAGGAAGGTGGACTTGCCGCAGCCCGAGGGGCCGATGAAGGCGGTCACCGAGCGGGGCTCGATGGTCATCGAGATGTCCTCGATGGCGCGGGTGGAGCCGTAGTAGGCGGACAGTCCGCTGACGTCGATGCGCTTGGCCATGGTCTTTCGTCTTCTCTCGTCTGTTCGTACGTCAGTCGGTGTCAGTGCCCGCCCTTGGGCGAGCGCCAGCGCGCGATGCCCCGGGCGACGAGGTTGAGACCCATCACGAAGGCGATCAGCACCAGGGCCGCGCCCCAGGCGCGTTGGTAGCCGTAGTCGTTGTTGATCTGCGAGTACTGCTGCCAGATGTAGAGCGGCAGCGACTGCTGCGGACCGTGGAACGGGTCGCTGTTGATGAAGTCGGCGCCGAACACCAGCATCATCACGGGGGCGGTCTCACCGGTGATGCGGGCGACCGCCAGCATCACACCGGTGGTGATCCCGCCCACGGCGGTGGGGAGGACGATCCGCAGGATGGTCTTCCAGCGCGGCACACCGAGCGCGTACGAGGCTTCGCGCAGCTCGTTCGGGACGAGCTTGAGCATCTCCTCGGTGGAGCGGACCACGACCGGCATCATCAGGATCGCCAGCGCGAGGCTGCCCGAGAATCCGGAGTACTCGAAGCCCAGCAGGATGTTCCAGAGCGAGAGGATGAACAGGCCGGCGACGACCGACGGGATGCCGGTCATGACGTCGACGAAGAAGGTGACCGCCTTGGCGAGCCGGCCGCGGCCGTACTCCACCAGGTAGACGGCGGTGAGCAGGCCGATCGGCGCGGCGATCAGGGTCGCCAGCAGGACCTGCTCGACGGTGCCGATGATGGCGTGGTAGATGCCGCCGTCCGGGCTGAGGGTGGCGACGACGCCCTTCATCGAGTGGGTGAGGAAGTTGCCGTCGATCGCGCCGATGCCCTGCTGGACGGTGTAGAACGTCAGCGCGACCAGCGGGACCACGGCGCAGATGAAGGAGACCCAGATCAGCGAGGTGGCGAACCGGTCCCTGGCCTGGCGGCGGCCCTCGACCGAGGCCGAGACGGCGTAGCTGACCAGCAGGAACAGCAGGGCGGAGATCAGGCCCCACTGGATGTGGCTCTTCAGCCCGGCGACGGCGCCGAGGCCGCAGCCGACCGCGATCGAGGCGGCGGCGACGCCGGCCGGCGCCCAGCGGGGCAGCCGGGCCGCGGTCAGCCGGCGGCTGAGCTGCGGGGCGGCGTCGGTGACGGTCGAAATCGCGCTCACGCGGCGGCCCCCGAGTACTCCTTGCGACGGGCGATGATCATGCGGGCCGCGCCGTTCACCAGCAGGGTGATGACGAACAGCACCAGGCCGGAGGCCATCAGGGCGTCCCGGCCCAGCGGCTGGGCCTCGTTGAACTTGAGCGCGATGTTCTGCGCGAAGGTGCCGCCGCCCGGGTCGAGCAGGTGCAGCGACAGCTGGCTGTTGGTGGAGAGCACGGTGGCGACCGCGATGGTCTCGCCGAGCGCGCGGCCCAGGCCGAGCATCGACGCGGAGATGATGCCGGGGCGGCCGAACGGCAGCACCGCGGTGCGGACCATCTCCCAGCGGGTCGCGCCGAGCGCGAGCGCCGCCTCCTCGTGCATCCGCGGGACCTGCCGGAACACCTCGCGGGTGACCGCGGTGATGATCGGCAGCACCATGATCGCCAGCAGGATGCCGACGGTGAACAGGTTGCGCGGCGGGACGCCCGCGATGGACTGCCCGAAGAGGTACGTCCAGCCCAGGTACTGATCCATCCAGCTGGTCAGGCCGTCCATGTGCGGGACCAGGAACAGCACGCCCCACAGGCCGTAGACGATGGACGGGACGGCGGCCAGCAGGTCCACCAGGTAGGCGAACGGCTGGGCGATCCGGCGCGGCGCGTAGTGCGAGATGAACAGCGCGATGCCGACCGAGACCGGGACCGCGACGGCCATCGCGATCAGCGCGCTGACCAGGGTGCCGAAGGTGAGGACGGCGATGCCGAAGACCGGCTTCGCGGCGTCCGGGGTCCACTCGAAGGTGGTGAGGAAGTTGCCCTCGTTCTTGCCCAGCGCGAGGGCCGAGCGGTAGGCGAGGAAGCCTGCGATGGCGGCCATGATGACCAGCAGCAGGATGCCCGAGCCCCGGGAGAGGTTGAAGAACACGCTGTCACCGCGGCGGCTGTCGCCCCGGCTCCGTCGAGTCCGTCCCCGCGCGTCGGCGGGGGGTGCAGAAGTCATGGTCGTTTACTCCGGTCTGGCGGCGCTGCCCCGCGGAGGGCGGCACCATGGCGGCGGTGCCCCGGACGTTCTCGTGGTGGTGGTGCGTGGTGCGTGCCGACGAGGGCCCCGGCCGGACGGCCCCTCCCCCCTCCTTCGGGGGGCCGCCCGGCCGGGTCGTCGCTGTGCTCAGGCTCAGGCCAGGGCGTCGATCTGGGTCTTGACCTTGGCGGCGAGCTCGGCCGGCAGCGGCACGTAGCCGACCGCGCCGATGGCCTGCTGGCCGCCGTCGCTGACGGTGTAGTTCAGGAAGGACTTCAGGATCGGCAGGCTGTCGGCCTTGTTGCCCTTGTCGCAGACGATCTCGTAGGTGACCAGGGTCAGCGGGTAGTTGCCCTCGGCCTTGGTCGCGTAGTCGATGTCCAGCGCCAGGTCGGCACCGGTGCCGACGACCTTGGCGGCGGCCAGGGTGGCGGCGGCGTTGGCGGCGGTGGCCTCGACCGGCTTGGAGGCGCCGGTGTTGATCAGCGCGCTGGTCAGCTTGTTGGTCTGGGCGTAGGAGAGCTCGACGTAGGAGATCGAGTTCTTGACCTGCTTCACCTGGGCCGCGACACCGGCGGAGCCGTTCGCGGACTGGCCGCCCTGGCCCGCCCAGGTCTTGGCAGCCGGGTACTTCCAGGCGCCGCCGCCGGCCTTGGCCAGGTAGCCGGTCAGGTTGGCGGTGGTGCCGGAGTCGTCCGAGCGGTGGATCGCCTGGATCGCGGCGTCCGGCAGGGTGACGCCCGGGTTCAGGGCGGCGATCGCCGGGTCGTTCCACTTGGTGATCTGCGAGTCGAAGATCTTCGCCAGGGTCGGGCCGTCCAGGACCAGCTTGTCGGCGCCGTCCACGTTGTAGACGATCGAGATCAGGCCGCCGACCATCGGCAGGTCGATCGCCTGGCCGCCGGCGCAGACCTGCTTCGAGGCGTCGACCTCGGCCGGCTTCAGGGCGGAGTCGGAGCCCGCGAAGGCGATCTTGCCCTGGTTGAACTGGGTCACACCGGCACCGGAACCGCCGCCGCCGTAGGTCAGGGTGGCGCTGGAGCAGGCGGCGCTGTAGGCGGCCTTCCAGACGTCGATGGCCGGGGTCTGCGCGGTCGAACCCGCGGCCAGCAGCTGGCCGCCCTTGTCGGCACAGGCGATCTTGGCCGCGGCCGCCGTCGAGCCACCGGCGGACGAGGAGGCGCCCGAGGTGGTGTTCGAGGTGTTGTCGTCCGTACCGCACGCCGAGAGCGACAGCGTGGAGACGAGCGCGACGGCACCGATGGCGAGGGCCTTGGAGCGGCCGTTCCGCAGGTTCACTGGGTGTCCCTTTCTGAGGCAATGCCGGTCTCGGAACGACCGGTTTTGCTGTGGTCCGGGGCCCTTTCGGCCCTCCGGTAACCCAGAAGTTAGGCAGGACAGGTGACGCGTCAGCCGGTCACACATGAACGGGGAGTGAACCTCGAAGGGACGTCAGGAAACTGCGGCAGGTAGTAACGGTTTCGTCACGGCGGGGGCGCGGCCGGATCACCCGGGCGGCCCGGACGGACCGTCCGGACGGCCGCGGCCCCGCTCAGCCGAGCAGCAGCTCCAGCAGCGCGTCCACCAGCACCCGGTCGCGCGGGTGCGTCAGCCGCTCCCGGGCCCGCCGCGGCGGCAGCCACTCCAGCCGGTCCACCTCCCGGTTGGGCCGGAACGAGCCGCCCGCCGGCACCGCCGACCAGTACCGGACCTCCTTCGGCCGGCCCTGCACCAGGTAGTGCTGGGCCGGCAGCTCCGGCCCCAGCACGCAGCGCATCCCGGTCTCCTCCCGCACCTCGCGCAGCGCCGCCGCCAGCCAGCCCTCCCCCGGCTCCAGCTTCCCCTTCGGCAGGCTCCAGTCGTCGTACTTCGGCCGGTGCACCAGTGCGATCCGCGGCTTCTTGCGCCCCTTGCCGCCCTTCTTCGGCGGCCCCGGCACCCAGAGCACCGCCCCCGCCGCCAGCACCGTCGAACGGGGACCCGCCGCCGGACGGCGGTCGGTGCGGGAGCCGCCCGACCGGGCCGGGGCACGGTCGGGCGCCGAGGGGCGGTCGGGCATCTGCGGCACGCGGTCCATCCGGGCGGGGGAACGGGGGGCGGGGGAACGGGGACTCAGTCCGACGGCACCGCCACCGGACCGACCAGCCCGGGCGCCACCCCCGGCCACTGGCGCCCGAAAGCGTACCGGGCCGACTCCACCTCCAAACGCTGGTCGGCGTGCACCACCCCCAGCACGTACGCCGTCGCCGGGGTGATCCGCGGCGTGCGCGCCGCCGTCGCCACCGTCGCCGCCGCGTCCGACGCCTCCTGGTGGCGCGCCAGCACCCCGTCCAGCTCCGCCAGCCCCTCGCCCGGCGCCCCGCACACCTCCAGCGCGTACCTGGCCCGCTTCACCAGGACCCGGGCCCGCAGCCACGGCGCGTCGTCCGCCGCCAGCGCCGCGTCCGCGTCCGCCGGGGCCCGCGCCGCCGGCACCGCGCCCGGCGCCGCCTCCCGCACCGGCCCCAGCCGGTGCAGCCCCGCCCCGCCGTACGCCCGTGCCGCCCGCTGCCACGGCAGCCGCTCGCCCGCCCCCAGCAGCGCCGCCAGCGCCGCCCCGGTCGCCGGCAGCAGCGCCGCCGCCGGCTCCGCGGCCGCCTGGGCCACCAGCGGCACCTCCCCGGCCAGCAGCGTCATCCGGTCCGCCAGCGCGTGCAGCCGGGCCGAGCGCAGTTCCTGCAGCAGCGCGGTGTGCGCCCGGCTCCGGGCCAGCGTCAGCTGCCGCTCCAGCAGCGCCCGGGCCTTGGGCGCGCCCGCGTGCCCGGCCAGCATGCCCGCCCCCTCCGGGGAGGTGTCGGCCAGCGAGTCCAGCGCCTCCAGCAACCGGGTCGCCCGCCGCTGGTAGCCCGGCTCCTGGTCCAGCAGGTCGAGCAGCCAGCGCAGCTCGGTGCGCGACTCCCGCGCCCACTGCGCCTCGAACGCCGCCGCGAAGGTGTGCAGCGCCCCGCCGATCCGGCGCACCGCCCGCAGCAGGTCCGCCGCCGCCTGCGCCGACGCCGGCAGCGCCGCCGGTCTGGACCCCGCCTCGCCGACCGCCTGCGGCAGGGCGCGCAGGAACGCGCCCGCCTGGGCGGTCAGGTAGCCGGCAAGGACCTCCCCGGCGGTCGCGGCGCGCGCCACCGGGGCCGTCGTCGGCGCATCGGTCATGGCTGTGGCTCTCCCCGATTCCCTCCCCGGGCCTGCCCCGGGGGTCCCCGGGCGTGCCCCGGGGCGTGCAGTCCGCCCGCGCCGGGACGCTCCCGGCGCGGGCGGGGTGCCGCTCAGCGCGCGGCGGCGGAGCCGCGGTTGCGGCGGCGCGAGTCGATCAGCAGGTCCTGGACGTGGCGCAGCGGCCGCCCCTCGGCGTCCTGCGCGTGCCGGGTCCAGGTGCCGTCGGCGCCCAGGTGCCAGGAGTCGGTCTCCTCGGAGACGCCCAGGTCCAGCAGCCCGTTCAGCTCGGCCCGGTGCGCCGGGTCGGTGACCCGCACCAGCGCCTCGATCCGGCGGTCCAGGTTGCGGTGCATCATGTCGGCGCTGCCGATCCACACCTCCGGGTCGCCGCCGTTGCCGAACACGAACACCCGCGAGTGCTCCAGGAACCGCCCGAGTATCGACCGCACCCGGACGTTCTCGCTCAGCCCCGGCACGCCCGGCCGGATCGCGCAGATGCCGCGCACCCACACGTCCACCGGCACCCCGGCCTGCGAGGCCCGGTACAGCGCGTCGATCACCACCTCGTCGACGATCGAGTTGACCTTGATCCGGACGAAGGCCGGCCGCCCGGCCCGGTGGTGCGCGATCTCCCCGTTGATCCGCGCCACCAGGCCGTCGCGCAGCCCGCGCGGCGCGGTCAGCAGCCGCCGGTACGACTCGCGCCGCGAGTACCCCGACAGCCGGTTGAACAGGTCCGACAGGTCCGCGCCGACCTGCGGGTCCGCCGTCAGCAGGCCCAGGTCCTCGTACAGCCGGGCCGTCTTCGGGTGGTAGTTGCCGGTGCCGACGTGCGAGTACCGGCGCAGCGTGTCGCCCTCCTGGCGGACCACCAGCGACAGCTTGCAGTGCGTCTTCAGCCCGACCAGGCCGTACACCACGTGGCAGCCGGACTCCTCCAGCTTCCGGGCCCACTTGATGTTCGCCTGCTCGTCGAAGCGCGCCTTGATCTCCACCAGCACCAGCACCTGCTTGCCGGACTCCGCCGCGTCGATCAGCGCGTCCACGATCGGCGAGTCGCCGGAGGTCCGGTACAGCGTCTGCTTGATCGCCAGCACGTGCGGGTCGGCCGCGGCCTGCTCCAGGAACGCCTGCACCGAGGTGGAGAACGAGTCGTACGGGTGGTGCAGCAGCACGTCCCGCTCGCGCATCGCCCCGAAGATGTCCGGCAGCGTCGCCGACTCCACGTCGGTCAGCCCGCGCGCCGTGCCCGCCACGAACTTCGGGTACCGCAGCTCCGGCCGGTCCAGGTCGGCGATCCCGAACAGCCCGGTCAGGTCCAGCGGCCCGGGCAGCGGGAAGACCTCCGCCTCGGTGATGTTCAGCTCCCGCACCAGCAGGTCCAGGATGTACGGGTCGATCGACTCCTCGACCTCCAGGCGCACCGGCGGCCCGAACCGGCGCCGCATCAGCTCCTTCTCCAGCGCCTTCAGGATGTTCTCGGTGTCGTCCTCCTCCACCTCCAGGTCCTCGTTGCGGGTGACCCGGAACGCGTGGTGGGCGAGCACCTCCATCCCCGGGAACAGCTCCTCCAGGTGCGCCCCCATCACGTCCTCCAGCGGCACGTACCGCTGCGGCGACGCCTCCAGGAAGCGGGACAGCGACTGCGGCACCTTCACCCGGGCGAAGTGCTTGTGCCCCGACACCGGGTTGCGCACCACCACCGCCAGGTTCAGCGACAGCCCCGATATGTACGGGAACGGGTGCGCCGGGTCGACCGCCAGCGGCGTCAGCACGGGGAAGATCTGCTGCCGGAACAGCGTGTGCAGCCGGGCCTGCTCGGCCTCCGCCAGGTCCGGCCAGCGCACCAGCTCGATGCCCTCGGCCGCCAGGTCCGGCAGCACCTCCTGCTGGAAGGTCGCCGCGTGACGCGCCATCAGCTCGCGCGAACGGCGCCAGATCAGGTCCAGCACCTCGCGCGGCTGGTGCCCCGACGCCGAGCGCTGCGCCACGCCGGTGGCGATCCGGCGCTTGAGGCCGGCCACCCGCACCATGAAGAACTCGTCCAGGTTGGACGCGAAGATCGCCAGGAACTTGGCCCGCTCCAGCAGCGGGATGTTCGGGTCCTCCGCGAGCTCCAGCACCCGCTCGTTGAACGCCAGCCAGCTGCGCTCGCGGTCCAGGAACCGGCCCTGCGGCAGTTCCGCCTCCTCCGGGCCCCGCCCGTCGGCCGCGGCGTTCGCGGTGCTTGCGGTGCCCGCCGGGAAGGCCGCCGAGACCACCGTGGGCAGCGCCGTGGGCAGCGCCGTCGCGGCCCGCACCGGCTCCGCCGGCACCGCGGGGGACGCCTCGGCCGGGGCCTTGGCCTCCACCGCCTTGGCACCGGCCGCCCTGGTCCTGCCGCGCGCCGACGCCGGGCGCGGCTTCGCCTCCTTGGCGTCCTTCGCGTCCTTGGCGTCCTTGCCGGACTCCCTGCCGCCGGTGTCCTTGCCGGCGGCGGCTCTGCCGCCACCGGCACCAGCGCCGGACCTCACACCCGACCGCACGGCCGGCTTCTGCTCACTGCTGCGCTCGGCCGGATCGGCCGAGTCGGAGACGGGGCGGGGGATGCTCATGGGTTCCAGCTCCTCCTGCAGGACGCGGCCCCGGTGGGGCGAAGGGCATGACTCCGCAGGCTGCTCGTCCTCGTCGACCCACGTCCACCCGCCCGGGGACGCCGGAACCCGCCCGGACGGGCGGGGGGTGGAGCGGTGACGCGGACGCGGCAATACGGACGACATTCTGTGATCTTCGCGGCGCCGATTGAATCCACGGTAAACACCGCATGGCCAGGAGGAAAGCTGAGTCGGTCGCCCCCGTGGCCGCCGGCGGTTCCTCCCTCCCGTCCGCGTCCGCCCAGCTCAGCGCGGACCGGACGGCTCCCACCGGTACATCAGGTCGACCTCGTGGACGTCGAACCCGAGCCGCTCGTACACCCGGACAGCCGCCGCGTTGTCCGCGTCCACGTACAGCATCACCGTCGGCAGGCCGCGCTCCAGGATCAGGTGCCGCAGACCCACCGCCGTCAACGCCCTCCCCAGGCCATTACCCTGCTCCGCCGGATCCACCCCCACGACGTACACCTCGCCCGGCCCGTCCGGCTGGGTCTTCGTCCAGTGGAAGCCCACCAGCCGGCCGTCCCGCTCCGCCAGGAAGAAGCCCTTCGGGTCGAACCACGGCTCGGCGATCCGCTCCGCCAGGTCGCGCTCCGTCCACGCGCCCTGCTCCGGGTGGTGCGCGAACGCCAGCGCGTTCAGCGCCAGCCAGGCCGCCTCGTCCCGGCCCGGCTCGAAGGTCCGCAGCTCGACGCCCGCGGGCAGCGGCACCGCGTCCGGGGCCGCCGCGGTGCGCCGCATCTGCCGCAGCTCGCGCACCAGCACCGCCCCGTGCGCCTCGGCCAGGTGCCGGGCGGCCGGCAGGCCGCCGTGCGCCCAGAAGTCCAGCCCGCCGCCGGCCCCGGCCAGCACCTCGCGCACCAGCTCGCCGCCCAGGCCCCGGCCGCGCTCGGCCGGGGCCACCGTCAGCTCCACCGTCCCCGGCCGCTCGCCCTCGACCTGCGCGTAGCCGACCACCGCCCCGCCGGCCGACTGCACCAGGTGCCGCACGCCCTCGCGCGGACTGTCCGGCCTGATCCGCAGCCGGCCGGCCTCCGAGACCGCCTCCCGCCCGTCCGCCCCGGCCGCCGCCGCGAGCAGCTCGCGCACCGCCCCGGCCTGCCCCTCCGTCAGCACCTCGACCCGCTCGACCCGGCCCTCGCCTGACGTGTTCTCAGAAGTCTGCATACCGGCGAGCCTACGTTCTCCGCCCCGCGTTCAGCGGGGAGTCCGGGACGGCGGCGGACGCCGGTGCCGGGGCCCGGCGCCGGGGCCCCGGCTCAGCGCGGCTGCTCGGCGTGCAGCACCTCGATGCCGGCCGTGACGATGGCGAGGCCGCGCTCGAAGCGGCGCTCGTAGTCGGTGAACAGGTCCGCGCCGGCGGCGGCGGACAGCGGCCGGTCCGGCCCGATCCGCTCGGCGCGGTCGGCCGGGTCGTAGCCGGGCGTCCGCTCCCCCGGCATCGGGTGCACGGCCTGTTCCTCGATCACGAAGCCGACGGTGAAGGTGTACGCGGTGAAGTACGCCTCGACCGCCTCGGAGAGGGTGAACCCGGCCCGGACGAAGGACCCGAGCTGTCCCTCGAAGCGGTCGGTGTGCCCGAAGTCGGTCAGCCGGGTGCCGCTGAACACCTTGGCGCCGTCCCGGTGGGCCAGCAGCGTGCGGCGCAGGGTGCGGCAGGTCAGGGCGAGTTGCCGCTGCCACGGGGTCTCGGCGGCGGGCGGCTCGCCGGCCGCGACCATGCGCCGGATCATCTCGGTGGCGAGTTCGTCCAGCAGCGCCTGCTTGTTGGCGAAGTGCCAGTACAACGCCGGTGCCTTGCAGTCGAGTTCGGTGGCGATCCGGCGCAGGGTCAGGCCCTCCAGGCCGACCTCGTCGAGCAGCCGCAGGGCGGTGTCGACCACCTGCGCGCGATCCAGTTTCGGTGCCATGGCCTGCCTTCCGGGTTCTCGACGCTTGACAACTTAACACCGTTAAGGACAGGCTCGGAACCGCCCCAACTTAACACCGTTAAGGAGAGCTCGATGCACCCGGACGTCCTGATCACCGGCGCCGGCCCGACCGGCCTCACGCTCGCCTGCGAACTCGCCCGCCGGGGCGTCCCGGCCCTGCTGGTCGAGCGGGCCCCCGCGCTGTTCCCCGGCTCCCGGGGCAAGGGACTGCAACCCCGGACCCTGGAGATATTCGAAGACCTCGGCGTGCTCGCCGAGATCCGGGCCGCGGGCCGGCGCTACCCCGCGATGCTGCCCTGGACCGACGGACGGCCCGGGGAACCGTTCGCCCTGACCCCGACCGCCACCGCGACCGAGCAGGTGCCGCACCCCGAGACCTGGATGGTCCCGCAGTGGCGCACCCAGGAGATCCTGTACGACCGGCTCCGGGAACTCGGCGGCGACGTGCGGTTCGGCGCCGAGCTGACCGGCTTCACCCAGGACGACACCGGCGTGACCGCCGAGATCACCGGAATCGGCACCGTCACCGCCCGCTACCTGGTGGCCGCGGACGGCGGACGGTCGACCGTCCGCCGGACCCTGGGCATCCCGATGACCGGCGAGACCGTCGACCCCCGGCCCTCCCTCGTCGCGGACCTCCGGCTCACCGGGCTCGACCGGGAGCACTGGCACGTCTTCCCGCAGGCCCCCGGCGGCCCCCTCGCCCTGTGCCCGATGCCCGGCACCGACGACTTCCAGCTGTACGCCCAGTACGAGGACGGCGAACCCGACACCAGCCCGGACGGCATCCGGGCCGTGGTCGCCGCCCGCACCCACCTCGGCCCGGACGCCGTCACCGAGATCCGCTGGGCCTCCGACTTCCGGCCCCGGGCCGCACTCGCCGAACGCTTCCGGACCGGCCGGGTCCTGCTCGCCGGCGACGCCGCGCACGTCCACTCCCCCGCCGGCGGCCAGGGGCTCAACACCAGCGTCCAGGACGCGTACAACCTCGGCTGGAAGCTCGCCCACCTCCTGCGGCACGGCGCCGACGCCGAACTCCTACTCGACAGCTACCAGGCCGAACGGCTGCCCGTCGCCGCCGACGTCCTCGACATCAGCACCTCGATCCACCGGGCCGGCCCGCTCGCCGGTCAGCCCGGCACCGACCGCCGACGCGCCCGGCGCGGCAAGGACACCGACCAGCTCGCCGTCGGCTACCGCGGCGGCCCGCTCAGCGTCGACCACCGCGAGGCCGTCCCCGAGGACGCCCTCCAGGCCGGCGACCGCGCCCCCGACGCCCACCTCCCCGACGGCACCCGCCTGTTCGACGTCCTGCGCGGCACTCACGCCACCCTCGTCACCACCGCCACCGAACCCCCCGCCGTCCCCGCAGGCGTCCGCGCCCTCCGCCACGACGCCTACGGCCCCGCCACCGACCACCCGACCCTGTACCTGATCCGCCCCGACGGCTACCTCGGACTCGTCACCCGGAACGCCGCCGACCTCGCTCCTTACCTGGCCCTCCTCGGCCTCTCCGACTGATACCGCGGCCGGGACCAGTTCCGTTCCGGAAATGCAGAAAGGGCCCCAGCCGTGAGGCTGGAGCCCTTTCTTTCAAAGATTGTTCGGCGGCGTCCTACTCTCCCACAGGGTCCCCCCTGCAGTACCATCGGCGCTGTGAGGCTTAGCTTCCGGGTTCGGAATGTAACCG
>NZ_JBIVXY010000001.1:638632-915379 GCF_044769485.1 Kitasatospora sp. NPDC090308 | reverse complement strand
GGCTCCCAGTAGACGACTGGGTTGATAGGCCGGATATGGAAGCCCTGTGAGGGGTGGAGTTGACCGGTACTAATAGGCCGAGGGCTTGTCCTCAGTTGCTCGCGTCCACTGTGTTGTTCTGAAACAACGACCCCCACCGTCACGGGTGGGCGGTACACAGTTTCACCGTGTTTCGGTGGTCATAGCGTGAGGGAAACGCCCGGTTACATTCCGAACCCGGAAGCTAAGCCTCACAGCGCCGATGGTACTGCAGGGGGGACCCTGTGGGAGAGTAGGACGCCGCCGAACAATCTTTCAAGAAAGGGCTCCAGCCTCACGGCTGGGGCCCTTTCTGCATTTCCGGAACGGGACAGGACGGAATAGGCCGGCGGCAGCGGAGTATTGCCGGGTGGAGCGGTGCACGGCACACTGTGGCGTCATGGTCGTGGAGCAGGGCGAGGGGGCCGGTGGCAGAGCCGGGCGGGGCGACGACGACTTTCGGGCGTTCTACGAGGCGGCGTACGGGCAACTGGTGGCGCATCTGTACGCGCTGACGGGCGATCTGGGGGAGGCACAGGACGCGGCTCAAGAGGCGTTCGTCCGGGCCTGGAACCACTGGGGGCGGCTGGTGTCGCACGAGAATCCGGTGGCCTGGGTGCGGTTGACGGGGCAGCGGATCGCGATCAGCCGGTGGCGGCGGGCCCGGACGGCGTTGCAGAGCTGGATCCGGCACGGGGACGGGCAGTCGCCGGTCCCGGGGCCCGGGCCGGAGACGGTGGCGTTGGTGGAGGCGTTGCGGCGGTTGCCGGAGGCGCAGCGGTCGGCGTTGGTGTGGCACCACATGGGGGGTCGTTCGGTGGCGGAGATCGCCGCGGACGAGGGGGTGCCGGTGGGGACGGTGAAGGCGCGCCTGCACCGGGGGCGGCAGGCGTTGGCGGTGTTGTTGGGGGAAGAGCCGGCGGCGGTCGTCGAGGAGCCGGTGGTCGCGCCGCTGCGGCCGGTTCGGGCGGCTGCCGCGGGTGAGCGGGAGCAGCGGGTGGCGGGGGCCGGCCGTGCTGAAGGGGGGCCGGTCGCGGTGGAGTTGACGGAGGAACGGGCGCGGGTGGCGGAGGACTGCGGGTCGCATGTCTAGGTCCGAGGTACCGGAGGTGGACGAGACGGAGGACCGTCCGGCGATCGGGGCTGCCCGGTTGGAGGCGATGTTCGACGGGCTGCGGCGTGAGGTGGTGCTGGGGGTCCCGGTGCCGGAGAGCACGGAGGTGGCCCGGCGGGGGGCGCGGCGCAAGCGCCGGCGGCGGGCGGGTGCGGTGGCCGGGGCGGGGGCGCTGGGTGCCGCGGTGCTGTGGACGGCGGTGGCGCTGGTGCCGTTGCAGGGTGGGCACGGGGCGGCGGGGGTGCCGGTGGAGCAGTCGGCGTTGCCGCGTCCGAAGGAGACGGTGACGTTGGCGCTGCCGGTGCCGCCGCTGCCGTCGGCGAGCGGGAGCGCGAGCACGAGTGCGAGCACCAGTGCGGGTACGGGGGCGTCGGCTCCGGCCTGGGAACTGCTGTCGCTGGCGTCGGCGGAGCCGGAGGTACGGGCGTTGGCGCTGGGGGCGACGCGGATGCCGAGCGTGCTGGGCGGGTACGGCCCGTGGACGGCGGTGTCCCCGTCGGCGAGTGCCGCCGGTGCGTCGCCCTCCTCGTCCGCGCTGGCCTCCGCGTCCGCGTCCACCTACGCGTCCACCTCCGTGTCCGTCTCCCGACGGTCGCGCTCGGCACCGGCACCGGCGTCCGCGTCCGCGTCCGCTTCGGCGTCCGCGCAGTGGGGCGCGGGGTTCCGGGAGGGGTGTGTGTCGGGGCTGGTGGCGTCGGCGGGGGCGGTGCGGGTGTGGGGGGAGACGTACACGGACGGTGGGGACCTGGAGGCGTCGGCGCACCAGTACGTGCTGGGTTTCCGGACGGTGGCGGACGCGGAGGTCGCCGGTGCCCGGCTGTTGGCGGGTGGGGAGTGCGTGGGGTCGGGCGCGGGCTGGGCGGTGGAGGAGCGGTCGGTCGGGGTGGCGGCGTTGGGGCTGCGGCAGCCCTCGGTGCTCGCGGAGGAGGTCGCGGTGCACGTCCGGGGGTCGATGGTGGCGGTGCTGACGGTGTGTCGGGGCGGGCGCGGGGTGGTGCCGGAGGTGGGGTTGTCGCAGGCGTTCCGGGCCTCGGCGGCGGAGTTCCTGTCCTTGGGCGAGCCGGTGGCGGGGACGGGGACGACGATCGTGCCGGTCGGCTGAGCGGCAACAGCGGTGGTGGCGCCGGACGGACCGCGGGGAGAGGATGGGAGGTTTCGAAAAAAGTTCGGAACCCCGTGCAACCCCCCTGCTGCGGGCGGCGTTGGAGTGGTGGGGCCGTCACCGTGCGGGTGGCGGTCGCCGGGGGTGCCGGATCGGTCGGCCGGGGCGGAACAGGGGACCGCCCCGCCCGTCCGGTTCGGTGCCGGCCCGGCGGGACGAGGCCGTGCCGAGCCGTGGGGCTCCCGGGTCGAGGTCGGAGGGGAGCGGCGTGGGGGTCGAGGCGGTGGGCGTGGCGGCCGGGCCGGATTTCGCGGAGCTGCGCGGTCGGGCGGCCGAGCCCGGGCCGCCGCCCGTGGCGGGGACGGTGGTGTGCGAGGACCTGGTGCGCGTCCACCGTTCCGAGGGGGGCGAGGTGCGGGCCCGGCGGGGGCTGGACCTGGTGGTCGAGGACGGCGAGTTGATCGCGGTGGTCGGTGCCTCGGGTTCGGGGAAGTCGACGCTGCTGGGGATCCTCGCGGGGCCGGACGTGTCGACGGCGGGCAGGGCCCGGGTGGCGGGGCACGACCTGTTGGCGATGGGCGGGCGCGAGCGGTTGGACTTCCGGCGTCGGACGGTGGGCTTCGTGCGGCAGCAGACGGCGCGCGACCTGCTGCCGTACCTGACGGCGGTGGAGAACGTGATGCTGCCGATGGGGTACGCGGGCGTGCCGCGGCGGGACCGGCGGCGGCAGGCGGCGGAGTTGCTGGAGCTGCCGGGGGCCGGTCACCTGGCGGGGCGGCGTCCGGCCGAGACGTCGGGCGGTGAGCGGCCGCGGGTGGCGGTCGCGGTGGCGGACGCGAACTCCCCGACGCTGCTGCCGGCGGACGAGCCGACGGGCGAGCTGGACGGCGCGACCCGGCGAGGAGATCTTCGCGGCGCCGCGTTCGGTGAACGAGGAGCTGGGGTGACGGCGCTGATCGTCACCCATGACCTGACGGCGGCGCGGGGAGTGCGCCGGACCGTGCGGATCCGCAGCGGGCGGACCTCGACGGAGGTGCTGCGTCCCGAGCGGGGCGAGCCGGGCGTGGCGTACGCGGTGCTGGACCGGGTGGGCCGGTCGCAGCTGCCGGCGGACTCTGCGGAGGCGTTGCGACTCAGCCGCCGGGTGCGGTTGGCGTTGGAAGAGGACCACATCGCGGTGTGGCGGGCCGAGGAAGAGGTGCACGGATGAGTGGTGGCGCGATGGTGGTCGTGGAGGACGTGCACCGGACGTTCGGGGAGGGCGACCGGGCGGTGCACGCGGTGCGCGGGGTGTCGTTCACGGCGCGGGCCGGGGAGTTGACGGCGCTGCGCGGGCGGTCGGGTTCGGGCAAGACGACGTTGCTGAACCTGGTGGGCGGGCTGGACACGCCGTCCGCGGGGAGGATCAGCATCGCCGGGACGGACCTGGCGGGGCTGGACGAGGCGGGCCGGTTGGAGCTGCGGCGGGACCGGATCGGGTTCGTGTTCCAGTCGTTCGGCCTGATCTCGGTGCTGACGGCGGCGGAGAACGTCGGGGTGCCGATGCGGCTGCGCAGGGTGGCGGTGCGGGAGCGCGAGGAGCGGGTCCGGACGCTGCTGGCGATGGTGGGGCTGGCGGAGCACGCGGAGCAGCGGCCGACCGAGATGTCGGGCGGTCAGCAGCAGCGGGTGGCGGTGGCGCGGGCGTTGGCGAACGAGCCGGCGCTGCTGATCGCGGACGAGCCGACCGGGCAGCTGGACTCGGAGACCGGTCTGGCGATCATGCAGTTGCTGCGCGCGGTGGTGCGCAGCGAGGGGGTGACGGCGCTGGTGGCGACGCACGACCCGCAGTTGATGGAGCTGGCCGACCGGGTCCTGGAGCTGCGGGACGGCCGGATCGTGGAGTCGTAGGCCCGGAGGGGCGGAACATCCCCCCTCCGGGCCGTCGGCTCAGCTGGTCCAGAGGGCGCGGACCTGGTCGGCGATCCGGCGGCCCTGGGCCCGGCCGGCTTCGGCGGAGGGGGTGCGGACGGCGGTGTCGAGCGGGTTGGGGCCGGCCGCGGCGAGGGAGTCCTCGTCGGGGGAGACGGCGAGGACGCGCTGCCCGGCGGCTTCGAGGCGGGCGAGTTCGGAGCCGAGGAACAGGTCGACGACCGGGGCGAGGACCAGGACGGTCCGCTCGCCGGTCATCAGGTCGGCGTTGTTCGAGCTGCGGGTGCCGCCGTCCATGTAGGGGCGGCCGTCGATCTCGACGGTGGGCCAGATGCCGGGGACGGCGCAGCTGGCGGCGACCGCGTCGACCAGGGGGACGCCGCTGTGCCGGTCGAAGGTGCGGGGTTCGCCGGTGCCGGCGTCGACGGCGGTGAGGGTGAGCGGCCAGGCGGGCCAGTCGTGGCCGGGGAGGCGGCCGGCGATGACGGCGAGCCGGTCGGCGGCCGGGACGGTGTCGGCGGCGAGGGCGAACTCGCCGACGCGGCGGCGGAGTTCGGCGGGGTCGGTGATCTCGGTGACCAGCTGGTGGAAGGTCTCGAAGAGCGCGCCGACGGTCTCGGCGGGCGGGACGAGCTCGTGGTTCTGGGCGGCCGGGTCGGCCTGGCGGCGGTAGAGCTCGGCGAGCGGGAGGCCGGAGGCGAGCTGTCCGGCGACGGTGGCGCCGGCCGAGGTGCCGAGGACGTGGTCGGCGGTGGCGGGGAGGTCGAGTCCGGCTTCGGCGAGGCCGTGCAGCAGGCCGGTCTCCCAGGAGATGCCGGCGAGGCCGCCGCCGCCGAGTACGAGTCCGCGCATGGTGGTTCCCCCTCGGGTCGTCCGCTGTCCCCGGCATTGTGACCCGATCGGCGGCGGTGGGCGTCAAGAAGTCGTCAATTCTCCGTCCGGACCCGTCTGATCAGCGGATATTGCGATCGCGGACCGTAGGCTCGGAGCATGGTGCACACGGCCCGCGGCAGGCTGCGGATCTACCTCGGGGCGGCCCCGGGCGTCGGCAAGACCTACGCCATGCTGGCCGAGGCGCACCGCCGGACCGGCCGCGGCGCGGACGTGGTGGTCGGCTTCGTGGAGACCCACGGCCGGGCCCGCACCGCCGCGTTGCTGGACGGGCTGGAGACCGTCCCGCGCCGGACGGCGACCCACCGCGGCGCCGAGTTCACCGAGCTGGACCTGGACGCGGTGCTGGCCCGCGACCCGGCAGTCGCGCTGGTCGACGAGCTCGCGCACACCAACGTCCCGGGCTCGCGCAACGCCAAGCGCTGGCAGGACGTCGAGGAGCTGCTGGCGGCCGGGATCGACGTGGTCTCCACCGTCAACATCCAGCACCTGGAGTCGCTGGGGGACGTGGTCGAGGGCATCACCGGCGTCCGGCAGCGGGAGACCGTCCCGGACGAGGTGGTGCGGCGGGCCGAGCAGATCGAGCTGGTCGACATGTCCCCGCAGGCGCTGCGCCGCCGGCTGGCGCACGGCAACGTGTACGCGCCGGAGAAGGTGGACGCGGCGCTCGCGCACTACTTCCGGCCCGGGAACCTGACCGCGCTGCGCGAGCTGGCGCTGCTGTGGACGGCCGACCGGGTCGACGAGTACCTCCAGCGCTACCGGGCCGAGCAGGGCATCCAGGGCACCTGGCAGGCCCGGGAGCGGATCGTGGTCGGCCTGACCGGCGGCCCGGAGGGCGCCACGCTGATCCGCCGGGCGGCCCGGATCGCGGCCCGCAACAGCGCCGGCGAGCTGCTGGCGGTGCACATCTCGCGCTCCGACGGGCTGTCCGGCTCCTCCCCGCGGGCGCTGATCGAGCAGCGGGCGCTGGTGGAGAGCCTGGGCGGTAGCTTCCACCCGGTGCTCGGCGACGACCCGGCGGCCGGGCTGCTGGACTTCGCGCGCGGCGTCAACGCCACCCAGATCGTGATCGGTACCAGCCGCCGCAAGGTCTGGCAGTACGTGTACGGGCCTGGCGTGGGCTACACGGTGACCCGGGACTCCGGGGACATCGACGTCCACATGGTCAACCACGAGCACGCGGCGCGCGGCCGGGGCCGGATCCCGATCCGCCGGGTGACCGACCTGGGCCGGACCAGGACGGTCGCGGGCTGGGTGATCGGGGTGGCCGGGCCGCCGCTGCTGGCGCTGGCGCTGACCCGCACCGGCGGGCCGGGGCTGTCCACCGAGATGCTGCTGTTCCTATCGCTGACGGTGGGCGCGGCGCTGGTGGGCGGGCTGTTCCCGGCGATCGCCTCCGCGCTGGTCTCCTCCTCGGCGCTCAACTACTACTTCGCGCCCCCCGTGCACACCTTCACCATCGCCCAGCCGGAGAACATCGCCGCGGTGGTGATCTTCGCCGCGGTCGGCATCGCGGTCGCCACCGTGGTCGACCTGGCCGCCCGGCGCAGCCACCTCGCGGCCCGGGCCCAGGCCGAGGCGCAGACGCTGTCCGCGCTGGCCGGCACGGTGCTGCGCGGCGCGCCCAGCGGCGAGGGGGTGCTGACGGCGCTGCTGGAGCAGGTCCGGGAGACCTTCCAGCAGGAGGCGGTGGCGCTGCTGGAGCGCACCGACCCGCCCGGCCCGCACGGCCGGTGGCAGGCCGCCGCCGCGGTCGGGCCGCGGCCGCCCGCCGGGCCGGAGCAGGGCGACGTGGACGTCCCGGTCGGCGAGCGGCTCGCGCTGGTGCTGCGCGGCCGGGTGCTGCCCGCCGGGGACCGGCGGATGCTCGGCGCGTTCGCCAACCAGGCGGCCGTCCTGCTGGAGCGCCGCCGACTGGCGGGGGAGGCCGCGGCGGCCCGCCGGGAGGCGGAGGGCAACCGGATCCGCACCGCGCTGCTGGCCGCCGTCTCGCACGACCTGCGCACCCCGCTGGCCGGGATCAAGGCCGCGGTCTCCTCGCTGCGCGCCGAGGACGTCGAGTGGGACCCGGAGGACGAGGCCGAGCTGCTGGCCGGGATCGAGTCCGGCGCGGACCGCCTCGACCACCTGATCAACAACCTGCTGGACATGAGCCGCCTGCAGACCGGCACCGTCACCCCGCTGCTGCAGCCCACCGACCTGGACGAGGTGGTGCCGTTCGCGCTCGGCGGCGTGCCGCCCGGCAGCGTGCGCCTGGACGTGGCGGAGTCGCTGCCGATGGTGCGGGCCGACGCCGGGCTGCTGGAGCGGGTGCTGGCCAACCTGGTGGAGAACGCCGTCAAGTACGGGCCGTCGCAATCACCCGTCCTGGTGAAGGCGGACCTGCTGGAGCGGGACGGCCGGGTCGAGCTGCGGGTGGTCGACCGCGGCCCGGGCGTCCCCGAGGAGGCCCGGGAGCGGATCTTCGCCCCGTTCCAGCGCTACGGCGACGCCCCGCGCGGCGCCGGGGTCGGCCTCGGCCTGGCGGTGGCGCGCGGCTTCGCCGAGGCGATGGGCGGCACCGTCACCGCCGAGGACACCCCCGGCGGCGGACTGACCATGGTGGTCTCGCTCCCCGCCGTCGAACTCCCCGCCGCCGAACCGCCCGCCGCCGGGCTCCCGGCCGCCGAACCGCCCGTCGTCGAGCCGCCCGCCGCCGAACCGCCCGACCGCGCCCCCCGGAGTCCCGACGTGGGCTCCCCCGACAAGCGAAAGGCCGGTCCCGCATGACCCGGGTCCTCGTGGTGGACGACGAGCCGCAGATCGTCCGCGCCCTGGTGATCAACCTGAAGGCCCGCAAGTACGAGGTGGACTCCGCGCACGACGGCGCGAGCGCGCTGGAGCTGGCCGCCGCCCGCCACCCCGACGTGGTGGTCCTCGACCTGGGCCTGCCCGACATGGACGGCGTCGAGGTGATCCGCGGCCTGCGCGGCTGGACCAGGGTGCCGATCATCGTGCTGTCCGCCCGGCACGCCTCCGACGAGAAGGTCGAGGCGCTGGACGCCGGCGCCGACGACTACGTCACCAAGCCGTTCGGCATGGACGAGCTGCTGGCCCGGATGCGGGCCGCCGTCCGCCGGGCCGAACCGGTCGCCGCCGAGGGCGAGCCGGTGATCGCCACCGAGGGCTTCACCGTCGACCTGGCCGCGAAGAAGGTCAACCGTCAGGGGGCCGACGTGCGGCTCACCCCCACCGAGTGGCACCTGCTGGAGGTGCTGGTGCGCAACTCCGGGCGGCTGGTCAGCCAGACCCAGCTGCTCCAGGAGGTCTGGGGACCGGCCTACCGCAAGGAGACCAACTACCTGCGGGTCTACCTGGCGCAGCTGCGCCGCAAGCTGGAGGCGGACCCCTCGCACCCCCGGCACTTCATCACCGAACCGGGCATGGGCTACCGCTTCGAGCCGTGACCCGGCCGCGGGTCGGACCCTCGGCCCTGCCGCCCGGCACCGGCGAACCGGTACCCTTCCGGCATGAGTGGTGACAACATCGGCGACCAGCCGCAAGGCCGTTTCCGCCGCATGCTGAGCCGGTTGACCTCCTCCTCCGAGGAGCTGGAGGCCGAGGAGCTGCGGCAGGACACCGCGGAGGCGGGCTGCACCCCGATCGCCGCCTGCGGTGACCGCGAGGTCGTCACCGTCGCCGGCACCCTGCGCACCGTCACGCTCCGCCCCCGCGCGGGAGTGCCCGCGCTGGAGGCCGAGCTGTTCGACGGCACGGAGGCGCTGGACGTGGTGTGGCTGGGCCGCCGCTCGATCGTGGGCATAGAGCCGGGCCGCCGCCTGATCGCCAGCGGCCGGATCAGCCACGCACGCGGGCGCCGCGTGCTCTTCAATCCCCGCTACGAGCTGCGTCCGGTGGGACACGGGAACGAGTCCGCGTGAGCAATGAGGCGACCAGGGTGACCGCGCACGGTCCGCAGGACGAGGAGCGGCCCGGCGGGTACAGCCCGGCCGGCGGGTACGGGCAGCCGGACGGTCCCGGGCCGGCCGGTGCCGAGCCGGAGCGCGACGCCTCCAAGGAGGCCGCCGAGACGGTGCTCAAGGCGTTCGGCGGCATCCGCGGCATGGTCGACATGACGCTGCCGGGCCTGGTGTACATCGTCGCGTTCAACATCACCCACAAGGTGCCGGTGGCCGCCTGGTCGGCGCTCGCGCTGTGCGCGGTGTTCGTGGTGGTCCGGCTGGCCCGCCGGGAGACCATCCAGCACGCCTTCTCCGGCGTGTTCGGCGTGGCGATCGGCGCCTGGATCTCGATGAAGACCGGCAAGGCCGAGGACTTCTACCTGCCGGGCCTGCTGTGGAACGTCGGCTACTGCCTGGCGCTGGCGGTCTCCGCGCTGGTGCGCTGGCCGATGATCGGACTGATGCTCGGCCCGATCACCGGCGAGATGTTCACCTGGCGCAAGCAGAACCCGGGCCGGCTGGCCGCCTACACCAAGGCGACCTGGGCCTGGGTGCTGATCATGGGCCTGAAGCCGGTGGTCCTGTTCCCGCTGTACTTGGCCCACAACATCAACCTGCTGGGCTGGCTGAAGGTCGCGCTCGGCATCCCGCCGCTGCTGCTGGCGATGTACGTGACCTGGCGGATCCTGCTGACCGCGCCGCCGCCGATCAAGGCGGAGCCGGACGAGGAAGAGCCGGAGGAGTGACCGGAGGGCCCCGCGCACCGCGCGGGGCCCTCCGTCGTCACGGGAGCGGGTCAGCCGGCCAGCAGCGTCTCCAGCTCCTCCTCGCGCTCCTGGGCGGCGACGAACAGCAGCTCGTCACCGGCCTCCAGGGTGTCGCTGCCGCCGGGCACCAGCACCCGGCCCTCGCGGATGATGGTGACCAGCGCGGTGTCCACCGGCCAGGCCACGTCGCCGACCCGGGTGCCGACCAGTTCGGTGTCGGCGGCCAGGGTCAGCTCGACCAGGTTGGCGTTGCCCTGGGAGAAGCGCATCAGGCGGACCAGGTCGCCGACGCTCACCGCCTCCTCGACCAGCGCCGACATCAGGCGCGGGGTGGAGACCGCGACGTCCACGCCCCAGGACTCGTTGTACAGCCACTCGTTCCGCGGGTTGTTCACCCGGGCGACCACCCGCGGCACGCCGTACTCGGTCTTGGCGAGCAGCGACACCACCAGGTTGACCTTGTCGTCACCGGTGGCGGCGATCACCACGTGGCAGCGCTGCAGCGCGGCCTCGTCCAGCGAGGTGATCTCGCAGGCGTCGGCGAGCAGCCACTCGGCGAGCGGGACGCGCTCCACCGAGATGGAGTTCGGGTTCTTGTCGATCAGCAGGACCTCGTGGCCGTTCTCCAGCAGCTCCCCGGCGATCGAACGGCCGACGGCTCCGGCTCCGGCGATGGCGACGCGCATCAGTGACCAGCCTCCTCGGGGCCCTTGGCGAACGCCGCCTCGACCGCGGTCAGTTCGTTGCGGCGCAGCATCACGTGGATCAGGTCGCCCTCCTGCACCACCATCTGCGGGGTGGGCAGCACGCCCTCGCCGACCCGGGTGACGAACGCCACCCGGACGCCGGCGGCGGCCTCCAGGTCGGCGAGCCGGTGGCCGATCCAGTCCGGGGTGAACGCGACCTCGGCGAGCTGCACGGAGCCCGACGGGTCCTGCCAGACCGGCTCGGCGCCGCTGGGCAGCAGCCGGCGCAGCATCTGGTCGGCGGTCCAGCGCACGGTGGCGACGGTCGGGATGCCCAGGCGCTGGTAGACCTCGGCGCGGCGCGGGTCGTAGATGCGGGCCGCGACGTGCTCGACGCCGAAGTTCTCGCGGGCCACCCGGGCCGCGATGATGTTCGAGTTGTCACCGCTGGAGACGGCGGCGAAGGCGCCCGCCTCCTCGATGCCGGCCTCCTTCAGGGTGTCCTGGTCGAAGCCGACGCCGGTGACCCGGCGGCCGTTGAAGCCCGCGCCGAGCCGACGGAAGGCGGTCGGGTCCTGGTCGATGATCGCGATCGAGTGGCCCTGTTTCTCGAGCGCTCTGGCGAGGGCGGAGCCCACGCGTCCGCAGCCCATGATGACGATGTGCACGCGCCTACCTCACCCGGTCCGTTGGGGTCATGACCTGCGTAAACACCGCTCATCGTCCTTCCGTGCCCCCGATTGGGGGAGCCACTTGTCGGCCGCGCCTGGGATCCGACGCGAGGGGGCAACCCGGTGTTGCCCGCAAACCCTTCTGTCGACACGCTAGCCGGTCCGCCGAACACAGTCGCGAGCAAGGTGGCCCCGCGCGGCATCGGGTGCCAGCCGGAGCCCTTACGATTCCTTGCTGTGCCTATGCCTGCTGACCTACCGAAACGCATCCTGATCGGGCGTGCGCTGCGCAGCGACAAGCTGGGGGAGACGCTGCTCCCCAAGCGGCTCGCCCTGCCGGTGTTCGCCTCGGACGCGCTCTCCTCCGTCGCCTACGCGCCGGAGGAGATCCTGCTGACGCTGTCGCTGGCCGGCGCCTCGGCGATCCACTTCTCCTGGCAGATCGGCGTCGTGGTCGCCATCGTGATGCTCACGGTGGTCGCCTCGTACCGGCAGAACGTGCACGCCTACCCCAGCGGCGGCGGCGACTACGAGGTCGCCACCGTCAACCACGGGCCGAACTCCGGCCTGGTGGTGGCGAGCGCACTGATGGTCGACTACATCCTCACCGTGGCGGTGTCGACCACCTCGGGCGTGGCCAACGTGGTCTCGGCGGTGCCCGCGCTGCGCGGGCACGAGATGGCGCTGTCGATCTTCCTGGTCATCGTGCTGATGGGCATGAACCTGCGCGGCGTGCGCGAGTCGGGTTCGGCGTTCGCCGTCCCGACGTACGCGTTCATGGTCGGCGTGCTGGGCATGGTGGTCTACGGCCTGGTCAGGCACTTCGGGTTCGGCTCCGCGCTGCCCGCGGAGAGCTCCGCGTACCACCTGGAGGCGACGCCCGGGAACGGGTCGCTGGCCGGGTTCGCCATGGTGTTCCTGCTGCTGAAGGCGTTCTCCTCGGGCTGTGCGGCGCTGACCGGCGTGGAGGCGATCTCCAACGGCGTGCCGGCGTTCCGCAAGCCGAAGAGCAAGAACGCGGCGACCACGCTGCTGATGATGGCCAGCATCGCCGTGACGATGTTCATGGGCATCATCTACCTGGCCCACCTGACCGGCACGCAGATGGCCGAGAACCCGGCGGAGCAGCTGGTCGGCGCGCCGGCGGACTACCACCAGAAGACCGTGCTCGCGCAGATCTCCGAGGCGGTGTTCTCCAACTTCACGCCCGGCTTCTACTTCGTCGCGGCGACCACCGGCCTGATCCTGGTGCTGGCCGCGAACACCGCGTTCAACGGCTTCCCGGTGCTCGGCTCGATCCTCGCCCAGGACCGCTACCTGCCCCGGCAGCTGCACACCCGCGGCGACCGGCTGGCGTTCTCCAACGGCATCGTGCTGCTGGCCGGCGCGGCGATCCTGTTCATCGTGGCGTTCGGCGCCAACCCGAACCGGCTGATCCAGCTGTACATCGTCGGCGTGTTCGTGGCGTTCAACATGAGCCAGTCCGGCATGATCCGGCACTGGACCAGGCTGCTGCGCACCGAGACCGACCCGAAGAAGCGCGCCCACATGCAGCGCAGCCGGGCGATCAACACCTTCGGCCTGGTGATGACCATGGCCGTGCTGATCGTGGTGCTCGCCACCAAGATCAGCCACGCCTGGATCGCCATCGCCGCGATGGTCGTGCTGTTCGTCGTGATGAAGGCGATCCGCCGCCACTACGACCGGGTCAGCGCCGAGCTCAAGGCCGCCGAGGAGCCCGACGACGCCGCGCCGCCGACCCGGGTGCACGCCATCGTGCTGGTCTCCAAGCTGCACAAGCCCGCGCTGCGCGCCCTCGCCTACGCCCGCCTGGCCCGGGCCCAGACCCTGGAGGCCGTCACCGTCAACGTCGACCCGGTGGACACCGCGGCGCTGCGCGAGGAGTGGGACGAGCGCGGCCTCGACGTGCCGCTGAAGGTCCTCGACTCGCCGTACCGCGAGATCACCGGGCCGGTGCTGGAGTACGTCAAGAACCTGCGCCGCTCCAGCCCGCGCGACGTGGTCGCGGTCTACATCCCCGAGTACGTGGTCGGCCACTGGTACGAGCACCTGCTGCACAACCAGAGCGCGCTGCGGCTCAAGGGGCGGCTGCTGTTCAAGCCCGGTGTGATGGTGACCTCCGTACCCTGGCAGTTGGAGTCCTCGGAGCGACGCAAGGCGCCCAAGGCGTGGTCCGCGCCCGGCGCGGTGCGCCGCGGCGAGCCGCGCCGGCGGCCGGCCCCGCCCGCCGAGCCGGGCGCCGGTGCGGCCGGCGAGGGCCCGGGCGGGTCGGACGCCGCGCCGCGCGACTGAGCGCCCGCGCGGCCCGTCCGGCCTCCCGATGGCCTTCAATGGGCCCGTGGCGGACCGTTCCCGGTCCGTCGCGGGCCGCCGTGCTCGCCGCACGGCGCCGCGCCCCGTCCGTGCGTCCGTCCGCTTCTCCGTCCGTGCCCGCGTCCCAGCCGCCCCACCCCGTTCGTGATCCGTCCCCGCACCGCTGTCTCCCGTAAGGAAGCGACCCCCGTGACCCGCAACAACCCGCCCCGCTCCTCCGGTCGCCAAGGCCGGCCCGGCCGCACGTCCGGCGCCAAGCCGGGGCAGGTCGCGCACCCGCGCTGGAGCAGCCGGCCCGCCCGGCCCGAGGCCACCGACCGGGAGGGCAACACCGCCCGCAGCCTGCCGCCGGTGCCGGGCGAGGCACCGAAGGACCGGGCGCCCAAGGAGCGCGAGCCGAAGGACCGGGCGCCGAAGGGCGCGGCCGAGGACCGTGCGCCGAAGGGTCAGGCACCGAAGGACCGGGCGCCGAAGGGCGAGGGCGGCGGCGGGCGGAAGCCCGCCCGGCAGGGGCGCAAGCCCGGAGCGGTGCGCCCGCCCAAGGTGCTGCGGCCCGCCCAGCCGGTGCCGCGGCAGCCCTCCGGGGACCCGCTGGTCGGCGAGCGCTACGAGGTCGAGGTCGGGCCGGTCGCGCACGGCGGGCACTGCGTGGCCCGGCACGAGGGGCGGGTGCTGTTCGTCCGGCACGCGTTGCCCGGCGAGCGGGTGGTCGCGCAGGTCACCGACGGCACCACCACCTCGCGCTTCCTGCGGGCCGACGCGGTGGAGGTGCTGGAGGCCGCCAAGGACCGGATCGAGGCGCCCTGCCCGTTCTCCGGCCCCGGCCGGTGCGGCGGCTGCGACTGGCAGCACGTCACCCCCGGCGGGCAGCGCAAGCTCAAGGCCGCCGTCCTCACCGAGCAGCTCGCCAAGCTGGCCGGCCTCACCCCCGAGGAGGCCCGCTGGGACGGCTCGGTCGAGCCGGTCGGCGGCAAGCTCCCGCCCGGCGAGGTCCCGGCCTGGCGCACCCGGGTGCAGTACGCGGTCGACGAGGAGGGCGTGATCGGCCTGCGCAAGCACCGCTCGCACGACGTCCAGCCGATCGACCGCTGCCTGATCGCCGCGCCCGGCGTCACCGAGCTCGGCGTCGAGTCGCGGGACTGGACCGGGGTGGCCTCGGTCGAGGCGGTCGCCGCCTCCGGCTCCTCGGACCGGCAGGTGATCCTGCGGCCGCGGCCCGGCGAGCAGCTGCCGCTGGTCGAGCTGGACCGCGAGACGTCCATCGCCCGGATCGACGAGCAGGAGCTGTTCCACCGCGTCCACGGCCGCGCCTTCGTCCGCGAGCGCGCCGCCGGGCGCACCTGGCGGGTCTCCAACGGCGGCTTCTGGCAGATCCACCCCGAGGCCCCCGACACCCTGGTCGACGCCGTCCTCACCGGGCTCGACCCGCAGTGGGGCGAGAGCGCGCTCGACCTGTACTGCGGCGTCGGCCTGTTCGCGGGCGCGCTCGCCGAGCGGGTCGGCGAGGACGGCGCGGTGCTCGGCATCGAGTCCGGCAAGCAGGCGGTCGCCGACGCCCGGCACAACCTGGCCGCGCTGGAGAACGTCCGGATCGAGTGCGACAAGGTCGAGACCCTGCTGCCCCGCACCGGCATCACCTCCACCGACCTGATCGTCCTCGACCCCCCGCGGGCCGGCGCCGGCCGCGACACCGTCGCCCACCTCAGCTCCCTGGAGGCCCGCCGGATCGCCTACGTCGCCTGCGACCCCGCCGCCCTCGCCCGCGACCTCGCCTTCTTCCGCGAGGGCGGCTACCGCCCGGTCTCGCTGCGGGCGTTCGACCTGTTCCCGATGACCCAGCACTTCGAGTGCGTCGCGATCCTGGAGCCGACCGGCTGACGGCGGTCCGGAGCACGCAGCACGGAGCACGGGCGCGGGATCCCTTCCCGCGCCCGTGCGGCGTTCCCGGGGGCGGACGGGGGCGGTGCGGGACGCCCGGGTGTTGCCCGCGGGGCGGTCCCGGGGACGGCTCCGTTCGAGGGGATGGCGTGAAGATCCGGAAGGAGTACCATCCTCGAAACGTGTGGGCATGGTGACGCTGCGCACACGTCGTTCGCCGTGCTCAGGAGGGGAAGCCGTGCACCAGTTGACCAAGGGCGCCAACGCCGAACTGTTCGCCGAGGGGGACGAACCGGGGCCGGTCACGGTCGCGCTGAGCTGGACCGATCCGACCGGGGCGGGCGACGCCGACGTGTCGGTGCTGCTGCTGGGCGCGGACGGAAAGGTGCGCCAGGACGCGGACTTCCTCTTCTACAACTGCCCCACCACCCCCGACGGCTCGGTGCAGTTGCTCGGAAAGGTGCCGACCGGCAGCGGCACCCAGGACCGGATCCTGATCGACCTCGCGGCCCTGCCCGCCGAGGTGCACCAGGTGGTCCTGGCGGCCAGCCGCCACGCCGGTGCCACCTTCGGCGAACTCGCCGAGCTCCGGCTGGCCGTGCTGGACGGCGGCGGGGACGCCCTGGCCGCCTTCGACATCCCGGACGCCGGGGAGGAGACCGCGTTCGTCTTCGGCGAGCTCTACCGGCGCGGCGGCGCGTGGAAGTTCCGCGCGGTCGGCCAGGGCTACCGGTCCGGACTCGGCGGTCTCGCCGGGGACTTCGGCATCAGCGTCGACCAGGACGAGAACGAGAACGAGGACGAGAGCGGAGGCGGGGCCGGGGCCGCCGGGCGGGCCGCGAAGGCCGAGGCCGCGGGAGCTGCGGCCGTGGGGACGGGTGCGGTGGACGCGGCGGGTGCGGCGCCCGTTCCGGCCGTCGAGCCGCCGGCCGCGCCGAAGCGGGCGGTGCGCACCGCCAAGAAGCGGGTCACCCTGCCGAAGGCCGCGAAGGTCGACCTCGCCGACCACCCGTCCTGGAGGCAGGCCCGGCTGTTCTCGGTGGCCGGGCTGAAGAACGAGCTGGACCGGGAGAACCGGGCCACCGCCACCCTGCTGGCGGTGATGGCCGAGGTGCCGGAGTTCGGGCGCCGGATCACCGCCATGTTCAACGCCCCCGCGGGCACCGTCCAGACCTTCACCGAGACCAGCTTCAAGCACGGCGACGGCACCGTCCGCCCCGACGGCACGGTCCGGGTCAGCCGGGCCGGGAAGATCTGGACCGCCCTGGTGGAGACCAAGACCGGGGGCAGCCCGCTCAAGTCCGAGCAGGTGCAGGCGTACCTCGACGTCGCCCACCGGCACGGCTACGAGACGGTCATCACGCTCTCCAACGACCTCGCCCTGGACGGCGAACCCCCGGTGACGGTCGACCGGCGCCGGGCCCGCAAGGTCGCGCTGCGGCACCTGTCCTGGGCCGAAGTGGCGCACGAGGCCCACCTGCTGTGCCACCACGACGGCGTGGTCAACCCCGCGCACGCCTGGCTGCTGAACGAGTTCCTGCACTACCTCCGGCACGAGAACTCCGGCTGCCACGGCTTCCAGAACATGGGCCCGGCCTGGGTGACGGTCCGCAACGCGATCTCCGAGGGCACCCTGCGGCCCGGGGACCGCAACGCGCTGCGGGTGGTCGAGAACTGGGAGCGGCTCACCCGGCAGCTGTGCCTGCGCCTGGGCGGCGAGCTGGGCGTCCCGGTCTCCCCGGTGCTGCGCGGCAAGCGGCGCACCGAACCGGCCGTCCGCCGGGCCCAGGCGGTGGACGAGCTGGCCGTCGGCGGCCGGATGCGCTCCGAGCTGGCGGTGCCCGGCCTGCCCGGGCCGATCGTGCTGGAGGCGGACCTGCGCACCGGCCGGATCGAGACCACCGTCGAGGTGGCGGCCGCCGAGCGCTCCCGGGCGCTCACCCGGGTCCAGTGGCTGCTGCGCCGGCTCGCGGACGCCCCCGCCGAGCTGCGGATCGAGGCGCTCACCACGGACGGCGGGCCCGGGCCGTGCGAGCTGCTGCGGGCCCTGCGGGTCGAACCCGGCCTGCTGGTCCCCGCGGACGGCGCGGAGATCCGGGCGTTCCGGCTCACCCTGCCCGTCGGCATGGGGACCAGGCGCGGCGCGGAGGAGACCGGGTTCATCCGCAGCGTGGACACCGTCGTCGACCGCTTCCTGAACGAGGTCGTCCGGGTGCTGAAGCCCGCCGAGTAGCACGCCGCGGGCGCCGTGCGGGTGTCGTGCGGGTGTCGGCGGATCGGGACGGGTGGCCGGTTTTCGCGGGGGCGTGGGCGGACATGGTGGGGGAGCGGGGAGCGGCCGGTTTGCGCCCTTGTTGTGCTAGCACGTCGGCGCTAGCTTTGAAGGATGGCCAAGAAGCAGCTGAACGTCAGGGTGGACGCGACCACCGCCGAGATGGCCCGCGAACGGGCGGAGCAGCAGGGGATCAGCATGAACCAGTACATCGAACGGCTGGTGCAGCAGGACATGGGCGAGGCCGGACGCAACTTCGTGGACGCCGCGGCGCAGTTCATGAAGGAGCACGAGGCGGTGTTCCTCGCCGAGTTCGGCTCGCCCAGCGAGCTCCAGGACGTGCGCCGTTGAAACTTGAGGTCGACCTCTCGTGGCTGCTCATGACGGCCGAGCAGTACACGCCCGGTGACCCGCAGGTCACCGACTACGGATCGCTGCTCGCGGCGATCACCAGGCACCAGGCCGAGGTCTTCGACATCGCGGTCTACCCCGAGCCGCAGGACCGGGCGGCGGCGCTGATGCACCAGCTGATCCGGGTCCCCGCGCTGGAGCGCAACAACGAGCTGTTCGCCACCGCCGTCGCCTACGCGTACCTGGTGGCCAGCGGCTGCCGGGTGGCGACCACCGCGCGGGAGGTGCGCAGCCTGGCCCGGGCGATCCGGGAGGGCAAGCTCGGCATCACCGGCGTCGCGGAGCGGTTGGCGATGTGGGTGGTCGACGAGTCGGAGGAGGAAGAGGTCGGCGACGACGGCGAGGAGTGAGGCACCGCGCCGTACGGGCGGGGCGTCAGGGGCCGGGAGAGCGACGAGGCGCCCGCGGGCGGGATACCCTCGACGTTCCCCCGGCCCCTGACGGTCCTCGGCCCCCTTCCGACGGCTCCCGCCAGGGCCGCCGACGATCTCCGCGAGGAGACGACCTCCGCGAGGATGCGAGCGAGTTGCTGCAGGACATCGAGCCCTACCTGGTCTGCCCGCACTGCGCCCGCCCGCTGGCCCTGGACGGCCGCACCCTGCGCTGCGCGGACGGCCACAGCTTCGACCAGGCCCGGCAGGGCTACGTGAGCCTGCTGGCGGGGGACGCCAAGGCCGGCACCGCCGACACCGCCGAGATGGTCGCGGCCCGCGGCGACTTCCTGGCGGCCGGCCACTACGCGCCGCTGGAGCGGGCGCTGGCCCGGGCCGCGACCGGCGTCCCGGCGCTCGGCGGACTGGTCGCGGACCTCGGCGCGGGCACCGGCCACTACCTGGCCCGGGTGCTGGAGGCCCGGCCGGACGCGGTCGGCGCGGCGCTCGACCTGTCCAAGTACGCGCTGCGGCGCGCCGCGAAGGCGCACCCGCGGATCGGCGCGGTGGTGTGCGACGCCTGGCGCCCGCTGCCGCTGCGGGACGGCGCCGCGGACGTGCTGCTGAACGTGTTCGCGCCGCGCAACGGGCCCGAGATGCGGCGGGTGCTGCGCCCCGGCGGCCGGCTGCTGGTGGCCGCCCCGACCTCCCGCCACCTGCGCGAACTGGTGGGCGCGCTGGGCCTGCTGTCGGTGGACGAGGACAAGGACCGGCGGATCGGCGAGAAGCTCGGCCCGTGGTTCACGCCGGTGGAGCGCACCGAGGTGGAGTTCGCGCTGTGGCTGTCCCGGACGGACGCCGCCGCCGTGGTCGGGATGGGCCCGAGCGCCTGGCACACCGACCGGGCCGCGCTGGCCGCCGCGCTGGCGGCGCTGCCCGAACCGGTCGAGGTCACCGGATCGGTGCTGGTCACCGCGTACGAGTGACACCGGGCGCGGCGGCGGGGCCGGCGGGGCCGACGGGGGACTCGAAGGGGTGAAAGGGCGTCAGGAGCGACGTTTCTGCACCTCAGGGCGGACTTAAAGTGCTCCGGGTGACCAGCGAAGCCCCCTTGGCCCCACCCCCGGCCGCCACCCGCGAGGTGCGGCAGGCACCCGTTCCGACGGTGAAGCGCCCCACCATCGAGGAACTGCGGCTGACCTCCTTCAAGTCCTACCGGCGGGCCGTCCTGCCGCTGTCGCCGCTGACCGCGCTGCACGGGCCGTCCGGAGCGGGCAAGTCCAACGCGCTGGACGCCCTGACCGTGCTCTCCCGGCTCGCCCTCGGGGAGGAGATCAGGCCCTCGCTGGACGGCGTCGGCGGCCCGCGCGGCCCGCTCGCCGCCCCGGTGCGCGGCGGGCTGGTCGGCTGCGTGCCGCACGGGCGCAACGCGATCATCCTGGGCTGCACCGTGCGCTCCGGCGTCGGGGCGGTCCGGCTCGAAGTGGTCGTGCGCACCGACGAGCGGGTCCGGATCGCCCGCGAACGCCTCACCCTGGACGGCCACCCCCTGATGTCGACCGGCGAGCAGGACCTCGCCCGCGGCCGGGTCAACGTCACCTGGCACAACGACTCCCGGCAGGGCGACATCCGCGCCCCGCTGCCCAGCGACAGCCTGATCACCGCCCAACTCCCGCTGCGGGTCGCCGGGTCCTCCAAGGGCGAGCGCAAGGTGCTGGCCGCCGCCGAGCAACTGCTCACCGCACTGCGCGAGATGTTCGCGCTGCACCCCGTGCCGGCCGCGATGCGCGGCTGGGGACGGCCCGAACCCCAGGCCCGGCTGCGCGGCACCGCCGCCAACATCTCCGCCGTGCTCCACCGGCTGGAGCACGAGTGCCCGCGCCGCTGGGCCCGCCTGCTGCGCGCCGTCCAGGCCGCCGCCCCGCACCCGCTGCTCGGCCTCGGCGTCGCCCGCCGCGGCGAGGCCGAACGGCAGCGGCTGATCGCCGTCTTCGACGAGGGCGTGCTCGGCCGCACCGGCGCCGACCAGGCCGCCGACGGCATGCTGCGACTGCTCGCCTTCGCCGCCGTCCTGCTCACCGGCGCGGCCGTGCTGGACGTCGACCCCGCCATCGAAGTACCGGACGCGCACCGGCAGTTGGTGCTGCTCGCCGAGGACATGGGCGCGGGTCTGGCGGCCGACCAGATCACCGCCCTGCTCCGGCTGGCCCGCGAGGTCACCGGCAAGGGCGACATCCGGCTGCTCGCCACCCTCCAGGACCCCGGCCCGGCGCTCGGCCTGGACGGCGTCGAACTGGTCGAGTGCCGACGCGATCCGGCCACCGGCCACAGCCTGCTGCGCCGCGCCGAACCCGCTGCCCGGGTGCCGGTGCAGGGCGCGGCGCGTGGCGAGGGCGTGGTGGTAGACCTGGGGGAATGAGCGACGAAGCAGAACCGGCGAGGCCGGACGCGGAGACGGCGGTGTCCGGGACGACGGCGGGTGGGACGGTGGTACCCGGGACGGTGGCGGGCGGAACGGGGGCCGGCGGAGGGGCGGCCGGGCTGACGGTGCCCGAACTGCAGCGGCGGCTGGCCGAGTTCGCGGCCGCCCGGGACTGGCAGCAGTACCACACCCCGAAGAACCTGGCCTCGGCGCTGACCGTCGAGGCGGGCGAACTGCTGGAGGTCTTCCAGTGGTTGACGCCCGAGCAGGCCGCCGACGTGATGGCGGACGCGGAGTCGGCGCACCGGGTCCGCGACGAGGTGGCCGACGTGCTGGCCTACCTGCTGCAGCTGTGCACCGTGCTGGAGGTGGACCCGCTGCGGGCGCTGGCGGAGAAGATCGAACGCAACGAGAGCCGGTTCCCCGTGCCTTAGCCGGATTCCCGGCGGGCCCGGAAATCATCCGGAATTCACCCGGGCAGGGGACCCGGGTTGTCCACAGGGCCGGGTTTTCCACAGGTGCGCCGAACCCGCTGGGAGCATCCCGCGACCGGCGGCACGCTGATCCCCGTGACCGACCGCCGAAGGACGGCGGCGGTGGACGAGGGGAGCGCACCATGGAGGCGCTGCGACTGATCAAGACCGTCCGGCACGCCCTGGCCGAGGCCCGGACGACCGGCGACATCCTGCACGAGGCCTGGCAGTCCGGGCTGCTCACCGAGGCGGTGGGGGCCCGGATCGCCGACCACGACGGGGAGTCGTTCGCCACCCTCGGGCAGCTGCTCTGCGAGGCCGGCGCGCACACCGCGAGCTGCCTGCGCCAACCGCCCGAACCCGGCCTGGACGACCTGCCCGGCGGCCCGGTCGGCGTGTACCCGGAGTGGTCCGGGCCGACGCTGGTCGAGCGGTTCAGCGCGCTCGGTGAGCTGGAGCCGGTGCTGGCCGAACTCGCCCTGCTGCTGGCGGAGATGAGCGAGAGCCTGGTGGTGCTCGCCTGCGGGGCGGAGACCGAGAGCCTGTACTGGAGCTGCATCGACGGGCTGGACGCCGGTTCCGAATGCCGCGACCTGGTGGCCGAACTCCTGCGCGAGCAGCGGAGTTCGACGGACGCGCGGGCCCCCGACGACGAGCCGGGGCAGCCGGGGCGCCGGGAGCCGGAGGCGTGGGAGTCGCAGGAGTCGCGAGAAGGGGAGTGGGCGGAGCCGGCCGACCCGGGAGCCCCGGGCGGGGCCCGGCGGGAGGAGCCCAGGCTCGTGATCCCGCTGGGCCCGCCGGTCCCGGTGGCGGGCGGCGCTCAGGTGCGGGGCGAGTCGTCCGGCGGGGTGTCCTGCGCGCGGCGGACGGGGGAGGAACGCAGGTCGGAGTCGAATCCGGCCAGGTCGGTGTTGATCGAGGCGAGCAGTTCCTGCATCTGCTCCAACAGCGACTTCGGGGTGGCGGGCACGCCGTCCGCGGCGGTGTCCGCGGTGGTGTCCGCGGTGGGCGGGTCGGTCCAGGGCTCGGACATGAGGGGGCCCCTTCAGCTCGGTGGTGCGGTGTGAAGCGCCGGGTGTCGGCACCGCCGGTCCAACGAGCCCCCGCCGCGCGCGGTCACCCCGGACCACCCGTTGAGGTCCAACCGGCGGTCCCGGTCAGCCGCAGGAGTGAGCCGGGTTTGCGGGGCCCGCCCCCGCTCGGCTACGGCGCCGGGCCACGGCGTCCGCCGGCTCACCGGGCTCACCGGGCGCACCGGGCGCACCGGGTCCGCAGGACGGGCCGGGCGACCGGGCTGCTGGGAGCAGCGGTCCGGCCGCCCGGCGGAAACCACCTGACAGGAGGTCAGTTGTGCGCGTGCAGATCCGTGTTCAGACCGCCCCACGAGCCGGAGCGGGCGATCACCTCGACCGCGCCGGACTGCGAGTTGCGGCGGAACAGCAGGTTGTCCTGGCCGGACAGCTCCACCGCCTTGGCCACCGAGCCGTCCGGCGCGGTGACCCGGGTGCCGGCCGTCACGTACAGACCGGCCTCGACCACGCAGTCGTTGCCCAGCGAGATGCCGATGCCCGCGTTGGCGCCCAGCAGGCAGCGCTCGCCCACCGAGACGACCTGCTTGCCGCCACCGGACAGGGTGCCCATGATCGAGGAGCCGCCGCCGATGTCGCTGTGGTCGCCGACCACCACGCCGGCGCTGATCCGGCCCTCGACCATCGAGGTGCCCAGGGTGCCCGCGTTGAAGTTGACGAAGCCCTCGTGCATCACCGTGGTGCCCTCGGCCAGGTGCGCGCCCAGGCGCACCCGGTCGGCGTGGGCGATCCGGACGCCGGACGGCGCGACGTAGTCGGTCATCCGCGGGAACTTGTCGATGCCGTACAGGGCGAGCTGCCCGCCCTGGGCGCGCACCGCCAGCCGGGCCTGCTCCACGTTGGCGACCGGGGTCGGGCCGATCGAGGTCCAGGCGACGTTGGCCAGCAGGCCGAAGATGCCGTCCAGGTTCTGGCCGTGCGGCTTCACCAGGCGGGAGGAGAGCAGGTGCAGCCGCAGGTAGACGTCGTACGCGTCCAGCGGCTTCTCCTCCAGGGAGGAGATCGTGGTGCGCACCGCCACCACCTCGACGCCGCGCCGGGCGTCGGTGCGGAGCGCCTCGGCGGCGCCCGGGCCGAGGGCCAGTTCGGCCTCCTCGGCGCTCAGTCGGACGGTGCCGGACGGGCCGGGGGCGGCGGCCAGCTCGGGCGCCGGGAACCAGGTGTCGAGCACGGTGCCGTCGGCGGCGATGGTCGCGAGGCCGGCGGCCACCGCGCCACTTGCGGGGGTGGAGGTTTCAGCAGTCACATCCCGCACCGTAACGAATCAGGCCGAGGGCTGACCAACACGCTCACCGGACGGACAAAACCTGGTGCTCCCGCACAGACCCGCAGGTCATACTCGGTCGGGTGTTCGTATCCATCTCCACCACCGGCACCGCCGAGAACCCCGCCTCCGACCTTGGCTTCCTGCTGCACAAGCACCCCGACAAGGTGCAGCGGTTCACCACCACGCACGGCACGGCGCACGTCTTCTACCCCGAGGCCGGGGAGCAGGTGTGCACCGCCGCGCTGCTGCTGGAGGTGGACCCCACGGCGCTGCTCCGCCAGGGGCGCGGCCAGGGCCGGTCCGGCTCGCCCGACCTCGCGCTCGCCCAGTACGTCAACGACCGCCCGTACGCTGCCTCCTCGCTGCTCGCGGTGGCGCTGCGCACGGTCTACCGGTCCGCGATGAAGGGGGAGTGCGCCCACCGGCCCGAACTGCCCGGCCGGGCGATGCCGCTGCGGATCGCCCTGCCCGCCGTCCCGGTGGCCGGCGGCGAGGGCCCCGCGCTGGTGGAGCGGCTGTTCGCCCCGCTGGGCTGGCAGGTCGACGTGCGGTCCGTCCCGCTGGACGAGTCCTTCCCGGAGTGGGGCGACTCCCGCTACGTGCGGCTCGAACTGACCGGCACCCTGCGGCTCGCCGACGCGTTGCAGCACCTCTACGTGCTGCTGCCGGTGCTCGACGGGGCCAAGCACTACTGGGTCGCCCCCGACGAGGTCGACAAACTGCTCGCGGCCGGTCAGGGCTGGCTGGCCGAGCACCCCGAACGGGCCCTGATCATCCGTCGTTACCTGGCCCGCCGCTGGTCGCTGACCAAGATCGCCATGGAACGCCTGGCCCTGGCCCGCCTGGCCGAGGCCGACGACCGCGAGGCCGAGGAGATCGACAACGCCGTTCCGGACGTGCCGGACACCCCGGACACCACGGAGGCCGCTGAGGAGGTGGACGTCACCGGATCGACCGACCTGACCGACCTGACCGGCCTGACCGGCCGGGTTTCGGCCACCGCCACCGCCACCGACGCCGAGCGCGCCGGTGACGCGGCGGGCGGCCGGGAGCGCGGGGGGCCGCTCGCCGTGCAGCGGCGGACGGCGATCCTGGCGGCGCTGGCCCGCACCGGCGCGGCCCGGGTGCTCGACCTGGGCTGCGGGCAGGGCGAGCTGGTGGGCGCGCTGCTCAAGGAGCCGCGGGTGACCGAGGTGCTCGGCGTGGACGTGTCCTCCCGCGCGCTGTCGATCGCCGCCCGCCGGCTCCGCCTGGACCGGCTGCCGGAGCGGCAGGCCCGCCGGGTCAGGCTGGTCCAGGGCGCGCTGACGTACACCGACGCCCGGCTGAAGGGCTACGACGCGGCGGTGCTGTGCGAGGTCATCGAGCACCTCGACCTGCCCCGGCTGCCCGCGCTGGAGTACGCCGTGTTCGGTGCGGCCCGGCCCGCCTCGGTCGTGGTCACCACCCCGAACGTCGAGTACAACGCCCGCTGGGAGAGCCTGCCCGCCGGGCACCGGCGGCACGACGACCACCGCTTCGAGTGGAGCCGCGCCGAGTTCGCGGCCTGGACGGAGCAGGTCTCCGCCGCTTACGGCTACCGCGTCGAGCTGGAGCCGGTCGGCCCGGTCGACCCCGAGGTCGGCGCGCCCACCCAGCTCGCGCACTTCCGCATCGTCGAACCCGACCCGGCCGACAGCACCACCGCGACCGGCACCACCCGCACCACCCACCACACCGCCGACACCACCGCGACCGGCGCCGCCGGCACCCCGTCGTACGACTCCGCCCCGGAAGGGAGCGCCCACCGATGACCACCGAAACCCCGGAGACGACCCCCGCCCGGGCAGGCCGCCGACTGCCCGTCACCGACGTCTCGCTGGTGGTGCTGATCGGCAGCACCGGCTCCGGCAAGTCCAGCTTCGCCCGCAAGCACTTCAAGCCCACCGAGGTGGTCTCCTCCGACTTCTGCCGCGGGCTGGTCGCCGACGACGAGAACGACCAGTCCGCCTCCGCCGACGCCTTCGACGTGCTGCACTACATCGTCGGCAAGCGGCTCGCCGCGGGCCGGCTCACCGTGGTCGACGCCACCAACGTCCAGCAGGAGGCCCGCCGCCAGCTGGTCGCCCTCGCCCGGGAGCACCACGTGCTGCCGATCGCGATCGTGCTGGACGTCCCGGCCGAGGTGTGCGCCGAGCGCAACCGGGCCAGGCCGGACCGGCAGCTGCCGGCCCACGTGATCCCCCGCCACCAGCGCGAGCTGCGCCGCTCGCTGCGCGGGCTGGAGCGCGAGGGCTTCCGCAAGGTGCACGTGCTGCGCGGGGCCGAGGAGGTCGAGCGCGCCGAGATCGTCCCGGAGAAGCGGTACAACGACCTGCGGCACCTGACCGGTCCGTTCGACATCGTCGGCGACATCCACGGCTGCCGCTCCGAGCTGGAGACGCTGCTGGAGCGGCTCGGCTACACGCTCACCCGCGACGAGCGGGGCCGCGCCGTGGACGCCGCGCACCCCGAGGGCCGCACCGCGGTCTTCGTCGGCGACCTGGTCGACCGCGGCCCGGACACCCCGGGCGTGCTGCGCCTGGTGATGGGCATGGTCGAGGCCGGCCACGCCCTCTGCGTCCCCGGCAACCACGAGAACAAGCTCGGCCGCTGGATGGGCGGCCGCAAGGTCACCGTCTCGCACGGCCTCCAGGAGTCGATCGACCAGCTGTCCGCCGAGAGCGACGAGTTCCGGTCCCGGGTGCGGGAGTTCATGCGCGGCCTGGTCAGCCACTACCTGCTGGACGGCGGCGCGCTGGTGGTCTGCCACGCCGGTCTGCCGGAGAAGTACCACGGCCGCGCCTCCGGCCGGGTCCGCTCGCACGCGCTGTACGGCGACACCACCGGCGAGACCGACGAGTACGGCCTGCCGGTGCGCTACCCGTGGGCCGAGGAGTACCGCGGCCGCGCCCTGGTGGTCTACGGCCACACCCCGGTGCCGGTGGCGAGCTTCCTCAACAACACCATCTGCCTGGACACCGGCTGCGTGTTCGGCGGCAGCCTGACCGCGCTGCGCTACCCGGAGCGGGAGATCGTCGCCGTCCCGGCCGAGCAGGAGTGGTACGAGCCGGTCCGCCCGATGCACACCGACGCGCCCGGCGGCCGGGAGGGCCGCCCGCTCGACCTGGCGGACGTGGCCGGCCGCCGGGTGGTGGAGACCGCTCGGTTCGGCAACGTCGCCGTCCGGGAGGAGAACGCCGCCGCCGCGCTGGAGGTGATGAGCCGTTTCGCGCTCGACCCGCGCCTGCTCGCCTACCTGCCGCCCACCATGGCCCCCTCGCCGACCTCCCGGCGCGAGGGCCTGCTGGAGCACCCCGAGGAGGCGTTCTTCGCCTACCGGCACGACGGGGTGCGGCAGGTGGTCTGCGAGGAGAAGCACATGGGCTCGCGGGCCGTCGTCCTGGTCGCCCGGGACGCCGCCGCCCTGGAGAAGCGCTTCGGCCTGCCCGGCCCGGGCGCGATCTGGACCAGGACCGGCCGCGCCTTCCTCAGCGACGAGCGGCTCACCGGCGCGATCCTCGACCGGCTCCGGGCCGCCGCCGAGGACGCCGGCCTGTTCGACGAACTCGACACCGGCTGGCTGCTGCTGGACGCCGAGCTGCTGCCCTGGTCGCTCAAGGCGGTCGAGCTGCTGCGCCGCCAGTACGCCGCCGTCGGCGCGGCCGCCGGAGCCGCGCTGCCCGCCGCGCTCGACGCCCTCGCCCGGGCCGCCGACCGCGGGCTGGACGTGGCGGAGCTGGCGGACCGCCAGCAGGAGCGCGCCGCCGACGCCCTGGCCTTCACCGAGGCGTACCGGCGCTACTGCTGGCCCACCGAGGGCCTCGACGGCATCCGGCTGGCCCCGTTCCAGCTGCTCGCCGCCGAGGGCGCCAACCTGGCCCTGCGCCCGCACACCGAGCACCTCGCCCTGATCGACCGGCTGGTGGAAGCCGACCGGACGGCCGCTGACCTGGCCGCCGCGCAGCCGGTGCTGCACCGCACCGGGCGGCTGCTGGTCGACACCGGGGACGAGTCCTCGGTCGCCGCCGCCGTCGCCTGGTGGGAGGAGCTGACCGGCGCCGGTGGCGAGGGCATGGTGGTCAAGCCGGTCGACCCGCTGCACCGGGACGGCTCCGGGCGGCTGGTCCAGCCCGGGTTGAAGGTCCGCGGCCGGGAGTACCTGCGGATCATCTACGGCCCGGACTACACCCGGCACCTGGACCGGCTGCGCCAGCGCTCGCTCGGCCACAAGCGCTCGCTCGCCCTGCGCGAGCACGCGCTCGGCCTGGAGTCGCTGGACCGGCTGGCGGCCGGCGAGCCGCTGTGGCGGGTGCACGAGGCGGTGTTCGCGGTGCTGGCCCTGGAGTCCGAGCCGGTCGACCCCCGGCTCTGACACCCGGACGGCACGGACGGACCCGAGCGGCAGGGATGCGCCCGAGCGGTGCGGGGCCGGTGCGGCACACGGACGGGAGCACCCTCGGGGGCCCCGTCCGTGTCCGTCCGTGTGCAGTCCGTACGCGGTCCCTGCGCGGTTCCTGCGCGGTCCGTGCGTTCTCCTGGCCCGGTCACGCGTCGGCCATCGAAGTGTTGCATGAATATTCGACTCCTCGTATACACTTCCCGTCTCAGTCCGCTGATCGACCCAGGAGACCGGTATGGCGTTCAACCTCCGGAACAGGCACTTCCTCAAGGAGCTCGACTTCACTCCCCAGGAGTTCCGTCACCTGATCGACCTGGCGGCCCAGTTGAAGGCCGCCAAGTACGCGGGCACCGAGCAGCCCCGGCTGCGCGGCAAGAACATCGCGCTGATCTTCGCCAAGACCTCCACCCGCACCCGCTGCGCCTTCGAGGTGGCCGCCCACGACCAGGGCGCGACCACCACCTACCTGGACCCGGCCGGATCGCAGATGGGACACAAGGAGTCGATCAAGGACACCGCGCGGGTGCTGGGCCGGATGTACGACGGCATCGAGTACCGCGGCGACGGGCAGGCGATCGTCGAGGAACTGGCCGCGTACGCGGGCGTCCCGGTCTGGAACGGCCTGACCGACGAGTGGCACCCGACCCAGCTGCTGGCCGACGTGCTCACCATCCAGGAGCACTCCACCAAGCCGCTGAACGAGACCACCCTGGTCTACCTCGGCGACGCCCGCTTCAACATGGGCAACTCGCTGCTGATCACCGGCGCGCTGCTGGGCATGGACATCCGGATCGTCGCGCCGTCCTCGCTCTGGCCCGCGGAGGAGATCCGCAAGGCGGCCGAGACGCTGGCCGAGACCAGCGGCGCCCGGATCACCCTGACCGAGGACGTCCCGGCCGGGGTGGCGGGGGCGGACTTCCTCTACACCGACGTCTGGGTGTCGATGGGCGAGCCCAAGGAGGTCTGGGCCGAGCGGATCGCGCTGCTCAAGCCCTACCAGGTCTCGATGGACACGGTGCGCGCCACCGGCAACCCGGCGGTCAAGTTCCTGCACTGCCTGCCCGCGTTCCACGACCTCGGCACCGAGATCGGTCGGCAGATGCACGAGCTCACCGGCATGACGGAGCTGGAGTGCACCGACGAGCTGTTCGAGTCCGCGCACTCCGTGGTCTTCGACCAGGCCGAGAACCGCCTGCACACCATCAAGGCCGTGATGGTGGCGACCCTCGGCTCCTGAGCCGGGGCGCCCGGCCCGCGTTCGCGCTCCCGCAGGTGGCTCAGAAGCCGACGTCCACGCAGGCCGCCCGGTCGGCCGCGGCGTACGGCCCGACGGGGGTCCCCGCGTGCAGCACCAGCGAGTGCGCCTCGTCGGGCCGGAACCCCCACGGGACGGTCGCCGAGGCGGTGCCCGTCCCGCCCGGGTCGGTGCGCACGGTCATCCGCACCTCGTTGTCGACGGCCTCCGACCCGGCCACCTGCTGGTAGTGCGGCCCGGAGGACGCCGGGTCGGCGCCGCAGTGCCCGGTGTGCACGTGCGCGGGGAACTCGTGCGCCCCGGCCACCCCGGCGAGCCGCACCGTGACGGAGGTGCGCCCGGCCGCCCGGTCGACGGTGACCCGCACCCGCGAGCCGTACGGCACCAGGTCGGGCGCGTGGGTGATCGCCCGGGCCGGGACGAAACCGTCCGCCCGGTCGAACCGGGCGTCCACCACCCGGTCGACCCCGGCCCCGGCCGGTCCGACCGGCGCGGAGGAGCCGGCCGGCCCGGCCGGGCCCTGGGCGGCGGGCGGGCCGATCGGCAGCAGGGCGAGCGGCACCAGCAGCGCACCGACAGCGGGGGACAGGGGCATCGCGGACCTTCCGACGGGCGTGCGGGGACGACACCCGCCACGGTGGCCGCCCCCGCCGCGCCGCGCACGCCGCCGTGCCGCACCGCCGCCCGCCGTCACCCGTACGGGAAGCGGCGTTCGAACAGCAGCACCGGTGCGGCGGGGCCGGTCGCCCGGTCAGCCCGCCGCGGTGATCCCGCGGATCTCGCAGCGCGGCCCGCTGGCGCGCATCAGCCGCAGGTCGGCGGTGACCAGCGGGGCACCGTGGAGTTCGGCGACCGCGACGTAGGCGGCGTCGTCCGGGGTCAGGTTGTCCCTGAGCTCCCAGATCCGGCCGAGCAGCGGGGCCACCTCCACCTTGCGGATGGCCAGGCCGGGCAGTCGGCGGGTGATCCCGGCGACCTCCTCGGCGGTCAGCTCCTTGGCGAGGTACAGGCCGCGCAGCGACTGCATCACCTCGATCACCACGTGCTCGGGCGCCACCCACTCCGGGTCGGCGGCCAGCGCGGCCCGGGCCGCGTCGCCCCGGGGGCCCCGGTCGGAGAGCGACAGCACCACTGCGGAAGCGTCCACCACGATCACCCGGCACACGCTAGTCCGCCCGCCCCGCCGCCCCGCCGCAGGGGTGCCCGCCCCACCGGCCGCCCGCGGGCCCTTGCCGTCGTCCGAAGTCCGCCCGCGCACCCTCCCGCCCGTGCATCCGCCCCACCACCGGGACGGACGCGCGGGGCGGAAGGCTGCGTTGTCCCCGCAAGGCGACCGGTAGGCGCCCGGTAGGCGTCGGAAGGCGCCCGCAAGGCGTCCGGAGCAGTCGGGGCGACGTTCCGGCAGGGGTGCCCGAGGGGCGAAGTGGGGCCCCGTGGTGGGAGGCTGTGGGTGTCGGCGCTCCCGCGGCATGGCGGGGTGAGCCGGTGGAGTGCGGCCGGAGCCCATGCACTATGGTTTATCTCGACATCGAGATACATTCCGCGCTACGCTTTATCTTGACGTCAAGATACTTACCGAGAGGCGCAGGCCTTCCATCATCGGCTCGGTAGGCGGCGGCAGGCAGGTTAGCCAAGGCTTACCTTACCACCGGGTGGACCAAGAAGGAGTCAGTCGTGTCCGCGAACAGCTTCGACGCCCGCAGCTCGCTGCAGGTGGGCGACGAGTCGTACGAGATCTTCAAGCTCTCCGCCGTCGAGGGTTCCGAGCGGCTGCCGTACAGCCTCAAGGTCCTGCTGGAGAACCTGCTCCGCACCGAGGACGGCGCCAACATCACCGCCGACCACATCCGCGCCCTCGGCGGCTGGGACCCGACGGCCGAGCCGTCCGAGGAGATCCAGTTCACCCCGGCGCGCGTGATCATGCAGGACTTCACCGGCGTGCCCTGCGTGGTCGACCTGGCCACCATGCGCGAGGCCGTGAAGGAGCTGGGCGGCGACCCGTCCAAGATCAACCCGCTGGCGCCGGCCGAGCTGGTCATCGACCACTCCGTCATCGCCGACAAGTTCGGCACCCCGGACGCCTTCGTCCAGAACGTCGAGATCGAGTACGGCCGCAACAAGGAGCGCTACCAGTTCCTGCGCTGGGGCCAGACCGCGTTCGACGAGTTCAAGGTCGTCCCGCCCGGCACCGGCATCGTCCACCAGGTCAACATCGAGCACCTGGCCCGCACCGTCATGGTCCGCGGCGGCCAGGCGTACCCCGACACCTGCGTCGGCACCGACTCGCACACCACCATGGTCAACGGCCTGGGCGTGCTGGGCTGGGGCGTCGGCGGCATCGAGGCCGAGGCCGCGATGCTCGGCCAGCCGGTCTCGATGCTCATCCCGCGCGTGGTCGGCTTCAAGCTGAACGGCCAGCTCCCGGCCGGCACCACCGCCACCGACCTGGTGCTCACCATCACCGAGATGCTGCGCAAGCACGGTGTGGTCGGCAAGTTCGTCGAGTTCTACGGCGAGGGCGTCACCTCGATCCCGCTGGCGAACCGCGCCACCATCGGCAACATGTCGCCGGAGTTCGGCTCGACCTGCGCGATCTTCCCGATCGACGCCGAGACCATCAGCTACCTCAAGCTCACCGGCCGCGACGAGCAGCAGCTCGCCCTGGTCGAGGCGTACGCCAAGGAGCAGGGCCTCTGGCACGACCCGTCGGTCGAGCCGGTCTACTCCGAGTACCTGGAGCTGGACGTCTCCACCGTCGTCCCGTCGATCTCCGGCCCGAAGCGCCCGCAGGACCGGGTGGTCCTGGCCGAGGCCGCCGCCAAGTTCGCCGAGGCGCTGCCGGCCTACTCCGCCGAGGCCTCGAAGCCGACCGCCGTCACCGCCCCCGACGGCTCGACCTACGAGATCGACAACGGCGCGGTCGTGATCGCCTCGATCACCTCCTGCACCAACACCTCCAACCCCTCCGTCATGCTGGGCGCCGCCCTGCTGGCGAAGAAGGCCGTGGAGAAGGGCCTCTCGGTCAAGCCGTGGGTCAAGACCACCCTGGCGCCCGGCTCCAAGGTCGTCATGGACTACTACGAGAAGGCCGGCCTGCTCCCGTACATGGAGAAGCTGGGCTTCAACCTGGTCGGCTATGGCTGCGTCACCTGCATCGGCAACTCGGGCCCGCTGCCCGAGGAGGTCTCCGCCGCGGTGAACGAGTCCGACCTCGCGGTCGTCTCGGTGCTCTCCGGCAACCGCAACTTCGAGGGCCGGATCAACCCCGACGTCAAGATGAACTACCTGGCCTCCCCGCCGCTGGTGGTCGCCTACGCCCTCGCGGGCAACATGAACGTCGACATCACCAAGGACGCCCTGGGCCAGGACGCCGACGGCAACGACGTCTTCCTCGCCGACATCTGGCCGTCGGAGCAGGAGGTGGCCCAGGTGGTCGCCGGCTCCATCGACCAGGACATGTTCACCAAGGACTACGCGGACGTCTTCGCCGGCGACCACCGCTGGCAGTCGCTGCCCGTCCCGACCGGTGACACCTTCGAGTGGGACGCCGAGTCCACCTACGTCCGCAAGCCCCCGTACTTCGAGGGCATGGCCAAGACCCCGAGCCCGGTGACCGACATCTCCGGCGCCCGGGTGCTGGCCAAGCTGGGCGACTCGGTCACCACCGACCACATCTCCCCGGCCGGCAACATCAAGCCCGGCACCCCGGCGGCGCAGTACCTGACCGCCAACGGCGTGGAGAAGCGCGACTTCAACTCCTACGGCTCGCGCCGCGGCAACCACGAGGTGATGATCCGCGGCACCTTCGCCAACATCCGCCTGCGCAACCAGATCGCGCCGGGCACCGAGGGCGGCTACACCCGCGACTTCACCCAGGCCGACGGCCCGGTGTCGTTCATCTACGACGCCTCGCAGAACTACCAGGCCGCGGGCGTCCCGCTGGTGGTCCTGGCGGGCAAGGAGTACGGCTCCGGCTCGTCCCGCGACTGGGCGGCCAAGGGCACCGCGCTGCTCGGCGTCAAGGCCGTCATCGCCGAGTCCTACGAGCGCATCCACCGCTCGAACCTGATCGGCATGGGCGTCCTGCCGCTGCAGTTCCCGGCCGGCGAGAACGCCGACTCGCTGGGCCTGACCGGCGAGGAGACCTTCGAGTTCACCGGGGTCACCGAGCTGAACGAGGGCCGCACCCCGAAGACCGTCAAGGTCAAGGCGGTCGGCCCGGCGGGCGGCACCGTCGAGTTCGACGCCGTGGTGCGCATCGACACCCCCGGCGAGGCGGACTACTACCGCAACGGCGGCATCCTGCAGTACGTGCTGCGCAGCCTCATCGGCTGAGCAGGCACGGCGGCTGTTCCGGCAGCCGGTGGGCCGAGGGGCCGGACCGCATCGAGCGGTCCGGCCCCTTGTGCGTTCCGGTGTCGATGGACTAAACCTCTCCCTCAGCACATGGTCCATACCAATTGACGCTGAATCGGAGAGATTCACGGAATGACCAGACGCACATCTGCGGTCCTCGCGGCCGTCCTGATCGCCTCCTTCGCCGCCACCCCGGCCCAGGCCCACGGGAACGACGACCACGCAAGGAACCACCGGCTGGAGGGCCAGCGGGTCGGCTACTTCACCCAGTGGGGCATCTACAGCGGCTTCACGGCCAAGAGCGTCCAGACCAGCGGCCAGGCCGGCAAGCTGACCGTGATCAACTACGCCTTCGGCAACGTCTCCGCCGACGGCACCTGCTTCGAGGCCAACGGGGCCGGCCTGGGCGACGCCTGGGCCGACTACCAGCGCCCGGTGGGCGCCGAGGAGTCGGTGGACGGCGTGGCCGACACCGCGGAGCAGCCGCTCAAGGGCAACTTCAACCAGCTCCGCAAGCTCAAGGCGCAGAACCCGCAACTGCGCGCGGTGGTCTCGCTGGGCGGCTGGAGCTGGTCCAAGTACTTCTCGGACGCGGCGCTCACCGACGCCTCCCGGAAGAAGTTCGTCTCCTCCTGCATCGACCTGTACCTCAAGGGCGACCTGCCGCAGCTGGGCTCGGTCGAGGGCGGCGCGGGCGCGGGCGCCGGGGTGTTCGACGGCATCGACATCGACTGGGAGTACCCGGGCGGCGGCGGTGACGCGGGCAACGTGGTGCGCCCGGAGGACAAGCGGAACTACACCCTGCTGATGCAGGAGTTCCGCCGCCAGCTGGACGCGCTGTCCGGCCGGAAGGGCCCGCACTACCTGCTCACCGCCGCGGTCCCGGCCGGCGAGTCGAAGATCGACCAGCTGGAGGTCGGGAAGGTCGCCAAGTCGGTGGACTGGCTGAACCTGATGACCTACGACCTGCACGGCCCGTGGGAGGCCCAGGGCCCGACCAACCACGACGCCAACCTGTACGCCGACCGGGCCGACGCCTCCGGGCAGCAGCTCAGCGTCGACCGGGTGGTGCGGACCTACCTGGACCGCGGCCTGCCCGCCAAGAAGGCCGTGGTGGGCGTCCCGTTCTACGGCTACGGCTGGACGGGCGTGCCGGCCGGCCCGAAGAAGAACGGCCTGTACCAGTCCGCCACCGGCCTGTCCCGGGGCGGGAACCTGCCCTACAACCAGATCAAGGACCTGCCGGGCACGGTCTTCACCGACCGCGCGCACGGGGCGACCTGGAAGTACGACGGCACCGAGTTCTGGACGTACGACACCCCCGACCTGCTGACCCGCAAGGCGCGCTACGTCGAGGAGAACGACCTGGGCGGCGTGATGGCCTGGTCGCTGGACAACGACGACGCCCGGGGCAGCCTGGTCTCCGCCCTGGACAAGGGCCTCCGGGACGACTGATCCCGGGCCGGACCCCCGGCCGGGCTCCCGCTGACCCCCGCTGACCCCCGCTCACCCCTCGCCGGGGCAGCCGACGCGCAGCTTCGCGCATCACAGTTAGAGCACTGTGATGCGCAGAGCTGCGCGTTTCTATGTTCTTTCGAGCAACAACGCGCTAGATTCCCCTTCATGCCTGGCGCGGACACGTAATTCGCAGGGTTCCTGCACATTGCACATGCTGCATCGCGAACAACGGTTCAGTCGTCAGGTTTGTTATCCGACCTGCTGACTATTGCCGCTGGGTGAACAGTGGACTATACCTTTGCAGCATCATCACACCGCCTCTGACCGGCACCTTCGCCGCTGGGCACCTTTCGGGCCGCGGGAGTTGACGTGACGTCAGCTCCGGTCCACTTCTTCTGGAACTGAGGGGTTAGGGCACTCATGGGCTCTGCAACTGAGTACAACCGTCGCGACCTGTTCAAGCGCGCGGCCGCGATCACCGTCCTCGCCGCGGGCGGCACCTCGCTGCTCGCCGCCTGCGCCGGCGGTTCCGGCAGCGGTGACAGCAAGTCCAGCGCCGCTCCGACGCTCGGCGGCGACAGCAAGAACCCGTTCGGGGTCAAGGACAGCGACCCGCTGGACGTCGTGATCTTCAAGGGCGGCTACGGCGACGACTACGCCAAGGTGTTCGAGGACGCCTACAAGAAGGCGTACGCGGGCGCGACCGTCTCGCACCTGGGCACCCAGGAGATCAGCGGCAAGCTGCAGCCGCGCTTCAACGCCAACACCCCGCCGGACGTCTTCGACAACTCCGGCGCCCAGGCGATGAAGGCGGACGTCCTGGTCAGCGCCGGCCAGCTCACCGACCTGTCGGTGCTGCTGGAGGCCCCGTACCTGGACGACCCGACGAAGAAGATCAAGGACGTCCTGCTGCCCGGCACCGTCGAGCAGGGCACCATCGACGGCAAGATGTACTCGCTGAACTACGTCTACACCGTGTTCGGCCTCTGGTACTCGGCCAAGCTCTTCAAGGACAAGGGCTGGACCCCGCCGAAGACCTGGGACGAGTTCATCACCCTCTGCGGCACCATCAAGGCCGCCGGCATCGCCCCGTTCGCGCACCAGGGCAAGTACCCCTACTACGCGAACTACGTGATCTTCAGCCTGATCGCCAAGCAGGGCGGCCTGGACCTGGTCAAGAAGATCAACGCCTGTGACACGGCGGCCTGGGACGACCCGGCGGTGCTGGCCGGCGTCAGCGCGTTCAACAAGATCATGGAGGGCGACTTCCTCCTCCCCGGCACCAACGGCATGACCCACACCGAGTCGCAGACCGCCTGGTGCCAGGGCAAGGCCGCCTTCATCCCGTCCGGCTCCTGGCTGGAGAACGAGATGCTGGCCTCCACCCCGGCCGACTTCGACATGGCCTTCCTGCCGATCCCCTCGCTGCCCGGCGACAAGCTGCCCGGCACCGCGCTCTGGGCCGGCGCCGGCGAGCCGTTCATGGTCCCGAGCAAGGCCAAGAACAAGGCCGGCGGCCTCGAGTTCCTGCGCATGATGCTGACCAAGGACGGCTCCTCGAAGTTCGTGGCCACCGCGAACTCGCTGACCGTGCTGAAGGACGGCGTCAACCCCGACGTCGCCCTCAAGCCGGGCACCAAGTCCTCCGCCGACGCGGTCAAGGCGGCCGGCGACGTCACCTTCAACTTCAGCTTCCAGGACCTGCAGACCGCGTTCGACACCGAGATCGAGAACGCCACCAACGAGCTGGTCAACAAGCGCATCACCCCGCAGGAGTGGGTCGCCCGCGGCAAGGCCGCGACCTCCAAGAAGATCTGACACCCCAGCAGGCCGACGGCTTGTCACCGCAAGGCCGGGGCCCGCTCGCGGGCCCCGGCCGTTCCACGCGCTACCGCAGTTCCAGGCCTGTCTGACCACAGGCTGTCGGCGGACAGGAGCAGCTCCCATGCGACACCGTAAAACACCCTTCATCTTCGGGTTCCTCGTGGTTCCCGTCGTGCTGTACATCGCCCTGGTCATCTGGCCCTACCTGCAGACCTTCGGCTACTCGCTGACCGACTGGTCCGGCGCCTCGCCCGACATGAACTTCATCGGGCTGGACAACTACACCGCGCTCTTCAAGGACAGCGCCTTCCTCGGCGCGCTCCAGCACAACCTGCTGCTGCTGATCGTGCTGCCGATCACCACCATCCTGCTGGCGCTGTTCTTCGCCTTCATGCTCAACGTGGGCGGCAAGAGCGGCACCGGCGGCGTGCAGGGCGTGCGCGGCTCGGCCTTCTACAAGATCGTCTTCTTCTTCCCGCAGGTGCTGTCGGTCGCCATCCTGTCGGTGCTGTTCCAGGGCGTGTACCGGACCGACAAGGGCGGTCTGCTCAACGGCGTCCTGATCGGGCTCGGCATCGTCGACAAGGCCCACCCCTGGGACTTCGCGTCCAACCCGACCTTCGGCCTGTGGTGCGTCATGGGCGTGCTGATCTGGTCCGGCGTCGGCTTCTACCTGGTGCTGTTCTCGGCCGCCATGCAGAGCATCCCGAAGGACATCTACGAGGCCGCCCTGCTGGACGGCGCCAAGCGCGGCACCACCTTCTTCAAGATCACGCTGCCGCTGCTCTGGGAGAGCATCCAGACCGCCTGGGTCTACCTGGCGATCGCCGCCATGGACGCCTTCGCCCTGGTCTCCACCATGACGCCCGGCGCCTACTACGGCGGTGGCCCGGACCACCACAGCGAGATCATGGCGACCTTGCTGATGCGCAACTTCCTGATCTTCGGCAAGGCCGGTTACGCCTGTGCCATGGGTGTGGTGATCTTCTTCATCACCCTGGTCCTGTCCGTCGTCTCGCTCCGGGTCACCCGGCGCGAGAAGATCGAGTTCTGAGGTTCCCGGCATGAGCACCAACACCGACGCGACCACCGCCGTCCCGGCCCAGCGCAGCGGCGGGAACGACCGGCCGGGCAAGCCCGGCAAGGACCAGCGCTTCGCCGACGGCGGGGGAGTCCTCAACGTCTTCTCGCACGGCTTCCTGGCCCTGTGGGCGGTGCTGATCATCGTCCCGCTGCTCTGGATCGTCCTCGGCTCGTTCAAGAACAACACCGAGATCGGCGACAGCGCCTGGAGCTGGCCCTCGCACTGGAGCCTCGACGCCTTCACCCGCGCCTGGGACAAGGGCATCGGCGACTTCTTCCTCAGCACCGTGATCGTGCTGGCGGGCTCGCTCACCCTGACCATGCTGCTCGGCTCGATGGCCGCCTACGTGCTGGCCCGGTACGAGTTCCGCGGCAACCGGACCATCTACTACTTCTTCGTCGCCGGCGCGATGTTCCCGGTGTACCTGGCGCTCGTCCCGCTGTTCTTCATGGTGAAGAACCTCGGCACGGTCATCCCCTGGCTCGGCCTGAACCAGTACGTCGGCCTGATCCTGGTCTACACGGCCTACTCGCTGCCGTTCACCGTGTTCTTCCTGCACTCGTTCTTCCGGTCGCTGCCCAGCGCCGTCCACGAGGCCGCGATGATCGACGGCTGCTCGCACAGCCGGGCGTTCTTCCAGGTCATGGTGCCGATGGCGAAGTCCGGCCTGATCAGCGTGTTCATCTTCAACGTGCTCGGCCAGTGGAACCAGTACCTGCTGCCGCTGACCCTGATGCAGCAGCAGAGCGGCACCGACCCGGACCGCTCGATGCTCGCCCAGGGCCTGATGAACCTGGCCCAGCAGTCCGGCTACGCCAGCGACTTCCCCGGCCTGTTCGCCGGCATGACGATCGCGATGCTGCCGGTGCTGGTGGTGTACCTGTCCTTCCAGCGCCAGGTCCAGGCCGGTCTGACCTCGGCCACCCTGAAGTAGCCGCACCCGCCGCACCACCCTCGCACGTGGGGCGGCTCCCTCTCCAGAGGAGGGAGCCGCCCCACTCCGCGTCACCGGCCCGTACGACCGGCCCGTACGACCGGCCCGCGCTACCGGGCGTCGCACTCCTGGGCCCGCAGCGCCCGGGCCAGGTCGTCCCGGCACTCCAGCACCAGCCGGCGCAGCGCCGGGGCGGCGTCCGGGTGGGCGGACAGCCAGGCGTCGGTGGCCGCCAGGGTCCGCGGGGTGGTCTGGTGCCGGGGGAAGAAGCCGCCGACGATCCGCATCGCGATCTCGATCGAGCGCTCCGCCCAGACCGACTCCAGCGCGGCGAAGTACCGCTCGGCGTAGGGAGCCGTCAACTCCCGCTGCCCGGGCTGGTCGAAGCCCGCGATCCGGGCCTCGACCAGGGCGTTGGGCAGCTCGTCGGAGTCGACCACCGAGGACCAGGCCTCGGCCTTGGCCTCCGGGGTGGGCAGCGCGGCCAGGCACTGGGTCTGCCGGCGGCGGCCGCCGGCCGTGTTGTCGCGGGCCAGTTCGGCGGCCAGCTCCTCGGCGGAGGCCCGCCCGTGCGCGGCGAGCGCCAGCCAGAAGTTCCAGCGCAGCTCCTGGTCGACCGTCAGGCCGTCGATCCGGTCGGTCCCGTCGAGCAGGCCGCGCAGCAGCCGCAGGTGGTCGGCGCGCTCGGCGGTGTCGGCCAGGAACCGGGCCCAGGCCAGCTGGTGGTCGCTGCCGGGGGCGGCCCGCTCCAGCTCGCGCAGCGCGCACTCGGCCAGCGCGGTGCCGTACTCGGCGCGGCGGGCCGGGTCGGCGTACACCGCCAGCGCGACGCCGGCCTGCTGGTGCAGGGACTGCAGGACGCCGACGTCGGACTCCCGGCCGGCGAAGCGCAGCACCAGGTCGAGGTAGTCCCGGGTGGGCATCAGGCCGTCCCGGGTCAGGTTCCACACCGCGGACCAGGCCAGCGCCCGGGCCAGGCTGGGCGCGTCCGCGTCCGCGCCGGGGCCGTCGGCCGGGGTGTCGGCGAGGTCGCCGAGGCCGGTGCGCAGGGTCTCCAGCGAGCGCTCGTCGAAGCGGACCTTGCCGTACGTCAGGTCGTCGTCGTTGACCAGCACCAGCGCGGGCACCGGACGCCCGGCGGCCGCGGCGACCACGGTCCGCTCCCCGGCCACGTCCAGCTCGTAGCGGTCGGTGCGGCGCAGCGCGCCGTCCTCGGCCCGGTCGTACAGGCCGACCGCGATCCGGTGCGGGCGCGGCGGCGTGCCGTCCTGGCGGATCGCCAGCTCGGTGATCCGGCCCTCGGCGTCGTGCGCCAGCTCGGGGGTCAGGGTGTTGACGCCGGAGGTCTGCAGCCAGGCGGCGGACCAGGCGCGCAGGTCGCGGCCGCTGGTCTCCTCCAGGGCGTCCAGCAGGTCGTCCAGCACGGTGTTGCCGAAGGCGTGCTTCCTGAAGTAGGTGCGGGCGCCCTCGAAGAAGGCGTCCCGGCCGACGTAGGCGACCAGCTGCTTGAGGACGGCGGCGCCCTTGGCGTAGGTGATGCCGTCGAAGTTGAGCTTGGCGTCCTCCAGGTCGCGGATGTCCGCGGTGATCGGGTGGGTGGTGGGGAACTGGTCCTGCCGGTAGGCCCACGCCTTGCGGCGGTTGGCGAAGGTGATCCAGGCGGAGCGGTACTTCGTGCCGGCGCCGATCTGCGCGTAGGAGCCCATGAAGTCGGCGAACGACTCCTTCAGCCACAGGTCGTCCCACCACTTCATGGTGACCAGGTCGCCGAACCACATGTGCGCCATCTCGTGCAGGATCACGTTGGCCCGGGACTCGTACGCGGCCTCGGTGACCTTCGAGCGGAAGACGAACTCCTCGCGGAAGGTCACGCAGCCGGGGTTCTCCATCGCGCCGATGTTGTACTCGGGGACGAAGCACTGGTCGTACTTGCCGAACGGGTACGGGTAGTCGAACTCCTGGTGGAAGAAGTCCAGGCCCTGCTTGGTGACGGTGAGGATCTCGTCGGCGTCGAAGTACGGGGCCAGCGAGCGCCGGCAGGTGGCGGCCAGCGGGATCTCCAGCCGGCCGCCGTCCGGCAGTTCGCGGGTGTAGTGGTCGCGCACCACGTGGTACGGGCCGGCCACCACGGCGGTCAGGTAGGTGGAGATCGGCTGGGTCGGCGCGAACTCCCAGGTGCGGGCGGCGCCCTCGTCGACGATCTGCCCTCCTCGCCCGCCCCCGGGCAGGAGGGGCCTGGTCGCGCTGACGCGCTCGGCCACCGCGTTGGCGTACACGTCCCAGGCGGCGGGGGCGGTCACCGTGAAGGTGAACGGGGCCTTCAGGTCCGGCTGTTCGAAGTTGGCGAAGACCCGGCGGGCGTCGGCCGGCTCGTAGTGGGTGTACAGGTAGGTCTCGCCGTCCGCGGGGTCGACGAAGCGGTGCAGCCCCTCGCCGGTGCGGCTGTACGCGCACTCGGCGACCACGGTCAGCCGGTTGTGCGCGGCCAGCACCGGCAGCGCCACCCGGGTGCCGTCGAACACCTCGGCCGGGTCCAGCGGCAGGCCGTTCAGCTCGACCGAGACCACCTCGGGGGCCAGCAGGTCGGCGAAGCTGCTCGTGCCCGGCTCGGCGCAGTCGAACGAGATCCGGGTGGTGGAACGGAAGGTGGGCCGGCCGGGGTCGGCCGCCGCGCTGACGTCCAGGTGGACGCGGTAGCTCTCCACCCGGATGATCGCGGCCCGGTCTCGGGCCTCCTCGCGGCTCAGGTTCTTGCCGGGCACGTCGGTACTCCTCTGTACGGAACACGCGGTCGCGGAACGTTCATGGCGCTCCTTCGGGGGCATCCTTTCACGCCGTCCGACCTGTGCCATTGCACTGGCGCGGAATCATCGCGGGCGCCCGGCGGTTGCATTCCGGGGGACACCCCGACCACTCCTGCCCGCCGACTCCGAAGGACGCCGTCCGTGACGACCGCAGCCTCCCGCAAGACCGCCGACTTCTGGTTCGACCCGATCTGCCCCTGGGCCTGGATGACCTCCCGCTGGATGCTGGAGGTCGAGAAGCTCCGCCCGGTGGACACCCGTTGGCACGTGATGAGCCTGTCCGTCCTCAACGAGAACCGGGACGACCTGCCCGAGCAGTACCGCGCGCTGCTGGCCGCCGGCTGGGGCCCGGTCCGGGTCCTGATCGCCGCCGCCCAGGCGCACGGCGACAAGGTGCTCGGCCCGCTCTACACCGAGCTCGGCACCCGCTTCCACAACCAGGGCCTGCCCAACACCCGGGAGACCGTCGTCGCCGCGCTGCGCGCCGCCGACCTGCCCGAGGAACTGGCCGACGCCGCCGACACCGACGCGTACGACGACGCGCTGCGCGCCTCGCACGCCGAGGGCATCGGCCTGGTCGGCGAGGACGTCGGCACCCCGGTGATCGCCGTCGACGGCCCGGACGGCGACCGGGTCGCCTTCTTCGGCCCGGTCGTCACCCCCACCCCGCGCGGCGAGGCCGCCGCCCGGCTCTGGGACGGCACGGTCCTGGTCGCCTCCACCCCCGGCTTCTACGAGATCAAGCGCACCCGCACCGCGGGCCCGTCCTTCGAGTAGGCCCCGCAGAGCGGAGTCGGACCCCGCGTCCCGTCAGGGGCGCGGGGTCCGCGCCGTCCGGGCCCCCCGGCCGCGCAGCGCGCCCGCCGCCGCCAGCACCAGCGTCAGCCCGGCCGTGAAGTAGAGCTGCACGCGGTTGGCGGAGTCCAGCGTCATCAGCACCAGCACCGCCAGGATCGCGGCCAGCGCCAGGTACGTCAGGTACGGGAACGCCCACATCCGGACCGGGAGTTCGGCCGCCGACAGGTGGCGGCGCATCCGCAGCTGGGCGACGCAGATGAACGCCCAGACCACCAGGACCGCCGCGCCCACCATGTTCAGCAGCCAGGAGAAGACGGTCTCCGGCCACCAGTAGGACAGCAGCACCGCGAGGAAGCCGAACGCGCAGGAGGCCAGCACCGCCCGGCGCGGCACGCCGCCGGAGAGCCGGGACAGCGCGCGCGGGCCGTGGCCGCGGGCGATCAGCGAGTGCGCCATCCGGGACGAGCCGTAGATGTTGGCGTTCATCGCGGACAGCAGCGCGATCAGCACCACCGCGTTCATCAGCTGGGCCGCGCCGGGGATGCCCAGCACGTCCAGCACCGCGACGTACGGGCCGGGCCGCACCACCGCCTGGTCGTCCCACGGCACCAGCGTGACGATCACCGCCATCGAGCCGACGTAGAACAGCGCGATCCGCCACATCGCGGTGCGCACCGCGATCGCCACGCTGCGCCGCGGGTCCTCGGACTCGGCGGCGGCGATGGTGACGGTCTCCAGCCCGCCGTACGCGAAGACCGAGGCGAGCAGACCGGTGATCAGGCCGCTCGTCCCGTGCGGGAGGAAGCCGCCGTGGCCGGTGAGGTTGGCCGCCCCCGGGGCGGCGGTGCCGGGCAGCAGGCCGCAGACCGCCAGCACGCCGATCACCAGGAAGGCGGTGATGGCCAGCACCTTGACCGCGGCGAACCAGAACTCGAACTCGCCGAAGTTGCGCACCGCCGCCAGGTTGGTCAGGCAGAAGAAGGCCATGAAGACCGCCACCCAGGCCCAGGACGGCACGGCGGGCAGCCAGCCGGAGACGATGCCGGCCGCGCCGATCGCCTCCACCGCGACACCGACGCACAGCAGCACCCAGAACAGCCAGCCGACGGTGAACCCGGCCCAGCCGCCGATCTCCCGGTCCGCGTGCACCGAGAAGGAGCCGGAGGCCGGGCGGGCGGCGGACATCTCGCCGAGCATCCGCATCACCAGCATGACCAGCAGCCCGGAGGCGGCGAAGGCCAGCACCACGGCCGGACCGGCCGCGGCGATCCCGGCGCCCGAGCCGACGAACAGCCCGGCGCCGATCACCCCGCCGAGCGCGATCATCGACAGGTGGCGCTGCTTGAGCCCGTGGGCCAGGCCCGCGTCCTCGGCGGCCGGCTCCCGGGCGGGCACGGTCTCGGGGGTGGGGGTGCGGGACATGCGGAGGGTTCCAGACTGTTCGGTTAGCGGACGCTTTCGCGGGGGTCCGTCCACTATTCGGCATCCGGCGGGGGCCTCCCAGGCGGGACCGCCATCCGGACGGCCGCCCGACGGACGGTGACCGCACCCGCACCCACGGTGCGGATGAGGGCTCGGTCACAGGCCGGACCCGACAAGCCGGGGCGGTCGGCTTTTGTCGCGGCCGACGCGGCGGCGGGCGCCGGGCAGCGCGTAGGTTCACAGGTGATCACCCGCATCGGACCCCCGGGAGCAGCCATGGCCATCGCCGCGCCGACACCCTCCACCGCCGTCCTCGCCGACCTGCTGCCGCAGGCGTCCACCCGGCTCGGTGCGCGCGCCCGCGACCTGGCCCTGGTGGCCGGCGGCGCCGCGCTGACCGGCCTGGCCGCGCAGCTGTCGGTGCCCGTCCCCGGCTCGCCGGTGCCGGTGACCGGGCAGACCTTCGCCGCCCTGCTGGTCGGCACCGCGCTCGGCGCCCGCCGCGGCGCCGCCGCCCTCGGCCTCTACCTGCTGGCCGGCGCGGCCGGCCTGCCGTGGTTCGCCCAGGGCACCTCCGGCGCGGGCCTGGCCACCCTCGGCTACGTGATCGGCTTCGTGGTCGCCGCCGCGCTGACCGGCGCGCTGGCCCGCCGCGGCGCCGACCGCGGCCCGCTGCGCACCGCGGGCGCGATGGTGCTCGGCAGCCTGGCCATCTACGCCGTCGGCGTGCCCTACCTGGCCTTCGCCCTGGACGTCCCGCTGTCCGAGGCCGCCCACCTCGGTCTGTACCCGTACCTGGTCGGCGACGCGCTCAAGGTGGTGCTCGCGATGGGCGCCCTCCCGCTCACCTGGAAACTGCTCGGCCGCCGCTGACGCCGCGTCACCGCCGCCGGGTCCGCGCCCCTGCCGGGGAGCGGACCCGGCGGCATGTCACACTCGTGGTCATGCGCGTCTACCTGGGCTCCGACCACGCCGGATACGAACTGAAGAACCACCTCGTCGAGTGGCTGAAGGGGGCCGGGCACGAGCCGGTCGACTGCGGCCCGCACGTCTACGACGCCGAGGACGACTACCCGCCGTTCTGCCTCCGGGCGGCCGAGCGCACCGCCGCCGACCCCGAGGCGCTGGGCGTGGTGATCGGCGGCTCCGGCAACGGCGAGGCGATCGCCGCCAACAAGGTCAAGGGCGTCCGGGCCGCCCTCGCCTGGAGCGAGCAGACCGCGGCCCTCGGCCGCGAGCACAACAACGCCAACGTCATCTCGGTCGGCGGCCGGATGCACACCCTGGACGAGGCCACCAAGTTCGTCGAGGTCTTCCTCAACACCCCGTACAGCGGCGAGGCGCGGCACACCCGCCGGATCGACATGCTGTCCGAGTACGAGACCACCGGCGAGCTCCCGCCGATCCCGGCCCACCACCCGCAGGGCTGAGCCGACGGGGGACGCCCGCCCGGGCGTCCCCCGCCGCACCCCGCACCGCAGCAAGCACGGCTCGGGCGCACCGCGCCCAACTCGCGGACGTCCGGCCCCGGTTCGGCCGCTCCGCCGGTCCGCCCGCGGAGGACCCCCGCCCCCGGACACGTCCCGGGCGGCCGAAACCCGCCGGGCCCGCCGCCCCGCGTTGCACCCGGTGCCACCCGCCCCGTCGACGCGGGCACCGGCGGTGGATAAGGTCGGTCCCCATGGCCGGCAGCGCGCGTCCCAGTGCGACGGGCCGGGACGGCGGACCGTCCCGCGAACCCGTGACGGCCCGGCTGCGCACGGCGCTGTACCGGGCCCGGCGCAGGCTGCGCCGCACCGGGGTCGACTACTTCCGCGGCGACGGCGCCGACTGGTGGGCGTTCGCCGCGCTCGCCCTGGCCGTCCCGCTGCTGGTGCTGCTCAACATCCTCGTCCCGGACTGGGCGCCGCCCACCGCCCTGGTCCTGCCGGTGCTGGCCGGCGCGCTGCTGCTGCGCCCCGGCACCCTGGTGCTGCTGTACGCCGCCGCGGCCGCCGGGCTGATCACCGAGTCCCTGGTGCACACCGGCGAGCGGGTGGCCAGCCGGCAGCCCGAGGCGTACGCCCACGGCGTCACCCCGGGCGCCGCCCTGGTGGTCGGCGCGGTCGGCGTCGCCGGACTGCTGGTCGCCCAGTTCCGCCGCCGGATCGGCGTGCCCTGGCGCGGCGGCTCCACCATGCTCTTCGACCTGCGCGAACGGATCCGGGTCCAGGGCCGCGTCCCGCAGCTGCCCGACGGCTGGCACACCGACACCGCGCTCCGCCCGGCCGGCGGCCAGTCCTTCTCCGGCGACTTCATGGTCGCCGCCCGCACCGGCCCGGTGCTCGAAGTCGTCCTCGCCGACGTCTCCGGCAAGGGCATGGACGCCGGCAGCCGCGCCCTGCTGCTCTCCGGCGCCTTCGGCGGGCTGCTCGGCTCGCTGCCCGCCCACGACTTCCTGCCCGCCGCCAACGGCTACCTGCTGCGCCAGGACTGGGAGGAGGGCTTCGCCACCGCCGTCCACCTGGTCCTCGACCTGGACACCGGCGAGTACGAACTCCTCTCCGCCGGGCACCTGCCCGGCATGCACCGGCTGGCCGGGGCCGGCCACTGGGAGGTCAAGGAGGCCGAGGGCCCGCTGCTCGGCGTCTACGACGGCGCCAAGTTCGAGGGCGCGCGCGGTACTTTGGGCCCCGGCGACGTGCTGATGCTCTGCACCGACGGCATGGTGGAGATCCCCGGCCGGGACTTGGGCGAGGGCATGGACCGGCTGATGGGCGAGGCCGACCGGCTGGTCGCCACCATCCCGGCGGCCGGGCGCCCCGGGGCCGCGGTCCGGCTGATCGACAGCGTGGCCAAGCACGTCAACGACGACCGGGCGGTGCTGCTGGTCTGGCGCCGCTGACCCCGCCGGGCGCGGACGCGGCGGGCGCGGTGAGCACGGAGCGCCCACGGAGTGTCAAACCCCGACGTTGATCTTCGGCCAATTCCCCTGGCATACCCGGCCGGTGGGCACCGACCCGGTCTGCCTGCCGGTTTGCCGCGGCAGCTGCCGCGAACCGCCTCCCGCCGACGCCCCGTCAGGACCCGTCCGCTATCGTCGCGGTCGGCGAAAATCAGTCCCACCACCCGGGTTGGGGCCCCCGGTGACGGGGCAAGTCCTTTACGCAGTCCGCACGAGCGACCACACTGAGTCCGGATGGAGTGGTGGGGACACGGGGGGCAGGGGCCGGTTTCCGCCTGGAGCCGTCGCCGGTTCCGACCTGAACCCCCGCCATGAATCGAGGAAGTGAGTCCCGGTGGCCTTCTCCGTCTCCGCCCTTGTCCTGTTCGGCGTCATCGTCTTCATCTTCATCCGCAACAAGCAGTTGAAGGGCGGACACGCCATCATCGCCGCGCTGTTCGGATTCATGCTCAGCCAGTCGACCATGGCCGGGCCGATCCAGCAGTTCCTCAACTCGATCTCCAAGGCCATCTCCGGCATCGCGGGCTGACCACCCCGTCCGGCCTCGGGGAGCACGTTCCGACGGGCGGGGGCACCCCCGTTCCGGACCGCACCGCTGCCCGCGGGTGACCAGGCTCACCCGACCCGTCACGCCAGGTCAGCGCCCAGGTGCACGCAGTGGCCGACGTCGCCCGCTGTGTGCGGTTCGTGGGCGCACCGTCATGATCCCGTACGCGCACCGCAGCCCGTCGTCGGCGGAGCGTGACCTGGCGTACCGTCAGCCCCCTCCCGATCACGGGAACGGGGCTCTTCGGCGCTTGCCAGCTCCGCGAGCCGTGGGTTTTGCTTCCTCCGCAGCCCGGACATCGGCCGGGCTGGCCATCGAGCGGAACGCCTAGTCCTGCCGCCGTTCGGTGCCGACCAGACACCACGCCACGGCAGGAGCGGGGGAACCACAGGTAGTACGCCGGGCCCGGAACGCACGGGACGGCTCGGGGTGAAGCCGCGGAGACGCGGCCGGGCAACTCTCGCCCGAACCCGACAGCTCACCTCGTAGGCGTCGGAGAGGAACAGCTTCATGTCCGTCCAGGGCAAGCACCGCAAGCCGCGCCTGACCACCATCGCCCGCATCGCCATCGCCGCCGGCGTGGTGGGTGCCGCGGTCGGCCTCCCGGTCTCCGCCGCCTCCGCGCACGGCACCGCCGACCACCAGGACGGCGGCCGCCAGTGGGCCAACGTCTCGGTCGACGCCACCCCCGTCGCCGACACCACCGGCCACCCCGCCGGTGACGCCGCCGCGCAGACCTACAAGGTCGCCGCCGGCGACACCCTCTCGAAGATCGCCACCGCGAAGAACGTGGACGGCGGCTGGGAGAAGCTCTACCAGGACAACCGCTCGGTCATCGGCGGCAACCCGAACCTGATCTACCCCGGCCAGCAGCTGAGCGTCAACGGCCAGGCCGCCCCGGCGACTTCGGCCACCACCTCCTCGGACGCCGCGGCCACCGCCGCCGCCCCGAAGGCGCAGGCCAAGACCGAGGCCCCGGCCAAGGCGAAGGCCGAGACCCCGGCTCCGGCCCCGGCCAAGGTCGAGGCCAAGACCGAGAAGTCGTCCTCGGCGAAGTCGTCGACCGCCACCGCCTCCACCGGTTCGAGCAGCGCCGGCTCCGCCGCGAGCTCCTCCTCCGGCTACGTCGCCCCCGCGCCGGGCAGCGTCACCACCGGTTACAAGGTGGCGGGCTCCAGCTGGTCCAGCGGCTACCACACCGGCATCGACTTCCCGGTCTCCACCGGCACCAGCCTGAAGGCGATCGCCAACGGCACCGTGGTCTCGGCCGGCAACGGCGGCGCCTACGGCAACCAGGTCGTCATCAAGCTCGCCGACGGCAAGTACGCCCAGTACGCGCACCTCTCCTCGATCTCCGTCTCGGCCGGCCAGTCCGTGACGGCGGGGCAGCAGATCGGCCTGTCCGGCGCCACCGGCAACGTCACCGGCCCGCACCTGCACTTCGAGATCCGCACCACCCCGGACTACGGCTCCGACATCGACCCGGTCGCCTACCTGGCGGCCCACGGCGTCAACGTCTGATCCCCGGCACCACCCCCCGGAGGCCCCGCGCGACCCACCGCGCGGGGCCTCCGGGCCGTCCGCGGGGCGGGAGCGCGGGGCCGGTGCGCCGGAGGGGGAACGGCGACGGCCCCGACCGCTGGGCGGTCGGGGCCGTCGGCCTCGTGGAGCGGGTGACGAGAATCGAACTCGCGTGACCAGTTTGGAAGACTGGGGCTCTACCATTGAGCTACACCCGCAGGGAAGCGCCCTCCGCCACCGTGCGGTGGTGAGGACTGGCCCAGCGTACCTGGTCGGGTCGGTGGATTGCACACTCCTTCCCGTTGTCGGCTCGTCCCCGGCTCGTCGATATCGCCCCGGTCGGGGGCGGGTCGACGTGTACTCTTCTGCTCGGCACCACGGGGTGTGGCGCAGGTTGGTAGCGCGTCCGCTTTGGGAGCGGAAGGCCGTCGGTTCGAATCCGGTCACCCCGACCGCGTGCGGCAGGGTCTCGTCGGCGGGCGGGGCCCTGTTGTCGTTGCGGCCCCGTCGTCGTCGCGCCCCGCCGCCGTGGTTCCGCCGCCGTGGTTCCGGGCCCCCCGGGCTCCCGGCCCCCGGTGCCGGGCACAGCCGCTTTCGTGGTACCGGTAGGATGGATCGCTGGCGGTAGTACGGACAGCAATGCAGCCCCAACCGCCTATCGCCCTGACCGCAAGCCCCCTAGGAGACCCAACCGTGAAGAGCGCCGTCGAGACTCTGAACCCCACCCGGGTTCGACTCACCGTCGAGGTGCCCTTCGAGGAGCTCAAGCCCAGCCTCGACGCGGCGTACAAGAAGATCAACCAGCAGGTCACCGTTCCGGGCTTCCGCAAGGGCAAGATCCCGAACAAGGTGATCGACCAGCGCTTCGGTCGTGGCGCGGTGCTGGAGGAGGCCGTCAACGACGCGCTTCCGCGCTTCTACACGCAGGCCGTCGACGAGGGCCAGATCGACGTTCTGGGCCAGCCCGACATCACCGAGATCGAGGGTGTCGAGAACCTGGCGGACGGCGGGGACCTCAAGTTCACCGCCGAGGTCGACGTGCGCCCCGAGGTCACCCTGCCCGAGTTCTCCGAGATCGCCGTCGTGGTCGACCCGATCGAGGTCGGCGACGAGGACGTCGAGAAGTCGCTGGAGCAGCTGCGCGAGCGCTTCGCCTCCGTCAAGGACGTCGAGCGCGCCGCCGGCGAGAACGACATCGTGGTGATCGACCTGGAGGCCAAGGTCGACGGTGAGGTGCCGGAGGACGGCACCGCCACCGGCGTGAGCTACGAGATCGGCTCCGGCCGCCTGCTGGACGGCATCGACGAGGCCGTGATCGGCCTGTCCGCCGGTGAGTCCAAGACCTTCACCACCACCCTCAAGGGCGGCACCCAGGTCGGCAAGGACTCCGAGGTCACCGTCACCGTGACCGCCGTCCAGGAGAAGGAACTCCCGGCCCTGGACGACGAGTTCGCCCAGCTGGCGAGCGAGTTCGACACCCTCGAGGAGCTCCGCGCCGACTCCGTCAAGCGCCTCGAGCGGATGAAGGAGTTCGACCAGGCCACCCAGGCCCAGGAGAAGGTCCTCGACGAGCTGCTCTCGCGGGTCGAGATGGACTACCCCGAGAAGCTGCTCGCGGACGAGATCGGCACCCGCAAGCACAACCTGGAGCACCACCAGCTGGAGCCGATGGGCCTGACCCTCGACACCTACCTCGCCTCCCAGGACAAGTCCCGCGAGGACTACGAGAAGGAGACCGAGGAGCAGGCGAAGAAGGGCATCAAGACCCAGTTCGTGCTGGACCAGATCGTCAAGAACGAGGAGCTGGGCGTCAACCAGGAGGAGCTCACCGAGCACCTCATCCGCCGCGCCGCCGGCTCCGGCCTCACCCCGGACCAGTTCGCCCAGCAGGTCGTCCAGGGCGGCCAGGTGCAGCTGCTGGTCGGCGAGGTCGCCCGCGGCAAGGCGCTGGCCCTGGTGGTCGAGGCCGCCAAGGTGACCGACACCAACGGCGAGACCGTCTCCTTCGAGGACGAGGAGGAGGAGACCACCGAGGCCGCCGAGTCCACCGAGGCCGCCGCGGAGGAGACCTCCGAGGAGTCCGCCGGGGCCTGAGCCCCGTGACCGTCGGCCACCGACGGTGAAGTCGCACCGGGGACGGGCCCGGACGCCGCACGGCGTCCGGGCCCGTTCGCGTGCCCCGCGCGTTCGGCCCGCTCACCCTGCGCTCACAGCGAACAGTTCTGCGTGGGGGATTCAGCGGCGGGGCCTGCGCGTTAGGGTCGGTGGACAGCGACACACACGCAGATCGACTGAGCAGGTGGCTAAGTGACGTTCCCGCAGATGCAGATGCCTGGCCCGATGGCACCGCACGCCGCCGGCGGCGACGTGGGTGGCGGCCTGGGCGACCAGGTCTACAACCGGCTGCTCAACGAGCGCATCATCTTCCTCGGCCAGCAGGTCGACGACGACATCGCCAACAAGATCACCGCCCAGCTGCTGCTGCTCGCGGCGGACCCCGAGAAGGACATCTACCTCTACATCAACTCCCCGGGTGGATCCATCTCGGCCGGCATGGCGATCTACGACACCATGCAGTACATCAAGAACGACGTGGTCACCATCGCGATGGGCATGGCGGCGTCGATGGGCCAGTTCCTGCTGACCGCGGGCGCCAAGGGCAAGCGCTTCTCGCTGCCGAACGCCAACATCCTGATGCACCAGCCCTCCGCGGGCCTCGGCGGCTCCGCCACCGACATCCGGATCCAGGCCGAGCAGCTGCTGCGCACCAAGAAGCGGATGTCGGAGCTGATCGCCTTCCACAGCGGCCAGTCCTTCGAGCAGATCACCCTGGACTCCGACCGCGACCGCTGGTTCACGCCGGAGGAGGCCAAGGCGTACGGCCTGATCGACGAGATCATGCACAGCGCCGCGGACGTCCCGGGCGGCGGCGGCACCGGCGCCGGCCTGGCCGGCTGACCGGCATCGGAACCCTGACCGCACGCTTCGGAGGACCAGAAACCATGAACATCCCCAGCCTGTCCGGTGCCAAGGCCCGCCTGGAGGACATGCGCGCCGAGGGCCGCTACATCGTCCCGCGGTTCGTCGAGCGCACCTCGCAGGGCATCCGCGAGTACGACCCGTACGCCAAGCTGTTCGAGGAGCGCATCATCTTCCTCGGCTCGCAGGTGGACGACGTCTCGGCGAACGACATCATGGCGCAGCTGATCTGCCTGGAGTCGATGGACCCGGACCGGGACATCTCGCTCTACATCAACTCGCCCGGCGGCTCGTTCACCGCGCTGACCGCGATCTACGACACCATGCAGTTCGTGAAGCCGGACATCCAGACGGTCTGCATGGGCCAGGCGGCCTCGGCCGCCGCGGTGATCCTGGCCGCCGGCACCCCCGGCAAGCGCCTCGCGCTGCCGAACGCCCGCATCCTGATCCACCAGCCGTACACCGAGACCGGCCGCGGCCAGGTGTCCGACCTGGAGATCCAGGCCAAGGAGATCTTCCGGATGCGCGAGCAGCTGGAGAACATGCTGGCCAAGCACTCCAGCAAGGACGTCGAGCAGGTCCGCGAGGACATCGAGCGCGACAAGATCCTCACCGCCGAGGAGTCGCTGGAGTACGGGCTGATCGACCAGATCGTCTCGACCCGGAAGAACTCGTACACCGACTGACCTTCCCGCCCCGGGGCGGTGCGTACGTGACGTACGCCCCGCCCCGGGGCGTTCCGGTCCCGGCGTCCGTCCCGCACAATGGCAGTCGGGACATGCGCCCGCGACGGCATCTGTTCGGTATCAATTCGCCCAGGGCGTAGGGCAGACCGGTCGAAGTCGGCGGAAACGACGGCTCGGCAGAGTACCGTCGGATACCAGACCGACCGCCGACGGCGCAGCCGGTCTCACAGCACCAGGCCCCGACCCCCGCGGGGCCCCTGGCGAAGGGGAAGCACCTCGTGGCACGCATCGGAGACGGTGGCGACCTGCTCAAGTGCTCGTTCTGCGGCAAGTCGCAGAAGCAGGTGAAGAAGCTGATCGCCGGGCCAGGCGTGTACATCTGCGACGAGTGCATCGACCTGTGCAACGAGATCATCGAGGAGGAGCTCGCCGAGAGCTCCGAGGTGCGCTTCGAGGAACTGCCGAAGCCCCGCGAGATCTACGAGTTCCTGGACCAGTACGTGGTCGGGCAGGACCTCGCCAAGAAGGCGCTGTCGGTCGCGGTCTACAACCACTACAAGCGGGTCCAGGCCGGCGAGGCCGGGCGTTCCGGCTCCGGCCGGGACGACGCGATCGAGCTGGCCAAGTCCAACATCCTGCTGCTGGGCCCGACCGGCTCCGGCAAGACGCTGCTGGCGCAGACCCTGGCCCGGATGCTGAACGTGCCGTTCGCGATCGCGGACGCCACGGCGCTGACCGAGGCCGGCTACGTCGGCGAGGACGTCGAGAACATCCTGCTGAAGCTGATCCAGGCGGCCGACTACGACGTCAAGAAGGCCGAGACCGGGATCATCTACATCGACGAGATCGACAAGGTCGCCCGCAAGAGCGAGAACCCGTCGATCACCCGGGACGTCTCCGGCGAGGGCGTGCAGCAGGCGCTGCTGAAGATCCTGGAGGGCACCACCGCCTCGGTGCCGCCGCAGGGCGGGCGCAAGCACCCGCACCAGGAGTTCATCCAGATCGACACCACCAACGTGCTGTTCATCGTGGGCGGCGCGTTCGCGGGCCTGGAGCGGATCATCGAGGGCCGGGCCGGTGCCAAGGGCATCGGCTTCGGCGCCACCATCCGCTCCAAGCGCGAGGTGGACTCGGCGGACCACTTCCGCCAGGTGATGCCGGAGGACCTGGTGAAGTTCGGGATGATCCCCGAGTTCATCGGCCGCCTGCCCGTCATCACCAGCGTGCACAACCTGGACCGCGAGGCGCTGCTGCAGATCCTCACCGAGCCGAAGAACGCGCTGGTGAAGCAGTACCGCAAGCTGTTCGAACTGGACGGCGTGGAGCTGGAGTTCACCCGGGACGCGCTGGAGGCGATCGCCGACCAGGCGATCCTGCGCGGCACCGGCGCGCGCGGTCTGCGGGCCATCATGGAGGAGGTGCTGATGTCCGTGATGTACGAGGTCCCGTCCCGGCAGGACGTCGCCCGCGTGGTGGTCACCGGGGACGTCGTCTCCAAGCACGCCATCCCGACCCTGGTCCCGCGCGACATGATCAAGCGCGAGCGCCGGGAGAAGAGCGCCTGAGTCCGGGGCGTCGTCGCCCGGCCCGACACGGAAGGGCCCCGCACCGGTGAACCGGTGCGGGGCCCTTCCGTTGGTCCAACCGCCTTGCGGCGCGGGCCGCTCGCCGGCCCGGAGGTCCACTTCCGGGGCCCGGAGGGCTACTTGGCGACCTCGGAGACCTGGCGCAGCTCGCGGGTGTCGGCGGCGACCTTGTCGAGGTCGACACCGTCGGCCTGCTCCATCACCAGCACCACGGCGGAGTAGTCGGCCCAGACGCAGACCGCGAGGTCGGGGGTGTCGCCGCTGGTGACGAGGCCGCAGGACATCGAGCCGCCGAGCGGACCGGCGTCCACCGACTTCTTCTGGGTGACGGTGTCACCCTCCTTCTCCATGTCCTTGAACTGCTGGTCGACCTGGTAGGACGGCCGGGTCACCTTGCCGTAGCCGCCGGCCGCGATCAGCACCCGGCTGCCGTCCTCCGAGCCGTAGACGGCGGCGACCGTCTCGTCCGGCTGGAGCGAGTCGGGGTCGGAGGCCGAGTCCTGCTTCATCTGCTCGGCCATCTGCTGGGCGGTGTCCGCGCCGGCCTCGCTGCTCATGCCCTGGAAGGTCGGGGGCATGACGACCTTGTACTTGCCGGACTTCGAGACGGTGTCGTAGGCGAGGTAGCCGACCACGCCGGCGCCGGCCAGGATCACCGCGGACACGATGGAGAGCGTGACCCACAGGCCCTTGCGGGACTTCTTCGGCGGGGCCGGGTAGCCGGGCGGGAAGCCGCCGGGGGCGCCGGCCGGGTAGCCCTGCTGGGGCAGCGGGGCGCCGCCCCAGGACTGCTGCTGCGGCGGCTGCTGCTGACCGGGGTAGCCGTATCCGGGCTGCGGGGCAGGCGCGCCCTGCGGGGGTATCGGGGCACCGGGGGGCTGCGGCGGCCCGAAGCCGGGCTGCGGCGGGCCGAACTGGTTGTCGGACACGGCTGGGGCTCCGTTCACACGTGGAGGTGGTGCTGGTGGGGTCGGGTCCTACTTGGCGACGGTGGAGGCGTCCCGGAGCTGGCGGGCCAGCGCGGCGACCTGGTCGACGGTCAGCTGCTTGCCCTTGGGGTCGAGGCTGTTGGTCGTCACCGAGCCGATCGTGGAGTGGGTGGCGAACACGCACACCGGCACGCTCGGGGCGGCGGCGGAGGCGCCGCCCTCGGCGCCGATGGTGCCGCAGCGCAGCCGGCTGCCGGAGTCCTTCGGGTCCTTGGCGTCGACGTCGGACAGCTTCTGCTTCCAGACGGCCTTGCCGCCGTCCGTCGAACTGTCGGAGTCGTCCGAGCTGTTCATCGCCTCGTCCAGCTTGGCGACCAGGGCGTCGATCGCCTTGTCCGGGTCCTTGACGGTGCCCCAGCTGCCGCCGAAGCTGGCCAGGTCGGTGGTGTTCTTCTGGTAGGTGACGCTGAGCGAGCCCTCGAAGGTGCCGACGGCCTCCAGGCCCTTCAACTCGCCCTTCTCGTTGGACGACTTCTTGGTGTAGCCCGCCACGCTGTCCTGCACCACGAGCTTGTACTTGCCCGCGGTGTCCGAGCCGGAGCCGCCCTTCAGCCCCCACCACAGGCCGCCGCCGACCACGGCCACGCCGAGCACGACCACCAGGGCGATGATCCCGCCCCTGCCCTTCTTGGCCGGCGCGGGCGGCGGCGGGTACCCGCCGTAGCCGGGCTGCTGCGGGGGCGCGCCCCACTGCTGCGGGGGCTGCGGCGGCTGGCCGTAGCCGGCCTGCGGGGCCGGGGGCTGCTGCGGGTAGCCGTAGCCGGGGGGCTGCTGCGGGGGCGCGCCGTACGCGGGCGGTTGGGGCTCGCCGTACGCGGGCGGCTGGGGGGCGCCGTAGGCCGGCGGCTGACCGTAGCCGGGCTGCGGAGGGGGAGCGCCGTACGGCTGCTGCGGCTGCCCCTGCGGATACTGCTGCGGTCCCTGCCCCTGGCCGTACATCGTCGTCAGTCTCCCCCGCCGCTTGCGCGTTCCGCGGCCCTGTGGTGGTCGGTCGAGTGGTCGAGCATGCGGCACGCTATCGTACGGTCCCCCCACCGCGCCCGACTGGTCCGGACACCGTCGGTTCGTAACCGAGGTCCGTACTTCCGTAAACTGTTCGTCGTGACCGACACGACGAACCAGCGCCCCGCGAACTCGCACCCCGGGGACGACGCAGCCACCCTCCCGACGACCTACGCCCCGGCCGAGGTAGAGGGCGAGCTGTACGAGCGCTGGGTGGAGCGCGGTTACTTCACGGCCGACGCGAAGAGCGAGAAGCCCCCGTACACCATCGTCATCCCGCCCCCGAACGTCACCGGCGCGCTGCACCTGGGCCACGCCTTCCAGCACACGCTGATGGACGCGCTGACCCGCCGCAAGCGGATGCTCGGCTTCGAGGCGCTGTGGCTCCCGGGCATGGACCACGCGGGCATCGCCACCCAGAACAAGGTGGAGCAGCAGCTCGCCGAGGCCGGCCTGTCCCGGCACGACCTGGGCCGGGAGGCCTTCGTCGACAAGGTCTGGGAGTGGAAGGAGAACTACGGCGGCCGGATCCTCGGCCAGATGCGCCGGCTCGGCGACGGCGTGGACTGGTCGCGCGAGCGCTTCACCATGGACGAGGGCCTCTCGCAGGCCGTCCAGACTATCTTCAAGAAGCTCTTCGACGACGGCCTGATCTACCGCGCCGAGCGCATCATCAACTGGTGCCCGCGCTGCCTGACCGCGCTCTCCGACATCGAGGTCGAGCACGAGAACGTGCCCGGCGAGCTGGTCTCGATCCGCTACGGCGACGGCGCGGACGCGATCGTGGTCGCCACCACCCGCGCCGAGACCCTGCTGGGCGACACCGCGGTGGCCGTCCACCCGTCCGACGAGCGCTACGCGCACCTGGTCGGCCGGACCGTCAAGCTGCCGCTGACGGACCGTGAGATCCCGGTCGTCGCCGACGAGCACGTCGACCCGGAGTTCGGCACCGGCGCCGTCAAGGTGACGCCCGCGCACGACCCGAACGACTTCGCCATCGGCCAGCGGCACGGCCTGCCCAACCTGACGGTGATGGACGACCGCGGCATCATCACGGTGCACGGCCCGTTCCTCGGCCTGGACCGGCTGGAGGCCCGCTCCGCCGTGGTCGGCGCGCTGCGCGAGCAGGGCCGGATCGTCGCCGAGAAGCGCCCCTACGAGCACGCGGTCGGCCACTGCTCGCGCTGCCACACCGTGGTCGAGCCGCGGCTGTCGCTGCAGTGGTGGGTCAAGGTCGAGCCGCTGGCGAAGGCCGCGGGCGACGCGGTCCGCGACGGCCGGGTCGAGATCCATCCGAAGGAGCTGGAGCGCCGCTACTTCGACTGGGTCGACAACATGTACGACTGGTGCATCTCGCGCCAGCTCTGGTGGGGCCACCGCATCCCGGTCTGGTACGGCCCGGACGGCGAGGTCGTCTGCGTCGGCCCGGACGAGCAGCCGCCCGCCGGCGAGGGCTGGGTCCAGGACCCGGACGTGCTGGACACCTGGTTCTCCTCCGGCCTGTGGCCGTTCTCCACCCTGGGCTGGCCGGAGCGCACCGCCGACCTGGAGAAGTTCTACCCGACCGACGTCCTGCTGACCGGCCACGACATCATCTTCTTCTGGGTCGCCCGGATGATGATGTTCGGCCTGTACGCGATGGACGGCGAGGCCCCGTTCAAGACGGTGGCGCTGACCGGCCTGGTCCGCGACGAGTTCGGCAAGAAGATGTCGAAGTCCTCCGGCACCGCCGTCGACCCGCTGGACTGGATGGACGCCTACGGCGCCGACGCCGTCCGCTTCACGCTGGCCCGCGGCGCCAACCCCGGCGCCGACGTGCCGATCGGCGAGGACTGGGTCAAGGGCTCGCGGAACTTCTGCAACAAGATCTGGAACGCCACCCGGTTCGCGCTGATGAACGGCGCCACCGTCCGGGGCCCGCTGCCCGCGCCGGAGGAGCTCACCGCCGCGGACCGCTGGATCCTGTCCCGGCTGAACGCCACGGTGGCCGAAGTCGACGCGCTCTACGAGGACTTCGAGTTCGCGAAGGTCTCCGACGCGCTGTTCCACTTCGCCTGGGACGAGGTCTTCGACTGGTACGTCGAGCTCTCCAAGACCACCCTGAACGGCGGCGGCCCGCGGGCCGACCACGCCCGCCGGGTGCTCGGCGAGGTGCTGGACGTGACGCTGCGCCTGCTGCACCCGATCGTCCCGTTCGTCACCGACGCGCTCTGGACGGCGCTGACCGGCGCCGAGTCGGTGGTCGTCGCCGAGTGGCCGACGGACTCCGGCTACCGGGACGCCGACGCCGAGTCGGAGATCGCCCTGCTGCGGCAGGTGGTCACCGAGGTCCGCCGGTTCCGCAACGACCAGGGCCTGCGCGACACCCAGAAGGTCCCGGCCCGGCTGGAGCTGGCCGGCCACCGGCTGGAGGTGCACGAGGCCGCGATCCGCGCGCTGCTGCGGCTGACGGTGCCCGAGGAGGGCTTCCACGCCACCGCCGCGCTGCCGGTGGCCGGCACCACCGTCGCGCTCGACCTGTCCGGCACCATCGACGTGGCGGCCGAACGCAAGCGCCTGCAGAAGGACTTGGCCGCCGCCGAGAAGGAGAAGGCGCAGACCACCGGCAAGCTCGGCAACGAGGCCTTCCTGGCCAAGGCGCCGGACGAGGTGGTCGCCAAGATCCGCGTCCGGCTGGCGGCCGCCGAGGCCGACATCGAGCGGATCACCGCCCAACTCGCGGCGCTGCCGCAGGGCTGACCGCGGGCCGACGAGGGCCGTCGCTCCCCCCGGGGGCGGCGGCCCTCCGCCTTTTCCCGGGTTGTTCCCGACGGTTTGTCAATTCCCTTGCCCGCGCGTCGCGGTATCGGTGAAGCACCCCCTATTCGGCGTCATTGTGCGGCAATTGGCCCGCCGCGCCATTTGGAATGCATTGCGTTGCCCACCCCCGCGCGTTCAGCGACCTTTGCACACCGGATGTGTACGGTGGGCGGAAGTTCCCATTCGGGCGGGGCACGGACGGAGGGCACGCACATGATGGCGACCGGGGAGTTGGCCGACGAACTTCCGGACGAACTTCCGAGGGAAGAGGTGGAGGCGGCCAAGGCCCGGGCGGCGACGCTGCTGCTGGCATTCCGGCACGGAAACCAGATCGCCTTCGACACCGAGCTGGACCGGCTGCTCGCCGAACACGTCGAACGCGAAGTGGCCACCCTGCTGGTGTGGATCGCCGCCGAGGCGGTCCGCAAGGCGTACGCCCCCGAGGTCGCCGACCGGGTGCTGCGCGGCCTGGCCCGGCGCGCCCCGCACGACACCTCGCAGGTGCCGGTGGACGAGGAGGCGGCCGGCGCCGCCCTGCTGCTGGAGGCCGTCGCCGCGGGCGACGTCGCCCAGGTGCGCGCCCTGGTGGCCGGCACCCCCGACACCACCTACCTGCTCGGCGGCCTGGTGCAGGCGGTGGCGATGATGCTGCCGCTGCTGCCGGAGGGCGAGGCCGAGGAGATCGCCGCCGAACTGCGCCGCCGGCACGCGGGGCGGCTGCCGACGCCCCGCGCGACGTACTGACGGATCGTCACTGCGCGTCCCGGCCCGGGCGGTTCCCGCACCGGGACGCGGCCGGACGACGGGTCACGGCATCGCGTGCAGGTGCGCCCCCACGGTGGTGGCGATCTGGTTGCCCGCGGTGGCGTCCCAGTTGGTGGACCAGGTCATCGCGCCGCCGATGGTCGGCCACTTGGCCGGCGGGACGAAGCTGCCGCAGTTGGTGCCGGCGGCCAGGCAGTCCAGCGCGTTGTTCACCACCGACGGGCTGATGAAGCCGCCGCCCGCCGCGCTGGTGGAGGCCGGGACGCCCAGGCCGACCTGGTCGGGCCGCAGGCCGCCCTGGAGCTGGATGCAGGCCAGGCCGGTGAGGAAGTTCTCGGTGCCCTGCGAGTAGACCCCGCCGTCGCAGCCGAGCATCGCGCCGCTGTTGTAGTACTGCATGTTGACGATGGTCAGGATGTCCTTGGTGGCCAGCGCCAGCTTGAAGTACTCCCCGCCGGTGGACTGCATGCCGATGGTCTCCGGGGCCATGGTCAGCACGAAACCGGACCCGACCTTGGCCGCCAGGGTGTGCAGCGCCTGCGCCATGTAGGTGGAGTTGACGCCGTTCTCCAGGTCGATGTCGATCCCGTCGAAGCCGTACTGCCGGATCAGGGCGTACGCCGAGTCCGCGAAGTTGGCCGCGGCGGTGGAGTTCGCCACCGAGACGGTGCCGTTCTGCCCGCCGACCGAGATGACCACCTTCTTGCCGGCCGCCCGCTTGGCCGCGATGTCGGCCTTGAACTGGGCCTCGGTGTAGCCGCCGAGCTTGCCGGCGAGCGTCGGGTCCAGGGTGAAGGAGATCGCGCCCTGGGTGCTGGTGGCGTCCGCGAAGGCCACCGCGATGATGTCGTACGCGGCCGGGACGTCGCTGATCCGCTGCGGTGCCGCGCCGTTGTAGAAGTCCTGCCAGTAGCCGGTCAGCAGGTGCTTGCGGGGCGGCGGCGCGGTCGGGCTGCCCGACGTCGACGGGGACGGCGAGGGCGAGGTGCTGGTCGAGGGGGACGGCGACGGGGTCGGCGAGGTGCTGGTGGACGCGGAGGGCGAGGGCGACGGGCTGGTGCCGGTGCCCGGGCCGACCAGCGAGACCCTGTCCACGGTGAACGGGGTCTGCCCGTACCAGCCGTGGAACCAGACCGACACCGAGGTGGTGGCCGCCCCGGTGGTGAAGGTGGAGGCCAGGGTGTTCCACCCGGCGTTGGAGCTCCAGGTGGACGGGTCGGTGCCGCCGGTGCCGGTGACGCCCGCGAACACGTAGCTGCCCTGCACCACGGTGCTCAGGGTGTACGTCGAGTTGGGCAGCACGGCGACGGTCTGGCTGCAGTTGGCGTAGTCGGTGCCGGCCGGGGAGCCCTGGAGGTCCCAGCCGGTGGCGGCGTTGTTCACCGCGGTGACGGTCGGGCCGCAGGTCCACGGGGCGAGGTGGTTGCCGGCCGAGAAGTCGCCGTTGGCCAGGACGTCGACGCTGGGCGCGGCGGTGGCCGTGCCGGTACCGGCCAGGACCAGGCCGACCAGGCCGGTGGAGGCCGCCAGCAGTCCGGCGAGCAGGGCCCGCCCGGCGCGCGGGCGGGGACGGGGCTGTGGTGCACGCATGCCATCTCCATGTGGGGGAGTGTCGATGGGGGGTGCGGTGCGGGGAGCTCGGTGCGGGGAGCGGGTGGGAGCGACTCACACGGTGGAGTAGACCAATTCCGGTGTCAAGGGGGCCTGCGGGCCGGGGTGCCCGTCCGGCCGCGGCGCACGGAGTCCCTAGACTGGCGGGGTGAGCGACAAGGCCGAGCCCAACCCCTACACCGTCCGTCCCGCCGACGCCGGCGGCACCGACCCCGAACTGCGCGCCGTCGAGGCCGAGCTGGCCACCCGCTGGCCGGAGAACAAGCTGGAGCCCTCGCTCGACCGGATCGAGGCGCTGATGGACATCCTCGGCCAGCCGCAGCGCTCCTACCCCTCGATCCACATCACCGGCACCAACGGCAAGACCTCCACCGCCCGGATGGTCGAGCAGCTGCTGGGCGCCTTCGAGCTGCGCACCGGCCGCTACACCTCCCCGCACGTGGAGTCCGTCACCGAGCGGATCAGCCTGGACGGCGCGCCGATCAGCCCGGAGAAGTTCGTCGAGACCTACCGGGACGTCGAGCCCTACGTGCGGATGGTCGACGCCGCCCAGCCGGTCGCGATGTCCTTCTTCGAGGTGCTCACCGGCATGGCCTACGCCGCCTTCGCCGACGCGCCGGTGGACGTCGCGGTGGTCGAGGTCGGCATGGGCGGCTCCTGGGACGCCACCAACGTGATCGACGCCCAGGTCGCGGTGATCACCCCGATCGGCCTGGACCACACCGACAAGCTGGGGGAGACCACCGGCGAGATCGCGGTCGAGAAGTCCGGGATCATCAAGCCCGGCGCGCTCGCCGTGGTCGCCCAGCAGCAGCTGGACGCGGCCGAGACGATCCTGCGCCGCGCCGTCGAGGTGGACGCCACGGTGGCCCGCGAGGGCCTGGAGTTCGGCGTGCTGCGCCGCGAGGTCGCGGTCGGCGGCCAGCTGGTGACCCTGCGCGGCATCGGCGGCCACGAGTACCCGGAGCTCTTCCTCCCGCTGCACGGCGACCACCAGGCGCAGAACGCCGCGCTGGCGCTCGCCGCGGTCGAGGCGTTCTTCGGCATCGGCCAGGGCGGCGCCGAGCACCTGGACGAGGAGAAGGTCCGGCAGGCGCTGTTCGGCGTCTCCTCCCCGGGCCGGCTGGAGGTGGTCCGGCGCAGCCCCACCGTCATCCTGGACGCCGCGCACAACCCGCACGGCGCGCAGGCCGCGGCCAGCGCGATCGGCGAGGCGTTCGGCTTCACCAAGCTGGTCGGCGTCATCGCCACCAGCGGCGACAAGGACGTCACCGGCCTGCTGGAGGTCTTCGAGCCGATCCTCGCCGAGGTCGTGGTCACCCAGAACTCCACCCACCGCGCGATGCCGGTCGACCGGCTGGCCGCCCTCGCCGTCGAGGTCTTCGGCGAGGACCGGGTGCAGGTCGAGCCGCGCCTGGACGACGCGATCGACGCCGCCGTCACCCTCGCCGAGGAGGAGGACCTCGGCGGCGCCGGCGTCCTGGTCACCGGCTCCGTCATCACGGTGGGCGAGGCGCGCCTGCTGTTCGGAAGGAAGTAGCCGCCGATGCGCACCCTGTGCTCCTCCACCCTGATCGGCGAGGCCCTGCTGATCATGTTCGCCGGCCTGGTGGCGATGAAGCTCACCGACGTCGGCACCGGCACCATCTGGGCGGTCAGCGCGGTGGCGATCGCGCTGTGCGTGCTGCTGTGCGGCGTGATCACCCGCCCCGGCGCGGTGTACGTCGGCTGGGCGCTGCAACTGGCCGTGCTGGCCGGCGGGCTGGTGCTGCCGACCATGTACGCCTTCGGCGTGGTGTTCGGCGGCCTGTGGTGGTGCTCGGTCCACTACGGCCGCAAGATCGACGAGTTCAAGGCCCGGCGGGCCGCCGCCGAGTCCGCCGCCGCCGAGTCGGCCGTCGACGGGGCCGCGGCTCCGGCCTGACCGGCCTGACGTGGGACTGGGCGACGGGGTGCCGGCCCGGCCGGGGTAGTGTCGGGGGCACAGTCAGGCACGACCGAACACCTCAGGAGCCGTACCGTGTCCCAGCGCACTCTCGTCCTGCTCAAGCCCGACGCCGTGCAGCGCGGCCTGGCCGGCGAGATCATCAGCCGGATCGAGCGCAAGGCCGGCTGGCGGTTCGCTGCGATGGAGCTTCGCACCTTCGACCGCGCCACCCTGGAGCAGCACTACGCCGAGCACGTCGGCCGCGACTTCTACGAGCCGCTGCTGGGCTTCATGACCTCCGGCCCGTCGATCGCGCTGATCGTCGAGGGCGAGAACGTCGTCCCCGGCATCCGGGCGCTGGCCGGCGCGACCGACCCGCTGGCGGCCGGCGCGGGCACCATCCGCGGCGACTACGCGACCATCACCCGGGAGAACCTGATCCACGCCTCGGACTCCCCGGAGTCGGCCGAGCGCGAGATCAAGATCTTCTTCCCCGCGCACGCGTGAGGATTCGGTAGCGATCCGGTGCTCCGTGCCCCCGCCGGGCATGGGGCGCCGCCCACGGGGAACGAGCAGCTCAGGGGCCGGACGGCGGATCGGGTTGCTCCCTCTGGGCGTTAATCCTCAAATCACGGAACCCTACCCTCCGACACGGCGTCCCAATGCCAGGAGAAGCTGATTCGCCCCCGGAGAATGGGCGGCACGCCGTACCCGCCGCCCGCGCTGACCGGCGTGACTACGATGGACCCAACTCACGGGCACGGAGCGGCTGCTCAGCCGCCGTCAGCCCTCTCGCGGGCTCGCACGGCCGGCCCGCTCCCCGCCCTTGATCCGAACTCGGGAAGGCACTCGACATCCCATGGCGAACAACCTGTCGTTTCTCGGCCGGGACCTGGCGATCGACCTAGGCACCGCGAACACGCTGGTGTACGTCCGGGGCAAGGGCATCGTGCTGAACGAGCCGTCGGTGGTGGCCGTGAACACCAACACCGGCGGAATCCTCGCGGTCGGGGCCGAGGCGAAGAAGATGATCGGCCGGACCCCCGGCAACATCGTCGCGATCCGCCCGCTCAAGGACGGCGTGATCGCCGACTTCGAGATCACCGAGCGGATGCTGCGGTACTTCATCATGAAGATCCACCGCCGCCGCTACCTGGTCCGCCCGCGGGTCGTGGTCTGCGTCCCCTCCGGCATCACCGGCGTCGAGCGCCGCGCCGTGGTCGAGGCCAGCATGCAGGCCGGCGCCCGCCAGGTGCACATCATCGAGGAGCCGATGGCCGCGGCGATCGGCTCCGGCCTGCCCGTGCACGAGCCGACCGGCAACATGGTGGTCGACATCGGCGGCGGCACCACCGAGGTCGCGGTGATCTCGCTCGGCGGGATCGTCACCGCGCAGTCGCTGCGGGTCGCCGGCGACGAGCTGGACAGCGCCATCGTCCAGCACATCAAGAAGGAGTACAGCCTGCTGCTGGGCGAGCGCTCCGCCGAGCAGATCAAGATGTCGATCGGCTCCGCGTTCGGCCTGGAGGGCGAGAAGGACGAGCACGCCGAGATCCGCGGCCGCGACCTGGTCTCCGGCCTGCCGAAGACCGTGGTCATCTCGGCCGCCGAGGTCCGCGAGGCCATCGACGAGCCGGTGAACTCGATCATCGACTCGGTGAAGACCACGCTGGACCAGTGCCCGCCGGAGCTCGCGGGCGACGTGATGGACCGCGGCATCGTGCTCACCGGCGGCGGCGCCCTGCTGCGCGGCCTGGACGAGCGGCTGCGCCGGGAGACCGGCATGCCGGTGCACATCGCGGAGAACCCGCTGGACTCGGTGGCGCTGGGGGCGGGCAAGTGCGTCGAGGAGTTCGAGGCACTGCAGCAGGTCCTGGACGCCCAACCGCGTCGTTGAGCGCCATCGAGCGCCGTTGAGCGCCGTTGAGCAAGGCAATCCGAACTACACACCGAGCTGAGCCGATGAGCATGCAGCACGAAGGGGCGGCGGCACCACCGTGAGGGACACCCGAGAGAGCCGACTACTGCTGGTCCTGCTGGTGGTGGTGGCCTTCGCCCTGATCACCGTGGACATCAAGGGCGGTCAGGACTCGCCGCTCGGCGGCGCCCGCCGGGCCGCGGCCTCCGCGCTCGGCCCGGTGGAGAACGCCGCGGCCGGCGCGGTCGACCCGGTCGCCGGCTACATCCGGGCGATCCGCGACGCCGGCACCCACCAGCAGCGGCTCGACCAGATCACCCGGGAGAACACCGAGCTGCGCCAGAAACTGGCCTCCTCGGACGCGGCGGCCGGCCGCACCAAGCAGCTCGACGACCTGCTGCACACGGCCGGCTCCGGCGGCTACACCGTCAAGGCCGCCCAGGTCATCGCGATCGGCGCGGCCCAGGGCTTCTCCTGGACCATCACCATCGACGCCGGCAGCGACGACGGCCTGACCCGCGACATGACCGTGATCGACGGCCAGGGCCTGGTCGGCCGGATCACCACCGTCGCCCCGACCACCGCGACCGTGCTGCTCGCCTCCGACCCCGGCTTCACCGCCGGCGTCCGGCTGGAGGGCGGCGGCGAGATCGGCTTCGCGGCCGGGCAGGGCGCCTCGCCGATGCGGATCGAACTGCTGAACGGCCGGGCCCAGGTCAAGGCCGGCGACCGGCTGGTCACCTTCGGCTCGCAGAGCGGCCGCCCGTTCGTGCCCGGCGTGCCGGTCGGCACCGTCAAGGAGGTGCAGGCCACGCCCGGGCAGCTGACCAAGACGATCCTGGTCGAACCGTACGTGCAGTTCACCCGGCTCGACCTGGTCGGCGTGGTGGTCGTCCCGCCGCGCACCGACCCGCGGGACGCCGTGCTGCCGCCGGTGCCCGCCGCGTCCGCCGGCGCCGCGGGCAACCCGCAGGCGCCGATCGCCGCCGTACCGCCGACCACCGGGGGGAACTGATGCCGCGCCCGAGCCGCGTCCTGCTGTCCGCCGTGCTGCTGGTGCTGGCCCTGGTGATCCAGGTCAGCGTCCTCGGCCGGCTCCAACTGCCCGGCGCCACCCCGGACCTGCTGATGCTGGTGGTGGTCGGCCTGGCCCTGGTCTACGGCCCGACCGGCGGCTGCCTGGCCGGCTTCTGGGCCGGCCTGCTGGCCGACCTCGCCCCGCCCTCCGACCACGCGGTCGGCCGGTACGCGCTGGTGCTCTGCCTGGTCGGCTACGGCGCCGGCCTGCTCCGCCCGGAGGGCGGCCGGCAGCGCTCGGCGCTGTCCGCGCTGGGCGTGGTGGCGGTCGCCGCGGTGCTCTCCACCCTGCTGTACGCGACGGTGGGCGCGCTGGTCGGCGACACCGCGGCCCGGCACGTCGGCCTGACCGGCCTGGTGTTCAGCGCCCTGCTGTACGACGTGCTGCTGGCCCCGTTCACGGTGCCGCTGGTGATGCTGCTGGCCCGCCGCTTCGACGGCGACCGGGTGGTCAACGAGACCGAGCGCGGCGCGGACGGCGGCTCCGGCCTCGGCGCGCTGGCCCGCTACCGGACCACCCGCCAGCCCTCCGCCACCCCCTACAAGAAGAAGCGCGCGCTCGGCCTCGCCAAGCGCCCCTGAGCCGGGACGGAGACCGCGCACGTGAGCAACATCCCCGAGACCGGCCGGACCCGCCGGGTGACGATCCGGCTGGTCGTCCTCCAGGTGCTGGTCCTGTCGCTGCTGGCCACCCTCGGCGGCCGGCTGTGGTACCTGCAGATCCGCAACGGCAAGGAGTTCACCGAGAAGGCCCAGGGCAACCACATCCGCGAGGTGGTGGAGCCCGCCGTCCGCGGCGAGATCCTGGACGCCTCCGGGCGGATCCTGGCCGGCAACGAGACCAAGCTGGTGGTGTCGGTCTCCCGCACCGCGCTGCTCCAGCAGAAGGACCGCGGCAAGGCGGTGCTCTCCCGGCTCGCCGACGTCCTGGGCGTCCCGGCCGAGGACGTGCAGAACAAGGTCCGGCTGTGCGACGCCAAGACGCCGCAGCCCTGCTGGAACGGCTCCCCGTACCAGCCGATCCCGGTCACCCAGCAGGCCACCACCCAGCAGGCGATGCAGATAATGGAGCGCCGCGAGGACTTCCCCGGCGTCACTGCCCAGCCCACCGCGCTGCGCCGCTACACCAACGCGGAGGGCGCCAGCGCCGCCCAGATCCTCGGCTACCTCTCGCCGGTCACCGACGACGAGGTCACCAAGACCGCCGACAAGACCGGCCGGGAGCGCCGGCTGCCCTCCGACCAGATCGGCCGGGCCGGCCTGGAGTCGGTGTACGACGACGACCTGCGCGGCACCACCGGCGTCGACCGGCTGGAGGTCGACAACCTCGGCCGGGTGATCGGCAGCGCCGGCACCACCCCCGCGCAGTCCGGCAACAACCTGGTCACCTCGATCGACGCCCGGGTGCAGAAGGTGGTCGAGGACCAGCTGGCCCAGGCCATGGCCGAGGCCCGCAAGGTGTACGACAAGGAGACCAGCCGCAACTACATCGCCGACTCCGGCGCGGCCGTCGTGATGGACGTGCACACCGGCCGGATCGTGGCGATGGCCAGCGCCCCCACCTACGACCCCAACCTCTGGGTCGGCGGCATCTCCGCCAAGGACTACGAGACGCTGAACAGCAAGGACTCCAACTACCCGCTAATCAACCGGGCCATCCAGGGCCAGTCCGCGCCCGGCTCCACCTTCAAGGTGGTCTCCACCACCGCCGCCGCGCAGGCCGGCTACGACCTCAACGGGCACTACCCGTGCCCGAAGTCGCTGACCATCGGCGGCCGCGAGTTCAAGAACTTCGAGAGCGAGAGCTTCGGCGACATCTCGCTGGAGAAGGCCCTGGAGGTCTCCTGCGACACCGTCTTCTACGGCCTGGCCTACGACCAGTGGATGAAGGACGGCGGCCTCAAGCCCAAGAAGGACGCCCAGGACTGGTTCTTCAAGACCGCCCACGAGTTCGGCCTCGGCGCCAAGACCGGCGTCGACCTGCCCGGCGAGGTGGCCGGCCGGGTCCCCGACCGGCAGTGGAAGCAGTCCTACTACGACGCGATGAAGGACTCCTGGTGCCAGCAGGCGGCCAAGGGCGGCCACGAGTACGCCGACGAGATCGCCCGCGAGAACTGCGCCGACGGCAACCAGATGCGCGCCGGTGACATGGTCAACTTCGCCATCGGCCAGGGCGACACCCTGGTCACCCCGCTCCAGATGGCCCGGATCTACTCGGCGCTCGCCAACGGCGGCACCCTGTACCGGCCCACCATCGGCAAGGCCGTGGTCAGCCCCGACGGCACCCTGGTGCGCGACATCGCCCCGCACGAGGACGGCAAGATCCCGGCCCAGGGCAAGCTGCTGGAGTACATCGACCAGGCCACCGCCGGCGTCGTCACCTCCGGCACCGCCGCCTGGAAGTTCACCGGCTCCGGCTGGCCGCAGGGCAAGATCGAGCTGCACGCCAAGACCGGCACCGCCGAGGTCGCCGGCAAGCAGACCACCTCCTGGCTGACCACCTACAGCAACGACTACGCGGTGGTCATGACGATCAGTCAGGGCGGCACCGGCTCCGGCGGCTCCGGCGACTCGGTGCGCCGGATCTACCAGGCGCTGTACGGCGTCGACGACAAGGGCACCATCGACAACTCCAAGGCGCTGCTGCCCAAGCCGCAGGCCGAACTGCCCAAGTTCAACCCGGACGGCACCGCGATCGTCCCCACCGCCTTCAGCTACGAGCCGGGCGCGACCTTCCTGGACCCGGCCCCGCCGGCCCGGGCCGGCCAGGTGTCCGGCGTGCTGCTCGCCGCCGTCGAACCCACCCGCGGCAGCGGGTACGGAAGGGGCCGGGCATGACCTCGTACGACTCCTACCGGGCGGTCCGGCTCTCGCCCCGGCGCTCCTCGCTGGGCCGGGCGCTGGCCAAGGACTCCCCGCTGCGGCGGCTCGACTGGATCATGATCCTGGCGGCGCTGGCGCTCTCCGTGATCGGCTCGCTGCTGGTCTGGTCCGCCACCCGCGGCCGCGACCAGCTCACCCACGGCGACCCGCAGTACTTCCTGTACCGGCACCTGACCAACCTGGCGATCGGCATCGGCCTGTGCGTGGCGGTGATCCTGCTCGGCACCCGCCGGCTGCGCACCGCGGTGCCGTTCATCTACCTGGCCGTGGTGCTGATGCTGTTCGCGGTGCTCAGCCCGCTCGGCTCGACCATCAACGGCGCGCACGCCTGGATCCAGTTCGGCGGCGGCTTCTCCATCCAGCCCGCCGAGTTCGCCAAGCTGACGATCGTGATGGGCATGGCCGCGGTGCTGTCCGCACGGGTCGACGCCGGCGAGCGGGAGGTCCCGCCCACCCGCAGCGTGCTCCAGGCACTGGCGGTGGCCGGCTTCCCGATGGCCGTGGTCATGCTGATGCCGGACCTCGGCTCGGTGATGGTCATGGTGGTCACCATGCTCGGCGTGCTGCTGGCCTCCGGCGCCGCCAACCGCTGGGTGGTCGGCCTGCTGGCCGGCGGCACCGCCGGGGCGCTGGCGGTCTGGAAGCTCGGCATCCTCAGCCAGTACCAGATCGACCGCTTCGCGGCCTTCGCCAACCCGGCGCTCGACCCGGCCGGCGTCGGCTACAACACCGCGCAGGCCCGGATCGCGATCGGCTCCGGCGGCCTGACCGGCATGGGCCTGTTCCACGGCACCCAGACCACCGGCCAGTTCGTCCCCGAGCAGCAGACCGACTTCGTGTTCAGCGTGGCCGGCGAGGAACTCGGCTTCGCCGGCGGCCTGCTGATGCTCGGCCTGCTCGGCGTCATCCTGTGGCGCGCCTGCCGGATAGCGCGCCACGCCAGCGACCTGTACGGGACGGTCCTGGCGGCCGGCGCGGTCACCTGGTTCGCCTTCCAGGCGTTCGAGAACATCGGCATGAACCTCGGCATCATGCCGGTCGCGGGCCTCCCGCTCCCGTTCGTCTCCTACGGCGGCTCCTCGATGTTCGCGGTCTGGATCGCGGTCGGACTGCTGCAGTCGGTGCGCTCGCAGCGGCCGATAGGGGTCTGACCCCCCCACCGCGTGGAAACAGTGACCCCCGGGGCTCGGCTACCCTGAAGGGTCACTGCTTTTTCTGCCGTAAAGGTCCTTGCGCATGACTGTCGAATCGGTCTTCCCACGCCTGGAGGCCCTCCTCCCGCACGTCCAGAAGCCGATCCAGTACGTCGGTGGCGAGCTCAACTCGACCGTCAAGGACTGGGACGCCTGCGACGTCCGCTGGGCGCTGATGTACCCCGACGCCTACGAGGTCGGGCTGCCCAACCAGGGCACGATGATCCTCTACGAGGTGCTGAACGAGCGCGAGGGCGTCCTCGCCGAGCGCAGCTACAGCGTCTGGCCGGACCTGGAAGCGCTGATGCGCGAGCACGGCGTCCCGCAGTTCACGGTCGACGCGCACCGCCCGATCAAGGCGTTCGACGTGTTCGGCCTGTCGTTCTCCACCGAGCTCGGCTACACCAACATGCTGACCGCGCTCGACCTGGCCGGCATCCCGCTGAACGCCGCCGACCGCACCATGGACGACCCGGTCGTCCTCGCGGGCGGCCACGCCGCGTTCAACCCGGAGCCGATCGCCGAGTTCATCGACGCGGCCGTGATCGGCGACGGCGAGCAGGCCGTGCTCGACATCACCGACATCGTCCGGGCCTGGAAGGCCGAGGGCCGCCCCGGCGGCCGGGACGAACTGCTGCTGCGCCTGGCCAAGACCGGCGGCGTGTACATCCCGCGGTTCTACGACGTCGAGTACCTCCCCGACGGCCGGATCGCCCGGGTCGTCCCGAACCGCCCCGGCGTGCCGTGGCGGGTCTCCAAGCACACCGTGATGGACCTCGACGAGTGGCCCTACCCGAAGCAGCCGCTCGTCCCGCTCGCCGAGACCGTGCACGAGCGGATGTCGGTGGAGATCTTCCGCGGCTGCACCCGCGGCTGCCGCTTCTGCCAGGCCGGCATGATCACGCGCCCCGTGCGGGAGCGAAGCATCACCGGCATCGGCGAGATGGTCGAGCGCGGGCTGAAGGCCACCGGCTTCGAGGAGGTCGGCCTGCTCTCGCTGTCCTCCGCGGACCACTCCGAGATCGCCGACGTCACCAAGGGCCTGGCCGACCGCTACGCCGAGGACAAGATCGGCCTCTCGCTGCCCTCCACCCGGGTCGACGCCTTCAACATCGACCTGGCCAACGAGCTCTCCCGCAACGGCCGCCGCTCCGGACTCACCTTCGCCCCCGAGGGCGGCTCCGAGCGCATCCGCAAGGTCATCAACAAGATGGTGTCCGAGGAGGACCTCATCAACACGGTGGCCACCGCGTACGGCAACGGCTGGCGCCAGGTGAAGCTGTACTTCATGTGCGGCCTGCCCACCGAGACCGACGAGGACGTGCTGCAGATCGGCGAGATGGCGAAGAACGTCATCGCCAAGGGCCGCGAGGTCACCGGCACCAACGACATCCGCTGCACCGTCTCGATCGGCGGCTTCGTCCCCAAGCCGCACACCCCGTTCCAGTGGGCCCCGCAGCTGTCCGCCGAGGCCACCGACGCGCGGCTGACCAAGCTGCGCGACTCGATCCGCGGCGACCGCAAGTTCGGCAAGAACATCGGCTTCCGCTACCACGACGGCAAGCCCGGCATCATCGAGGGCCTGCTCTCCCGCGGCGACCGCCGGATCGGCGCCGTCATCCGGGCCGTCTACGAGGACGGCGGCCGGTTCGACGGCTGGCGCGAGCACTTCTCCTACGACCGCTGGATCGCCTCCGCCGAGAAGGGCCTGGCCGGCACCGGCGTCGACGTGGACTGGTACACCACCCGCGAGCGCGGCTACGAGGAGGTGCTGCCCTGGGACCACCTGGACAGCGGCCTCGACAAGGACTGGCTCTGGGAGGACTGGCAGGACGCGCTGGAGGAGGTCGAGGTCGAGGACTGCCGCTGGACCCCGTGCTTCGACTGCGGCGTCTGCCCGCAGCTCGGCCTCGACATCCAGATCGGCCCCACCGGCAAGAAGCTGCTGCCGCTGACCGTCGTCAACGAGTAGAGCCGCGCCCGTTCCGTCGGCCCCGCCCCGGTGCGGGGCCGACCGCGTCACGGGTGTCCTTCCGCGAATGCGTCCGGCTTGACGACCAGGCGGTCCTCCACATCGGGTGGGACGGCCAGTTCCAGATCCACCTCCGGCGCCCGGCGGCCCGGGACCTTCGTCCGGCGGACACGGCAAGTGACCCGCGCCCGCCGCAGGTCGTCCGCCATCGTTCCGGTCCCCTCCCGCTGCCAGCGGTCGCCGAAGGTGTCGCCGGTCGCGGACAGCGTCCAGCGCGCCCCCTCCGGTCCGTTCTCGCCGGACATGCCGGCTCGGTACTCCCGTACGCGGACTGGGAGCGCCCCGAGACCGGTCATGACTTCGGCGGAGAGCCTCCCGTACACGGCGCCCGGTTGCGGCGCTCCCCCGGCCCCCGCTCGGACAGCTCCGGCAGCGCAGGTAGGCATAGACGCGTCGGTCCGTCCTGGTCCGCTGCACCGTCATGTTGGTGTCGCAGTCAGCGCACACCAGTACTCCCAGGAACTCGGTGGTCCCGCCGGGGCTTCGGCGGGGCCGCGCGGTGGCCCTACGGTCGAGAGCCGATTGCAGCGACTGCCACTCCTGCTCGCTGAAGATCGGATCAGCCACCCTGACGGGAGCGCCCTTCCGGTCGAGCACCACCCTCGCCCGGCGGGTGCCCGGCTCCGCCTCGACCCGCCACCCGCACAGTGCCGGGTTGCGCAACCGTCGAAGAAGCGTGGTGGTGGTCCACCGGCCGCCACCGCCGGTGGGGACCCGGGCCCGGAGGAGTACGGCGACCATCCGGCGGGCCGACACTCCGCGCCGTGCCGCGCCGTGGCACCAGCGCAGGACGCGACGAGCCCCGGGCTCGACGACCAGTCTGCCCCCCGTGTCCGTCGTGTATCCGTAGGGGGGTTTGCCCACGAGCCAGTCGGACTGGGTCTTCGTGTAGGCCCAGAGACTGGCGACGCGTGTGCTGGTGCCGCCCGCCTCGAGTTCGGCCACACCCCCGATCACCTTCGCGAGTTCCCTGCCCGCCACCGTGGACAGGTCGATCGCTTCGTGCAGCGAGACCAGGTTCTTCCCGTGATCCGTGCACCACTCGATCATCACGCTGAGGTCGGTCAGGCGGCGGACGAAGCGGTCCAGCTTCCAGAAGAGCAGGACATCGAAGTCGGGTGTGCGGTCGATCAGCCAATGACCCAGTTGCCGCCTCCTCCACGGAGGGACCCGGGTGGCCGAGACGTTCAGGTCACCGGCCACGCCGACGACACGGAAGCCACGTTCCTGCGCCAGCCGTCGTAGGTCGAGTTCCTGGCGCATCGGTGACGTGGTGTCCGCGGTGAAGGTCGAGAGCCTCACCGACAGCAGGGCGCGCGGCGCGTTCCGCGGGAGGCGCCGTTCATCGGCCAGGAGTTCTTCGAGGAGGGCGAGGTCGTTCTCACGCCAGTGCACGTGCGGTGTTGCCCGCGTCGGGTTCGTGTTCACGGCCTGGCCAACGAAGTGGCTGCCACCCGGATGTGGTCGTGTCGCTTTCTGTCCGCAGACGGACACCCACATCCAGGTCGGCCCCACCGGCAAGAAGCTGCTCCCGTTGACGGTCGTCAACAGCTGACGCGGCCTCACCCCCGGGCCCCCGCCACGACCCCGCGGCGGGGGCCCTTTGCCTGGGTATTACCATCGGCTGATCGGTCGACGGGGAGTGACGATGGCTCAGCAGGGCGGGGGGTGCCTGGTCGCGGTGGTGCGGCCGGTGGTGGTGGCGGTGGTGGTGCCGCTGCGGCTGCTGTGGGAACTCGTGGCGCTGGTCGCCCGCGGGGTCGGTTGGCTGGTCGACGGGGTGCTGCTGCGGCCGCTGCGCCTGCTCTGGCGGTGGGTGCTGGGGCCGCTGCTGTACTGGCTGGTGGTCGTCCCGGTCGGCCGGCTGTGGCGGTGGCTGGTGGTGGTGCCGCTGACCTGGCTGTGGCGGTGGGTGGCGCGGCCGGTCCTGGCGGCGCTGTGGAACTACGTGCTGGCCCCGATCGGGCGCGGGACGGCGTACCTGGCGGTCGGGTTCGGCCGGGTGGTCGCCTGGTTGGCGTACCACCTGGTCGCGGTGCCGGTCCGGGCGCTGTGGCGGTGGGTGCTGGTGCCGCTCGGCAGGGCGTTCCGGGACCGGCTGTGGCGGCCGGTGCTGTTCCCGGTGCTGCGCGCGCTCTGGCTGGCGTTCCGCCGGGCCTGGCGGCTCGGCGGCCGGATCTGGCGCTTCACCGTGGTCGCCCCCTGCCGCCGGGTGCGCCGCGACGTCTGGTGGCCCGTCAAGGCGGAGGTCCGCCGGGTGGCCCGGGAGGTACGGCGGACGCTGCTCGGCTGACGCACCGCGTACCCTTGGTGGGGACAAGGTCCGGCCGGAGCCGCACGCGGTGCGAGGCCGGACGGGGACAACTGACGAAGGACTGAGCCTCCTGGCACGCCGCACGCCCGACGGTCCGCCGCCCGCGCCGACGGTGCAGCGCATCCGTCTCCGCTACACCAAGCGCGGCCGTCTGCGCTTCACCAGCCACCGGGACTTCCAGCGGGCGTTCGAGCGCGCGCTCCGCCGCTCGGCCGTCCCGATGGCCTACTCCGCGGGCTTCACCCCGCACCCCAAGGTCTCCTACGCCAACGCCGCCCCGACCGGCACCGCCAGCGAGGCCGAGTACCTGGAGATCGGCCTCGCCGAGCGCCGCGACCCGGAGGCGCTCCGCCGCCAACTGGACGAGTCGCTGCCGCCCGGCCTGGACGTCACCGACGCGGTCGAGGTCGCCACCGGCAACTTCGTGGAGCGCCTGGAAGCCTCCGAGTGGCTGCTGCGCCTGCCCGGCGTGGAGCCCGCCGAGGCCGAGAAGGCCGCCGCCGTGTTCCTGGCCGCCGAGGCGGTCGAGGTCCAGCGGATGACCAAGAACGGCCTGCGCACCTTCGACGCGCGCGCCGCCGTCGCTGCGATCGAAACCGTCCCCGAGGGCTCCCCCCTGGTCGGGATCGGTGACAACACGGCCACGGACGGTGCGGACGATGTTCGCGCGGGCGTTCCCTGTGCGATACTGCGGCTGGTAGTACGACACGCCACACCCGCCGTACGACCCGACGACGTATTGTCCGGTCTCCGTTCGACGGCCGACCTCGCGCCGCCGGTCCCCGTAGAGGTGACCAGGCTGGCGCAGGGGCCGCTCGACGAGCAGACCGGCACGGTGACCGACCCGCTGGCGCTCGACCGCGCCGCGGCCGAGGTCGGCCGGTAGGCCGCCCCGCCGCGCGCAACCGCCGTCCGCCGAGTGGGCGGGAGCGCAGGCACGGAGAGAACTCCGGGCCTGTGGCTCCCCGGCCCCCGCGGCTCCCCAGGGGAGCGAGCGTCGTCGCGCGCAGGCCCGGCCGTCCTTGCGGCCCGGCCCTTGAAAACTGAGAAGAACTGGTCAGACCAGAAGACTTTTCGACTCCCCGCGTCCCGCGGGGGGTTGAGCGAGACTACGAGCCCCTGTGCGGTCTCACGTCCGCACGACGGCACCGTGGGAGCCGGACCGCCCGAAGCGGCGTCCGGCTGGTGAACGCGGTGGAGCGTCGTGCCAGGACGCGGAGCCCGGGGGCCTGACGGGAGACACACCCGCATGCTCGAAAACACCGAACCGCAGTCCGCTGCGGCCGACAACAACGACGACAACGGGGCCGACGGCACCGCCGCGGCGCCGCCGCGCCGCCGCCGCCGAGCGGTGTCCCGCCCGGCCGGCTCCCCGCAGGGTGCCGCGAGCGAGGGCGCCGGGACCGTGGTGGCGGCCTCCGCCGCCCCGGCGGCCGCCGAGGCCGAGGCTCCCGCCGCCGAGCCGGTGGCGGAGGAGAAGCCGGTGCGCGCCCGCCGTACCCGCAAGCGTGCCGAGGCTCCGGCCGGTGCGCCGGAGGCTCCCGCCGCGGTCGAGGCCGCGCCCGAGGTGCCCGCCGAGGCTCCCGCCGCCGAGCCGGTGGCGGAGGAGAAGCCGGCCCGCGCCCGCCGTACCCGCAAGCGTGCCGAGGCTCCGGCCGGTGCGCCGGAGGCCCCCGCCGCGGTCGAGGCCGCGCCCGAGGTGCCCGCCGAGGCCCCGGCCGCCGACGAGCCCGCCGCCGAGCCGGTGGCCGAGGAGAAGCCGGCCCGCGCCCGACGCACCCGCAAGCGCGCCTCCGCGCCGGTGCAGTCGCCGGCGGCGGCCGAGGAGCCGGCCGTCGAGCCCGCGCCCGAGGCCGAGCCGGTCGCCGAGGAGGAGCCGGAGGCCGAGGCGGAGACCCCGGTCGAGGCAGTCGCGGAGCCCGAGCCGGTCGTCGAGGCCGAGCCGCCGCGCGCCCGCCGCCGGGCCGTCCGCCCGTCCACCGCGATCTTCCAGGCGCCGGTGTTCCAGGAGCCCGAGCCCTTCACCGCCCCCGCGCCCGCCGCCAAGGCCGCCGCGGCCAAGAGCACCGCCGCCAGGACCACCGCCGCCAAGGCCGCCGAGCCGGCTCCGGCCGCCGCGGTCGAGGAGGAGCGGGCGTCCGAGGAGGAGTTCGAGTACAGCGGCGTCGGCCGCCGCCGCCGGGTCCGCACCGCGGTACGCGTCCAGCAGTCGGCCAAGCCCGCGAAGGCCGCCCAGCAGCCCGCCAGGGCCGCTGCTCCGGCCGCTCCGGCCGCCCCCGCGGCCCCCGCCGCCCCGGTCGAGGCCCCCGCCGAGGTCGAGGCGCCCGCCGCCGGCCCCGAGCAGGACGCCGAGTGGGAGGACGACCGCCCGTCCCGCCGCCGCCGTCGCGGTGGCCGTCGCCGCCGTCGCGGTGACGCCGAGGACGCGCCCGAGTCGGTCGAGGCCGAGAGCGCCGAGACCGGGGCCGAGGACGCCGCCCACCAGGGCTCCGACGCGGGCGACGACCACGACGAGGCCGAGGACGACCAGGAGGACGACCTGGCCGCCGGCCTGTCCTCCTCGCGCCGCCGCCGTCGCCGTCGCCGCCGCAGCGGTGAGGGCGCCGACCAGCCGGAGACCAGCGAGGACGGCGTGCGCACCGTGGTGAAGGTGCGCGAGCCGCGCCGCCGCTCCGCGGAGCCCGCGTTCGACCCGGACGAGGTGCAGTCCATCAAGGGCTCCACCCGCCTGGAGGCCAAGAAGCAGCGCCGCCGCGAGGGCCGCGAGCTGGGCCGCCGCCGCGTCCCGATCATCACCGAGGCCGAGTTCCTGGCCCGCCGGGAGTCCGTCGAGCGGGTCATGGTGGTCCGCCAGAACGGCGCCCGCACCCAGATCGGCGTGCTCGAGGACGGCGTGCTGGTCGAGCACTACGTCAACAAGGAGCAGGCCACCAGCTACGTCGGCAACGTGTACCTGGGCAAGGTGCAGAACGTGCTGCCGTCCATGGAGGCCGCGTTCGTCGACATCGGCAAGGGCCGCAACGCCGTGCTGTACGCGGGCGAGGTCAACTTCGGTGCGCTCGGCGGCCACGGCGGCCCGCGCCGGATCGAGTCGGTGCTGAAGTCCGGCCAGTCCGTGCTGGTGCAGGTCTCCAAGGACCCGATCGGCCACAAGGGCGCCCGGCTGACCAGCCAGATCTCGCTGCCCGGCCGCTACCTGGTGTACGTGCCCGAGGGCTCGATGACCGGCATCTCCCGCAAGCTGCCGGAGAACGAGCGGGCCCGCCTCAAGCAGATCCTCAAGAAGATCGTCCCGGACGACGCGGGCGTGATCGTGCGCACCGCCGCCGAGGGCGCCTCCGAGGACGAGCTCACCCGCGACGTCCAGCGCCTCCAGCAGCAGTGGGAGGAGATCCAGAAGAAGGCCGCCACCGGCAACGCCCCGGCGCTGCTGTACGGCGAGCCCGACATGACCGTCCGGGTGGTCCGCGACATCTTCAACGAGGACTTCACCAAGGTCATCGTCAGCGGCTCCGAAGCCTGGAACACCATCCACGACTACGTCACCAACGTCGCCCCCGACCTCACCGAGCGCCTGCAGCGCTGGACCTCGGACGTCGACGTGTTCGCCACCTACCGGATCGACGAGCAGCTGATGAAGGCGCTGGACCGCAAGGTCTGGCTGCCCTCCGGCGGCTCGCTGGTGATCGACCGGACCGAGGCGATGGTCGTCATCGACGTCAACACCGGCAAGTTCGTCGGCCAGGGCGGCAACCTCGAGGAGACCGTCACCCGCAACAACATCGAGGCGGCCGAGGAGATCGTCCGCCAGCTGCGGCTGCGCGACCTCGGCGGCATCATCGTGATCGACTTCATCGACATGGTGCTGGAGTCCAACCGGGACCTGGTGCTGCGCCGCCTGCTGGAGTGCCTGGGCCGGGACCGCACCAAGCACCAGGTCGCCGAGGTCACCTCGCTCGGCCTGGTCCAGATGACCCGCAAGCGGGTCGGCCAGGGCCTGCTGGAGTCCTTCTCCGAGCCCTGCGTGCACTGCAACGGCCGCGGCGTGATCGTCCACATGGACCAGCCCGGCCACGGCCACCAGGGCTCGCACACCGCCGCCTCCGGCACCGGCGAGGGCGGCGGCAAGCGCCGCCGCCGGGGCCGTGGCGGGGCCGGCGGCGCGGAGGCCGACGCGGTCGAGGGCCTCGGGTCGGTCGAGTCCGCCGAGGTCGCCGAGGCGGTCGAGGCCGCGGAGACCGTCCTGGACGTGGTCGAGGAGCTGGAGCCGGTCGACGTGTTCGCCGACACCGAGATCGTCGGGACCGGTGCCGCCGACACCGAGCCGGTGCGGGCCGCCGAGGCCGCTCGGGCCGTCGTCGAGGAGAAGCCCGGCCCGGTGGAGATCCCGTCGGCCGCCCCCGCGGCGGGCGGGCGCACCCGGCGCCGCGCGGTGCGCAAGGCCACCGCTCCGGCCGGGGCGTCCGGCGAGGCCGAGATCGTGGTCCTGCAGGCCCGCGCCGAGGCCGCGATGGAGGCCGCGCTGAGCGCCGCCGAGAGGTCGGCCGCCGAGCAGCAGTCGGCCGTCGAGGTCGCCGGGACGGCCGCGGAGGTGGCGGCCGAGGCCGTCGCCGCGGTGGAGCCCGGGGCCGAGGTCACCGTCGAGGTCGACACCGAGCAGCCCGTCGAGGAGCCGGCCGAGGAGGCCGCGCCGAAGAAGCGGGCCCCCCGGAAGACCGCGGCCAAGACCGCGACCGGGACCGCCGCCAAGAAGACCACGGCGGCCAAGAAGACCGCGGCGAAGAAGACCACCGCCACGGCCGCCAAGAAGACGACCGCCCGCAAGACCGCCACCAAGCGGACCACGGCGGCCAAGAAGGCCGCCGCCGCCGAGGGCGACGGCGCCGCGGAGTGAGCCCGGCCGCGGAGTGAGCCCACGGGGGCCGGGAGCAGCGCCGACGCGCCGCTCCCGGCCCCTCCGCACGTCCCGGTTTGTCTTCGGATGGGCCGGTCCGTATCCTTGACCATCGGCGTGTTGACGCCGCGCTCCAGAGCACCTCACCTCCCGGGTGGACGCCGCTTCCGGCGTTTCCGGGGGAGGCCGCTTGTGTCCATACCCAGGCGGCTGGCATCCGGAGTTCCGACCGAGTTAGGAAAGCAGGTACCGCATGTACGCGATCGTTCGCGCCGGCGGCCGCCAGCACAAGGTCGCCGTGGGCGACGTGCTGGAGATCGACCGTATCGACGCCAAGCCGGGTGACTCGGTCGAGCTCTCGACCATCCTCGTCGTCGACGGTGAGTCCATCACCTCCGACCCGTGGGTGCTCGGTGGCGTGAAGGCGCACGCCGAGGTCGTCGACCACACCAAGGGCGACAAGATCGTCATCCTGCGCTACAAGAACAAGACCGGCTACCGCCGTCGTCAGGGCCACCGCCAGAAGCACACCGCGGTGCGCATCACCAGCATCGACTCGGTCAGCAAGTAACCACTTCCTGCGGTCTTCCTAGAAAGGGGATAGCCAGATGGCACACAAGAAGGGTGCGAGTTCCACTCGCAACGGCCGTGACTCGAACGCCCAGCGCCTCGGCGTGAAGCGCTTCGGCGGTCAGGTCGTCTCCGCCGGCGAGATCATCGTCCGCCAGCGCGGCACCCACTTCCACCCGGGCGCCAACGTCGGCCGTGGCGGCGACGACACGCTGTTCGCGCTGACCGCCGGTGCCGTGGAGTTCGGCAACCGTCGCGGCCGCAAGGTCGTCAACATCGTGGCCGTCGAGGCCTGAGTCCGTACAGACTCGCTGTGAAGGGTGGGCCGGGATGATCCGGGCCCACCCTTCTGCTTTACCGCAGGACACCCTTTTCTTTTCGCCCGGGAGGCACACCTCATGACCACCTTCGTGGACCGCGTCGAACTGCACGTCGCCGCGGGTAACGGGGGCCACGGCTGCGCCTCCGTGCACCGGGAGAAGTTCAAGCCGCTGGGCGGCCCCGACGGGGGCAACGGCGGCGAGGGCGGCTCGGTCATCCTGGTCGTGGACCCGCAGGTCACCACGCTCCTCGAGTACCACCACTCGCCCAAGCGCAAGGCCACCAACGGCAAGCCCGGCGCGGGCGGTCACCGCACCGGCGCGGTCGGCCCGGACATCGTGCTGCCCGTCCCGGACGGCACCGTCGTGCTCGACCGCAAGGGGAACGTGCTGGCCGACCTGGTCGGCCCCGGCACCAGCTTCGTCGCCGCCCAGGGCGGCCGCGGCGGCCTGGGCAACGCGGCGCTGGCCTCCGCCCGCCGCAAGGCCCCCGGCTTCGCGCTGCTCGGCGAGCCCGGCGAGGCCCGCGACATCGTGATGGAGCTGAAGTCCGTCGCCGACGTCGCGCTGGTCGGCTACCCGAGCGCCGGCAAGTCCTCGCTGATCTCGGTGCTCTCCGCCGCCAAGCCGAAGATCGCCGACTACCCGTTCACCACCCTCGTCCCCAACCTCGGCGTGGTGACCGCCGGCGAGACCGTCTACACGATCGCCGACGTGCCCGGCCTGATCCCCGGCGCCAGCCAGGGCAAGGGCCTGGGCCTGGAGTTCCTGCGGCACGTCGAGCGCTGCGAGGTGCTGGTGCACGTCCTGGACTGCGCCACCCTGGAGCCGGGCCGCGACCCGCTCACCGACCTGGAGACCATCGAGGACGAACTCGCCCAGTACGGCGGCCTGGAGGACCGGCCGCGGCTGGTCGCGCTCAACAAGGTCGACGTCCCGGACGGCCAGGACATCGCCGACCTGACCCGCGCCTCGCTGGAGGAGCGCGGCTACCGGGTGTTCGAGGTCTCCGCGCTCGCCCACAAGGGCCTGCGCGAACTCTCCTTCGCGCTGGCCGAGATCGTCGCCGCCGCGCGCGCCGCCAAGCCGGTCCAGGAGAACACCCGGATCGTCATCCGGCCCACCGCCGTCGACGACGCCGGCTTCACCATCGAGGAGGAGGACGGCGCCTACCGGATCCGCGGCGGCAAGCCCGAACGCTGGGTCCGGCAGACCGACTTCGCCAACGACGAGGCGGTCGGCTACCTCGCCGACCGGCTGGCCCGGCTCGGCGTCGAGCAGGAGCTGTGGAAGATCGGCGCCCAGGAGGGCGACACCGTCATCATCGGCCCCGAGGAGAACGCGGTCGTCTTCGACTGGGAGCCCACCATGGCGGCCGGCGCCGAGATGCTCGGCCGGCGCGGCGAGGACCACCGGATGGAGACCCAGCGCCCCGCCGTCGACCGCCGCCGCGAGCGGCAGCGCGGCCGGGACTCGGCGGAGCAGGAGTACCTGGAGTTCGAGGCGCTCTCCTCCGGCCGCGAGCAGCTCGACCAGTAGGGGCGTACCCGCACGACGGGGGCGCGGGCGGACCGCCCGCGCCCCCGTCCGCGCTTTCCGGGCCCGGCCCCGCGCCGGGGCGCCGCCCGGACGTCTCACGCCTCGTCGCGATTTCGTGACCCGCAATCCGGCTCGCTAGATTGCGGACGTACACAGGGCGCGTCGGAAAGGTCGGACTGATGGTGGATCAGCTGCTCCGCGAGGAGGTCGTCTCGGCGCGGCGGATCGTGGTGAAGGTCGGCTCCTCCTCGCTGACCACCGCCGCCGGCGGACTCGACGCGGACCGGGTGGACGCCCTGGTCGACGCGCTGGCCAAACTGCGCCGCCGCCCGGACGCGCCGGAGCTGGTGCTGGTCTCCTCCGGCGCGATCGCGGCCGGCCTGGCCCCGCTCGGCCTGGAGAGGCGCCCCAAGGACCTGGCCCGGCAGCAGGCCGCGGCCAGCGTCGGCCAGGGGCTGCTGGTGGCCCGGTACACGGCCTCCTTCGCGCGCTACGGGGTGCGGGTCGGGCAGGTGCTGCTGACCGCCGAGGACGCCAGCCGCCGGGCCCACTACCGCAACGCCTACCGGACGCTGGAGCAGCTGCTGACGATGGGCGCGATGCCGATCGTCAACGAGAACGACACGGTGGCCACCGCCGAGATCAGGTTCGGCGACAACGACCGGCTGGCCGCGCTGGTGGCCCACCTGGTCCGGGCCGACCTGCTGGTGCTGCTCTCCGACGTGGACGGCCTGTACGACGGCGACCCGGCCAAGCCCGGCACCAGCCGGATCGAGCTGGTGCGCGGCCCGGAGGACCTGGCGGGCGTCGAGGTCGGCAGCGCCGGCAAGGCGGGCGTCGGCACCGGCGGCATGGTCACCAAGGTCGAGGCGGCCCGGATCGCCACCGGCGCGGGCATCCCGGTGGTGCTGACGGCGGCCAGCCAGGCGGCCGACGCGCTGGCCGGCCGGCCCACCGGCACGCTGTTCCGGCGCACCGGCAGCCGCTCCGCCGACCGGCTGCTCTGGCTGGAGCACGCCTCCTCCCCGCGCGGCTCGCTGACCCTGGACGACGGGGCGGTGGCGGCCGTCGTGCACGGCGGGAAGTCCCTGCTGCCGGCCGGGGTGACCCGGGTGGAGGGCGAGTTCGCCGCGGGTGATCCGGTCGACCTTCTTGGCGAAAACGGTCACATCGTCGCCCGCGGACTGGTCAACTTTGATGCGAGGGAGTTGCCCCGTCTGCTCGGCCGGTCCACCCGAGAACTGGCCCAGGAGCTCGGTGCCGCGTACGAACGCGAGGTCGTCCACCGCGACGACCTGGTCGTGCTGCGCGGCTGAGCGCGGGCGGCGGGGCCGGTACGGGGGGTGGGAGCAGCGGGCCGGGGGGGTCCGCGCGACACGCTGAATGGGAGGCCGCCGGTGGTTCGCAGGCGGGAGGAAGCGCTGCCGGGGCAGAGGCCCGAGCGGCGGCTCACCAGCATCGAGGGCGGCCGGGACGTCGAGCAGCGGGAGGCCCCGCGGGAGGCTCCGCGCGAGCAGGCCCGGATGTGGCACGTGGTGCTGAGCGTGGCGGGCGCGGCGACACCGCTGCCGGAACTGCGGACGGCACTGGAGAAACTGGCGCACGACCACTCGTTCTTCCTGACCGCCCGCTACGCCGCGGACCACGCCGAGGTCCGCTACTGGGAGGAGGCGCGGGACCTGCACGACGCGGCGGCGATCGCGCTGCGGCTGTGGGGCGAGCACAAGGCCAGCGCGAAGCTCCCGGCCTGGGAGATCGTCGGCCTGGAGGTGGTGGACCGCCCGACGTACCACAAGCGGGTCGCGGAGGGCTTCGGGGCCCCGCCGCCGCAGCTCGGCGGGGTGCACCCGTACTGACCCCCGGCGGACGGCTTCCGGTCGTCCTCCCCGGCCGTCCTCCCCGGTCGTGCTCCCCGGCCGTGGTCCGTGCCGTGCTTCCGGGCGGTCGACCGGGGGCGTGCTCCCGGGCCGGGCGTCTCAGCGGGCGAAATGCGCGCCGGAACGGGGCGGTCGGCTCGCTAGGCTTTGCGGCATGAGCGATCTCACCGCCACCGCCGACAGCCCCGTCCTCGCCGCCGCGCGCCGTGCCCGGGAGGCGGCCGCCGCCCTGGCGCCAGTGCCGCGCTCGGTGAAGGACGCCGCGCTGCTGGCGATCGCGGACGCGCTGGTCGAGCGGGCCGACGAGATCACCGCCGCCAACGCGGAGGACGTCGAGCGGGCCCGCGCGGCCGGCACCGCCGAGTCGGTGATCGACCGGCTGACGCTGACCGGGGAGCGGATCGCCGCGATCGCCGCCGACGTCCGCAGCGTGGTCGGCCTGCCCGACCCGGTGGGCGAGGTGGTCCGCGGCTACACCCTGCCCAACGGCCTCGACGTGCGCCAGGTCCGCGTCCCGCTGGGCGTGGTCGGCATCATCTACGAGGCCCGGCCGAACGTCACGGTGGACGCCGCCGCGCTCTGCCTGAAGTCCGGCAACGCGGTGCTGCTGCGCGGCTCGGGCTCCGCGTACCGCTCCAACACCGCGCTGGTGGAGGTGCTGCGCGCGGCGGTGGCCGGCGCGGGCCTGCCGGCCGACGTGATCCAGCTGGTGCCGGGCGAGAGCCGCGAGTCGGTGCAGGAGCTGATGCGCGCCCGCGGCCTGGTCGACGTGCTGATCCCGCGCGGCGGCGCCTCGCTGATCCGCACCGTGGTCGAGGGCTCGACCGTCCCGGTGATCGAGACCGGCACCGGCAACTGCCACGTGTACGTGGACGCCCAGGCCGACCTGGCGATGGCCGTCGGCGTGCTGCTGAACTCCAAGGCGCAGCGGGTGAGCGTCTGCAACTCGGCCGAGACCCTGCTGGTGCACCAGGACGTCGCGGACGCCTTCCTGCCGCTCGCGCTGGCCGCGCTGGCCGGGGCCGGCGTCACCGTGCACGGCGACGACGCGGTGCTCAAGGCCGCCGAGGGCACCGGGGTGACGGCCGTCCCGGCGACCGAGGAGGACTGGGGGACCGAGTACCTGTCGCTGGACCTGGCCGCCGCCGTGGTGCCCTCGCTGGAGGCCGCGGTGGAGCACATCCGCCGCTACTCCTCGGGCCACACCGAGGCGATCGTCACCGGCTCGCAGCCGGCCGCCCGCCGCTTCACCCAGCTCGTCGACTCCACCACGGTGGCCGTCAACGCCTCGACCCGGTTCACCGACGGCGGCGAGTTCGGCTTCGGCGCGGAGATCGGCATCTCCACCCAGAAGCTGCACGCCCGCGGCCCGATGGGCCTGCCGGAGCTGACCAGCACCAAGTACATCGTCACCGGCGACGGGCACGTGCGCGGCGAGGCCCGGCAGACCGTCGGCGGCTGAACCCGCGGCAGGGGCGTGCGGGGCGGTGGAGGCCCGCGCGGCCGAATGCCGTAGCCCGTCCGGACCCGATCGGCCGGACCCACAGACAAAAGCCCCGGCCGGTAATACATTGAATCCGTGGCTGAGGATGTGGGGGGCTCGCCGTACTCCGACGGCGCCGACCACGGTGGTGCGGACGACGAGTTCGCCACCGTGGTCTTCGACGAGAGCTTCGTCCGCTCCGCCGCCGTGCACGAGCCGAGCGCCCGGGAGCGGCAGCTCGCCGCCGCCGAGGCCCGGCTCGAACCGGAACAGGCCGGTGCGGCCCGGAGCCACGAGTTCACCGAATCCGCCGAGTTCGCCGGCGGGAGCGAGGCGCTGCCGCTGGAGCTGCGCCCGCTGCCCGGCGGACTCGACGAGGACCGCTTCTACCCCGACCCGTGGTCCGGGTGCGACCGGCAGGAGCGGCGCACCCGCCGCTCCCGGGTCCGCGCCTTCGACCCGCTGCGCGGCGGGACGGTCGCCCAGCAGCGCTGGCACCGGCCGGTGGCCTGGGTGCTGGCCCTGGTGATGGGCGTCGGCCTGGTCGCGCTGTCGGTCGCCGCGGTGTACCGGGGCGTCGGCGGGGCCGGGCAGGACTCGCCGGCCCGGCCGGCCAGCGGCAGCAGCAGCCAGCCCAAGGACAGCGGCGCCCCGTCCGGGACCGCCTCGTCCGGGGGCGTCCCGTCCGCGGTGCCGGTGCAGCCGTCCGCGGTGGCCGCCGTCCCGGTGGGCTGACGCCCCTCAGGGGCGTCACGCGCCGTCGCGCGCCCGTTACCCGCGCCCCCTCGTCGCGAGCGGCCCGCGAGTCTACCCTGGTGTCATGGGTGACCCGCGCGAGCCTCCTGGGGGCACGCCCGAGGGTGGTTCCAACGATGACGAGTTCCGGTCCGTCGTCTTCGACGAATCGTTCGTCCGGGCTGCCCGGATCCAGGAGCTGTCCGCGCAGGAGCGGCTGTCGGGCGCCCCGGGCCGGGCCACCCGGCCGCGCGGCTGGGGCTGGCTGGCCGTGCCCCGGCAGGCCATCGCCCTGCTGCTGGTCGTCGCGCTGGCGTTCGCCGCGGCCGTCTACTTCGGGATCAGCTCCCCGCGCGGGGAGGTCGCCCCGCCCAGCGGCACCCAGCTGAGCGTCAGCCTCACCCCGCTCGCCCCGGCCGGGGCGGTCACCGCGGCCGCCGACCACGCCGACCCGTTCGCCGGGCTGCCCGCCGGGTACGCCGACGGCCCGGCCGGGCTCGGGCTGCCGACCGCCACCGCCACCGCCCACTTCACCGGCTCCCAGGTGCAGCGGGCCCTGGACTCCGTCCAGCACTACCTGGTGGCCTCCGAGCTGAACCCGGCCACCCTGACCGCCAACGAGACCGCGCAGGTCCGCAACCTGCTCACGGCCGGCGAACTCGCCCAGTACGACGACAGCACGAACTCGCCCCGGGACGACCAGCACCACGACGCCACCGGCTGGATGGTCCGCTTCGACCCCGGGCAGGTCGCGCTGGCCACCGACACCGTCAAGGCCGCCGGCAGCATCCACATCGGCGAACTCGACAGCGACACCCTGCAGGTCACCACCGACCACACCCTGGTGTACGCGCTGCGCCCGGCCGGCACCACCAGCGACCCGTCGGTCACCCTGTACGCGGTGCGCCGGGCGGTGCGCATCGACATCGACCGGGCCGACCTGGACATCGGCCGGTTGAGGGTGGTCGACGCCGCCGTGCAGGCCGGGCCCAGCTCCTGCGCGGCCGGGCAGAGCGACTACCTGCAGCCGATCCTGGCCACCGCGGCGGGCGTCCGCCCGAGCACCCCGCCGGTCGTCGACCCGACCGACCACGGGCGGCCGGCCTGGCAGTCCTGCGGGCTGCTCGGGCCGATCACCGGCTGAACCGGCCGGTGCGCGAGGGTTCGGCCGGGCGGTCGTCGGATCGGTCCGGTCAGTCCTGCGGCTCGCCGTCCTTGGTGCTGTCCTTGGTGCCGCTGCCGCTGCCGCTGCCGTTGCCGCGGCCGGCGCCCGCGAAGGTGTCGCGGAGCTTGCCGCCGACCGTGCCGACGCCGTTGCCCAGGTCGCGCAGCAGGCCCATCAGCGGGTCCTTGCTCTCCTTCACCGACTGCGAGTACGACTCGGCGGCGGCCTTCCACTGCGCGCCGACCGTGGTCTCCGGGTCGTCGCCGCGGCGCGGGTACGCCCCGGCCAGGATCGAGCGGTACTCCTCGCTCTCCGCCCACTTCTTCAGCTGGGCCACCCGGGTCACCGCGAAGGGGTGGGACTGCGGCAGCACCTGGAGCAGCTTCAGCACGCTGTCGCGCAGGTCACCGGCCTTGTCGTACTCCGCGGCCTGCTCCAGGAACGCGTCCACGTTCATCTCCGCCAGGTGCGCGCCGCCGGCCAGCTTCATCAGCGACCGCATCGACGCCTGCAGGTCCTGACCGGCCAGCAGGCCGGCCCGGTCGCTGGACAGCTCGGCCTTGCGGAACCACTCCTTGAGCGCGGTGATCAGCGCGGTGATCGCCAGGTTGCCCAGCGGTATCCAGCCGATCCGGGCCGCCAGGTTGGTGAGGATCATCAGCATCGTCTGGTAGACGGCGTGCCCGGACATCGCGTGGCCGACCTCGTGGCCGATCACCGCCCGCAGCTCCTCCTCGTCCATCAGCTCGACCAGCCCGGTGGTGACCACGATCACCGGGGTCTCCATGCCGATGCAGTACGCGTTGACCTTCGGGTCCTGGGAGACGTACAGCTCCGGGACCTTCTCCAGGTCCAGCACGTACGCGGCGTCGCGGACCATGTCGTACAGCTCCGGGAACTGACGCTCCGACGTCTTGACCGCGGTGGCCAGGAACAGCAGGCGCACGCTGCGCTCCGACACCAGGCCGGCCAGCTTCTTCAGGATGTCGTCGAAACCGGAGAGCTTGCGCAGCGCCACCAGCCCCGAGCGGTCCGCCGGGTGCTCCCAGGCCCGGGTGGAGATGTCCGGGAAGCGCTGGCGGCGGCGGCTCGGCGCGGAACCCTTGGTCATGTCGGTCATTGAGTACCTCTCCTGGATCGACGCCGGCACCGGCACCTGTGGCCGGCCCCCGCTGCTTTCCACTTCAACGTCGGTGTGTCCGTACTCGTCCCCGCGGTCACGCTACGCCGTCCGCGCCGCGGCCGGTGAGGGCGGGGACGGGCCTTCCCGGCCGCTTCCCGGCCGTGGCCTGGCCGCTGCCCGTCCGCTGCCCGTCCGCTCGGGGACACTCCGGGGGTGCCGGGCCGGGGCGGCGGTAAGCGGGACTACGCTGGCTCTGCCGTACCGAACAAGGAGCCCCGTGATGACCTCTGCCGACCTGGTCCAGCTCGCCGGACCGATCTCCACCGAGAACGGCCCCGGTCTGTTCCTGCGGTTCATCCTGATCGCCTCCTTCGTCGGAGTCGGCCTGATGGTGTGGGCGCTGGCCCGGGCGAACCGCGACGGCGCGAAGCGCGACGCGGCCCGTGAGTCCGCCGGCGAGGCCGAGCGGACCGGGGCGACCGGGCGCACGGCCGACGACCTGAGCTGATCTGACCTTGGGCCGACCTGGCTTTGGGCTGACCGGACTGCCCCGGCGCCGGGTTCGGGCCCGGGCCGTCGGGCCGCCCGGGTCGTCGGGGCTGTCGGAAGGCTGGTCGGAGCGCCGGGCGGGCCGTGGGTGCCGGGCCTTGTGGACGCCCGTTCCCGGTGCGGGCGTCGCGCCGCCGACCGGACGACGGTTCACGGGTGGTCAGACGCGGTGGGCCGCCGCGCGGTTGCGTGTCGGGCCCCCGTACGATGAGCGCGCGGGCCGTACGGTCCGTGACCGCCTGGTCCTCACACCGAGCCGAGAAGGTCCCGCCGATCATGAGCCCTGCTGCCCTGCCCGCCATCGTCCACCTCGCCGAGGAGGGCGGTAACCACGACAGCCTCAACCCCCTGCTGACGGGTGGCGCGGCGCTGTTCATCCTGCTGCTCCTGCTGTTCATCACCACCCGCTTCAACCGCGACCGCTGACCCCGGTCGCACCGCCGCCCCGTCCGCCGCGCGTCCGCGGCCCCCGGGGTGGCGGAGCGCGGTGCGGCCGAGGCCCGTCGACGGGCGGAATCCCCGGGACATCCGGGTCGCGTAAGGTGTGGCGCCATGAGAGAGCAGGTCGAGACCTCCGGGACGAACGTGGCGCCGGGCACCTCCGCGCCAGGCACCCCGGCAGCTGACGCTCCGGCGGTGGACGCTCCCGCGACGAACGCTCCGGCCGTGGGCACACCGGCTGCGGGCGCCCCGGCCGCGGGCGCGTCGCCCGTGGACACGCCGCCCGTGAGCGCACCGGCCGTGGACGCACCGGCTGTGGACGCACGGGTGCCGGGAGATGCTCCGCGCAGGCGGCGGCTGGGCGTGATGGGCGGCACCTTCGACCCCATCCACCACGGCCACCTGGTCGCCGCCAGCGAGGTGGCGAGCGCCTTCCAGCTGGACGAGGTGATCTTCGTCCCCACCGGGAAGCCCTGGCAGAAGTCCGACCGCCAGGTCTCCCCGGCCGAGGACCGCTACCTGATGACGGTGATCGCCACCGCCGAGAACCCCCAGTTCTCGGTCAGCCGGATCGACATCGACCGCAACGGCCCCACCTACACCGTCGACACCCTGCGCGAGCTGCGCGGCCTCCACCCCGACGCCGAGCTCTTCTTCATCACCGGCGCCGACGCCCTCGCCCAGATCATCTCCTGGCGCTCCTCCGAGGAACTCTTCGACCTCGCGCACTTCATCGGCTGCACCAGGCCGGGCCATACTCTCTCCGACACCGGCCTGCCGGTCGGCGGCGTCTCGCTGGTCGAGGTGCCCGCACTCGCCATCTCCTCCACCGACTGCCGGGTACGCGTCGCCAAGGGCGAACCCATCTGGTACCTGGTGCCGGACGGCGTGGTCCGATACATCCACAAGCGGGCGCTGTACGCGTCGGCCCGGCCTTGATGCCCCCGGGAGGGACGACGTGACCGGAACGTCCGACGACCAGAACTGGTTCGGCCAGCACCCCCAGCCCCGCCCGCCCCACCCCCACCCCCAGCAGCAGCCGCCGTCGCCGCAACAGCAGCAGCCCGGGTACTACCCGCAGCAGGGCTACGAGCAGCAGGGCTACGAGCAGCAGGGGTACGAGGGCTACGAGCAGCAGCCGTACGGGCAGCAGGTACAGCCGCCGCAGCAGCAGCCGTACGGGCAGGGCGGTCAGTACGACCAGTACGGCGGTAGCCAGTACCAGCAGCCCGGGGGGTACCCGCAGGTCCCGTACGGCGAATACGGCGACGGCGGGCAGCAGGCCGCCGCGCCCGGGTACCCGGCGCAGGGCTACGACCAGGGCGGGTACGAGCAGTCCGGGTACGGGCAGGGCGGCTACGGGCAGTCCGGGTACCCGGGTCAGGGCTACGAGCAGTCCCCCGGTTACGGGCAGGGCGGATATGAGCCGCAGGGATTCGAACAGGGCGGCTACCAGGGGCAGTTCGACGACCCGCGGCAGGGCGGCGGTCAGCAGGGCGGGGACGCGTACGGGCAGCAGCCCTACGACCCCTCCTACGGGCAGCAGCAGCCCGAGTCGGGGCGCTCCCCGCAGTCGACCGCGACGCAGGCCCCCGGGCAGGTGCCCGGACAGGCTTCCGGGCCCGGGTCCGAGCGTGCGGCCGGGCGCGGGGTGCCGCCGGTGAGCCCGGTGGCGGGGCCGGCCGCCGCCGGGGTGGTGCCGCCGCGGACGCGTCCGGGGGCGGCGGGCTCGGCCGGGTCGGTCGGGTCGGTCGGGTCGACCGGAACGGCTGCGTCGGCGGAGGAGCCGTCCGAGCTGGTCGGTGGCCGGGCGGCGGCGGCCCGGGCGCAGGCCAAGGGCGGGGACTCGTACACCACGGGCGAGTTCAGCTTCGTCGACGAGCAGACGGAGGAGTCCGAGGACGCGATCGACTGGCTGAAGTTCGCCGAGTCGCGCAGCGAAGTACGGGCCGAGCGCCGGCGGCGGCTGCGCAACCGGCTGGTCTCGCTGCTGGTGGTCGTGGCGGTGCTGGCGTCCGGCACGGTGGGCTACCTGTGGTGGAGCGGGAAGCTCGGCGGCGGGGACGACGCGGCCGCGGCGGTCGGCGGCCGGTACGTCAACGTGGTGCACCTGTACGACCCGCAGGGCAAGATCACCACCGCCCTGCTGGTCGACGACGAGGGCGGCAGGAAGGCCACCGTGCTGCTGCTGCCGGACGCCCTGCAACTGCCCAGCAACGGCGCCTCCGCCACCACGACGATGAGCAAGGCCCCGTCGGAGCTCGGCGCCTCCGCCACCCGCGACGGCCTCTCCGCGGTGCTCGGCGCCAAGGTGGCCGGCACCTGGCGGCTGGACACCCCCTACCTGCTGCTGCTGGTCACCCAGCTCGGCGGCGTCAAGGTGGACACCAACGCCGAGGTGCGCGAGGGGAACAAGGCGGACGGCAAGGTGCTCGCCCCGGCGGGCAAGGACGTCCTGCTGAGCGGGCACGCCGCCGTCGCCTACGCGACCCTGCAGGCGCCCGGTGAGACCCCGGACGCCCAACTCGCCCGGTTCGGCCAGGTGATGGCCGGGGTGATCAATGCCATGCCGACCACCATGGCGGAGGCCACCGACGACGTGCACCGGATGAACATGGTCCCCGACCCGTCGCTCCCCGAGAGCGCGCTGGCCGGCGTGCTGGTCAACCTGGCCAAGCAGGCGAAGGCTGGGCACCTGTCCACCGCCGTGCTCACCACCAAGCCCGACGGCACCCTGGACGACGCCACCGCGGGCAAGCAGGTGAAGGAGATCCTCGGCGGTGCCATCGGCAGCGCCAAGGGCACCGGCGGTTCCACCCGCGTCACCGTGGTCAACGCCTCCGGCAGTGAGACCTCGGTGGCCGCCGCGCAGGTCGCGGTGATCAACGCGGGCATGGACGCGCTGCCGTCCAGCGCCAAGGCCACCGAGCAGGCGACCTCCGAGATCCGCTACACCGACGACGCCAAGCAGTCGGCGGCCCTCACCCTGGCCACCAGCATGGGTCTGCCGGACTCCGCGGTGAAGAAGGTCACCGACGCGCAGAACGCGGACCTGGTGCTGGTGGTCGGCAAGGACTACCAGCCGCCGTCCCAGAAGACGCAGTGAGCGGGGGCGGCCGCGCGGGGGCGGCCGGGGTGCCGTCGAGGCGCCGTTGAGGCGGGGTCGGAGCCCCCGGGCGGAAAACGCTCGGGGGCTCCGTCGCGTTCGTGAGATCCTGGGAGGGTATCCCCACAGCCGAGCCGGAAGAGCAACGTGACCGTCACCGACCGAAGCCAGGAACTGATCACCGTCGCCGCACAGGCGGCGGCCGACAAGCTGGCGCACGACATCATCGCCTTCGACGTCAGCGAGGTGCTGTCGATCACCGACGCCTTCCTGATCGCCTCCGCCGCCAACGACCGCCAGGTGCGGTCGATCGCCGAGGAGATCGAGGACCAGCTGCGCGAGAAGCTCGACATCAAGCCGGTGCGCCGGGAGGGCGAGCGCGAGGGCCGCTGGATCCTGCTCGACTACCTGGACATCGTGGTGCACGTCCAGCACTCCGAGGAGCGCTCCTTCTACTCGCTCGACCGCCTGTGGAAGGACTGTCCCGAGCTGCCGCTCCCCGAGGACGCGCTGGCCACCCGGAACCGGCCGGAGAACGCCGTCACCGACGCCGCCGGCAACGCCGTCTCCGGGGGCGACCTCTGAGCCGCCCGGCGGTCTGGCCGCGCATCGTCTTCTGGCGGCACGGCCAGACCTCCTGGAACCTCGAATCGCGGTTCCAGGGGACGACGGACATCGAGCTCACCGATCAGGGCGTCTTCCAGGCCCAGCGGGCGGCCCGGCTGCTCGCCGGGCTCCGGCCCGACCTGCTGATCTCCTCCGACCTGCAGCGGGCCCGGCGCACCGCCGCCGAGCTCGCCGGGCTCACCGGCCTCGAGGTGCACCACCACGAGGGCCTGCGGGAGACCTACGCGGGGGAGTGGCAGGGGCTCACCAACGCCGAGATCCGGGCCCGGTACCCGGAGCAGTACGCGGCGTGGGCGAACGGCGAGCAGGTGCGCCGCGGCGGCGGCGAGCTGGCCACCGAGGTGGCCGACCGGGCCGTCCCGGTGGTGCTCGACGCGGTGGACAAGCTGCCGGAGGGCGGCACCCTGGTGGTGGTCAGCCACGGCGGTACCATCCGCACCATGATCGGCCGGATGCTGGGCCTGGAGCCGCGGCTGTGGGAGCGCTTCGGCGGTCTCTCCAACTGCTGCTGGTCGGTGCTCGGCCAGGACACGCGCGGCTGGCGGCTGCTGGAGCACAACGCGGGAACGCTGCCGCAGCCGGTCATCGGCGACGAGACCTGACGGCCGCCCGACCCGGATTTCACAGTTCCGGCTCTGACCAGCTAGAGTCTTCCTCGTTCGCAGCGAGGAACGCAGACGGGAAACCGGGGGCGGGAGTCGCGGAACTGCGGGGCTATAGCTCAGTTGGTAGAGCGATTGCATGGCATGCAATAGGTCAGGAGTTCGATTCTCCTTAGCTCCACTCCGCACCGGTGGTCCGTGAGTGGTCGTCAGTGTCGCGGGGCTATAGCTCAGTTGGTAGAGCGATTGCATGGCATGCAATAGGTCAGGAGTTCGATTCTCCTTAGCTCCACAGCAGTTCCGCGAGGCCGCTGCCCGAACAGGGTGGCGGCCTTCGGTGTTTCCGAGGCTCGGCTCGGGGCTGAGGGCCGGGCCGAGCCTGGAGTTGGGCCCGGAGCTGGGTCCGGAGGGCGGGCCGGGGTCGGGGGAGGAGGCGGGGGAGGGGCTGGCCGGGGCTGTCGCGGGAGCGTCGGAACGGATTAGGGCCGGGGGCGTCGACCGTGTAGAGTTGTCGATGTCGCCGAGGGAAACCGCAGGTGACAGCGGTAACAGCATGGGGCTATAGCTCAGTTGGTAGAGCGATTGCATGGCATGCAATAGGTCAGGAGTTCGATTCTCCTTAGCTCCACAGCAGTCCGGAGGCCGTCCCGAGAGGGGCGGCCTCCGGTCGTTCACGGGACTCCCCTGCCGGGCGGTGCGCGGGGCCGCTACCGTCGTGGCATGGCCGACCTGGTGCGAAAACGGAACGACGAGCTCGCCCGGATACTCCACCAGCTCGGTTGGAGCCCGGAGCGGCTGGCCCGCGAGGTGAACTCGGTGCTCCCGGCCGGCCTGGCGATCAGCTCCACCGCGCCGTACAAGTGGCGGGACCGGGGCATGGTGCCGCGCTCGCCGCACGACCAGACCGTCTGCGAGGTGCTGGGCCGCAGCGTCGGCATCGCCGTCACCTACGAGCAGCTCTGGGGGCAGATGGGCTCCCACCGGGGCGCCAAGATGCTCTCGCCCCGGCTGCTGACCGACCCGTGGACCGCCGACACCGCCCAGACCGCACTCCGCGAGGCGGGCGCCGACGGCGCCCCGGTGCGCCTGACCGACCTGTTCCGTGGCGACGAACTGGAACAGGCGGCCCGACACTGGGCCTCCCCGCCGCCGCCGGTCACCGGCGGGGAGGGGGCGCTGCGGATCGCCCCGGAGCAACTGGCCGACCTGCGGCTGTCCTACGAATCCAAGCAGCGGCTGGAGCGCACCTACGGCGGCGGCCTGATCCTCGACCTCGCCAAGGCCGAACTCGCCATGATGGGAAAGCTGTTGGAGCTCGGCAGCTACGACGAGGCGCTCGGCCGCGAACTCTACGGGGCAGCCAGCCGGCTGGCCCGGCTGGTGGGCTGGGCCAACTACGACATGGGCAACGATGCCGCCGCGCAGCGGGCCTTCGTCGCCGCGCTGCGGGCCGCGCACGTCTCCGGCGACCCGCGGCTCGGCGTCGGCGTGGTCGGCTGCCTCGCCGTCCAGGCGACGTACAACTCCGGCGGGCGGGGGCTGGACCCGGTGGCGATGCTCTCCACCGCGCTGCGCGCCGCCGACGGCGTGCTGACGCCCCGGGAACGCGCCCTGCAACTGGGTCGGATCTCCCGGGCACACGGCCGCAAAGGGGAGCAGATCAGCGCGGAGGCGGTCGCCGAGCTGGCGTTCCGGGTGCTGGCGGACGCGACGGAGCACGTGCAGGAGCGGGCCGACCTGGAGGGGATGGTCGGCGAGGGGTACCTGCTGCTCGGCGAGCACGAGCAGGCGCGCGGCCTGCTGCTCACCGCGATCGGCTCGCTCTCGGTGGAGCGGGCCCGGGCCAAGGCGCTGCTGATGGTGCGCCTCGCCGACTCCTACCGCCGCACCGGGGAGCGGGCGGAGGCGGAGCGGACCGCGGAGCGGGCGCGACTGCTCGCGGCCGGCATGCAGTCGGCACGGGTGGCCCGGGCCCTGCGGGACTTCGACACCGCGATGCGCGCGGAGGCGTAGCCGCAGGCGGCTCGGGGCGCCGGACCGCGGAGCCGGGGCGTGCGGCCGGTGGGGACGCGGCGGGCCGGGGTGCGCGGCCGGGGGATTGACGCGGCGGCGCGAAAGCGGGTTGAAGGGGTGCGGTACCCTGAGCCCATGCGAACTGTGCGCCTGCTTCTTAGCCGGCCGCGCTGACCAGGACCGGCTTGAAGGCCGGAGTCGGCGTGGCGTCCCCTCCTGCGGAGGGGTTTTCTGCTTTCTACGGCCTGTTCGCTGACTGATGACGATGGAGCCTGAAGGACCATGAGCGAGACGACCCCCGCTTCCGGCGCGGCCGAAGCCGCCACCGAGCCTTTCCGCTACGGCGCCGCGCTGGCCGCCGAGATCGAGTCCCGCTGGCAGGACCTGTGGGAGAAGGAGGGGACGTTCAACGCCCCCAACCCGACCGGCCCGCTGGCCGACGGCTCGCCCGTCGCCGCGAAGCCCCACAGCTTCATCATGGACATGTTCCCGTACCCGTCGGGCTCGGGCCTGCACGTCGGCCACCCGCTGGGCTACATCGCCACCGACGTCTACGCCCGCTTCCAGCGGATGAACGGGCACAACGTCCTGCACACCCTGGGCTACGACGCCTTCGGCCTGCCCGCCGAGCAGTACGCGGTGCAGCACGGCGTGCACCCGCGGGTGTCCACCGAGGACAACATCGCCAACATGCGCCAGCAGCTGCGCCGGCTGGGCCTGGGCCACGACTCGCGCCGGTCGATCTCCACGATCGACCCCGAGTACTACCGCTGGACCCAGTGGATCTTCCTGCAGATTTTCAACTCCTGGTACGACGAGGCCGCCGGCAAGGCCCGTCCGATCGCCGAGCTGGTCGCCGAGTTCGAGTCCGGCGAGCGCGAGGTGCCGGGTGGCCGCGCCTGGGCCGAACTGTCCGGCGTCGAGCGCGACGAGGTGCTGGGCGAGTACCGGCTGGCCTACTCCAAGGAGGTGCCGGTCAACTGGTGCCCCGGCCTGGGCACCGTGCTGGCCAACGAGGAGGTCACCGCGGACGGCCGCTCCGAGCGCGGCAACTTCCCGGTGTTCAAGTCGAACCTGCGCCAGTGGATGATGCGCATCACCGCCTACGCGGACCGCCTGATCAACGACCTGGACCTGCTGGACTGGCCCGAGGCGATCAAGCTGCAGCAGCGCAACTGGATCGGCCGCTCCGAGGGCGCCCGGGTGGACTTCGCGGTCGGCGGCGACACCGTCACCGTCTTCACCACCCGCCCCGACACCCTGTTCGGCGCCACCTACATGGTGCTGGCCCCCGAGCACGCCCTGGTCGACACGATCGTCCCCGCCGAGTGGCCGGCCGGCACCCGCGACGAGTGGACCGGCGGCGCCGCCCGCCCGGCCGACGCCGTCGCCGCGTACCGGGCGGCGGCCGCCGCCAAGTCCGACGTGGAGCGCCAGGCCGACGCCAAGGTGAAGACCGGCGTGTTCACCGGCGCCTTCGCGGTCAACCCGGTCAGCGGCGAGCAGATCCCGGTGTTCATCGCCGACTACGTGCTGATGGGCTACGGCACGGGCGCGATCATGGCCGTCCCGGCGCACGACAGCCGCGACTTCGCCTTCGCGCAGGCGTTCAACCTGCCGATGCGCTGCGTCGTGCGGCCGACCGACGGCCGTGGCGAGGACCCGCACACCTGGGACGACGCCTTCGACACCTACGACTCGGTGCTGGTCAACTCCGAGCGCGACGGCCTGTCGCTGAACGGCCTGTCCGTGGTCGACGCCAAGGCCCGCGTCACCGCCTGGCTGGGCGAGCGGGGCATCGGCGAAGGCACCGTCAACTACCGCCTGCGCGACTGGCTGTTCAGCCGCCAGCGGTACTGGGGCGAGCCCTTCCCGATCGTCTACGACGAGACCGGCGCGATGCACGCGCTGCCCGAGTCGATGCTGCCGGTCGAGGTTCCGCAGGTGGACGACTACTCCCCGCACACCTACGACCCCGACGACGCCACCTCCTCGCCGAAGACCCCGCTGTCCCGCAACGAGGACTGGGTCAACGTCGAACTGGACCTGGGCGACGGCGTCAAGACCTACCGCCGCGAGACCAACACCATGCCCAACTGGGCGGGCTCGTGCTGGTACGAGCTGCGCTACGTCGACCCGGTCAACTCCTCCGCGGTGGTCGACCCGGCCAACGAGTCCTACTGGATGGGCCCGACCGCCGAGAAGCCGGCCGGTGGCGTCGACCTGTACGTCGGCGGCGCCGAGCACGCGGTGCTGCACCTGCTGTACGCCCGGTTCTGGCACAAGGTGCTGCACGACCTGGGCTACGTCTCCTCGGTCGAGCCGTTCCACAAGCTGTTCAACCAGGGCATGATCACCGCCGACGTCTACCGCGACGACCGGGGCTTCCCGGTGCCCGCGGCCGAGGTCGAGGAGATCGGCGACGAGTTCTTCTGGAACGGCGAGCAGGTCCGCCGCGAGGCGGGCAAGATGGGCAAGTCGCTGAAGAACGCGATCGCCCCGGACGAGTTCGCCGACGAGTACGGCGCGGACACGCTGCGCCTGTACGAGATGTCGATGGGCCCGCTGGACGTCTCCCGCCCCTGGGACGCCCGGGCCGTGATCGGCTCCTACCGCTTCCTGCAGCGGCTGTGGCGCAACATCGTCTCGGAGGTCACCGGCGAGCTGGTGGTGACCGAGGAGGAGCCGGACGAGGCGACGCTGCGCGCGCTGCACAAGGCGATCGACGGCATCCGCGGCGACATGGCCGGCATGCGGTTCAACACCGCCGTGGCCAAGGCCATCGAGCTGAACAACTTCCTGGTGAAGCGCGGCTCCACGCCGCGTTCGGTCGCCGAGCGGATCGTCCTGCTGGTCGCCCCGCTGGCGCCGCACATCGCCGAGGAGCTGTGGCGCCGCCTGGGCCACGAAGAGTCGCTGGCCTTCGCGGACTACCCGGTCGCGGACCCGGCGTACGTGGTCGACGAGACGGTGACCTGCGTCGTGCAGATCAAGGGCAAGGTCAAGGCCCGCCTGGAGGTCTCGCCGTCGATCTCGGACGCCGAGCTGGAGGCGCTGGCCCTGGCCGACCCGGCCGTGGTCGCAGCCGTCGGCGGCGCGGAGGTGCGCAAGGTCATCGCCCGTGCGCCGAAGCTGGTGAACATCGTCACTGGCTGACGAGACCCGGGCCGACCCGCTGTCGGCCGGATCGGGCCGGTCACCCCCGCCGCGGGGTGGCCGGCCCTTCGCCGTCCACGGGTACGGGCGGGTCGGCAGCCGGAGAAGTGCGAACAAGGTGGCTCCGTTCTTCGTACGTGGTCTTCATGCGTGCTCTTCGTGTGCGGCCCTCGTGGATGGCCTTCGGATGCAGGCCGGGCAACGGGTCCGGCCTGGGCCGCAGGGCGCGGGCACCGTCCGGGAGTAAGGGAGATCGCTTGGGGGACATCCCTGAGCTGTCCCTGATCTCGGGCCTGAGGCATGCTCGCGACCTGCTGTCGGCCGTCGCTCCGGGCTACGGTGGAGGTTCCGGCGGACACGCGGACCGCACCGGGCGGTCCAGGGCCGGTCACGGGCGGAAGGTGGGCTCCCGATGGAAGCGCTCGGTGTAGTGGTGGCGCTGGTCGCGCTGTTCGGGGTGGCGCTGCTGGTGATGGCCGTGGTCGGGACGGTGAAGGCGGCGAAGGCGGTGGCTGCCAAGGTCGACCGGCACAGTGCCAACGCCCAGCGGGCGGTGGAGAACGCGGCCCTGAAGGCGAAGAGCATCACCAGGCCGGGGGAGCAGGGCCGGATCGCCGCGCTCCGGCTGTCCCTGCGCACCGCCCTGGACTCCACCCGCCAGGTCCTGGAGTCCGGCGTCCCGCAGGACGGCCAACTCGGCGACGCGCTTCAACTGCTCGCCCGCCTCGACTCGCACGCCGCGGAACTCGACTCCGAACTCCGCATGCTGGAGCGCGAGCCGCAGAACAGCCGGGTCGCCGCCAAACTCCCCGAACTGCGCGAGCGCGCTGAGCGGATCACCCACTCCGCGGACTCCCTGCGCTGGGCCGCCCAGGACCGGATGCGCCGCTTCGCAGACGACGAGCTCGCCCGCCTCGGCAAGGAGTGCCAGGACGAGGCCGGTGCTCTGCGCCACTGGACCCCCGCCGAGCCCACTGCCACTGACGGCCTCGGCACCGCCTCGGCCCCCGCTGACGGAACGGACTCCCCGGGCACCGCCGCCTCCGCGGAGGAGCCCGCCGACCGCCGCAAGGGACTCGGCTCCAGCCGCCCGACCAGTGCCGAGGAACTGCTGGGGTTGGCCGCCGAGCCGCTCTCCCGCCTCGCCGACCGCCTCCGCAAGCCGAACCCGGCGGGACCCAACCGCCCCTGACCCCGCGTCACGAGGCGGTCGCTTTCCGTGTGCGGAGAAATTACCCCACCCCCTGAGGGGCAAACCACCGAATAACGAGCGCTGTCTTCTCGGCCCCGCGGCGGGTAACCTCCGGCACATGCCCGGCCACCTCGCACTTGTCACGGATTCCACCGCGTATCTGCCCCAGCAGGCGGTGGACCGGCACCGCATCAGGGTGGTCCCGCTCAGCGTCGCGGTGGGTGACGAGGTCTTCGCGGAAGGCGTCGAGATTTCCCCGAAGGACGTCGCGGAGGCCCTGCGCTCCAAGCAACGGGTGACGACTTCCCGCCCCAGCCCCGAGACCTTCGCCGCCGCCTACCGGGCGGCCGCCGAAGCCGGTGCACGCGGCATCGTCTCCATCCACCTGTCGGCCGAGCTCTCCGGCACCGCGGAGGCCGCCCAACTGGCTGCCGCCGAGGTCTCGATCCCGGTCCGGGTGGTCGACAGCCGGCTCGTCGGCATGGCCCTGGGCAGCTGCGTCCTGGCCGCCGCCGAATCGGCCCAGGCGCTGGACGCAGCCCGGGCCGGTTCGGCGTCCGGTGGCGCAGGGGGAACCGTGGGCGGCCGGGGCGCAGCTGCCGATACCGATGCCGGCGCCGTCGAGGCGGACCTCGACCGGGTGGTCGCCGCCGCCGAGGACCGGGCCGCCGGCACCGCGGGCTTCTTCTACGTCGACACCCTGGAGCACCTGCGGCGCGGGGGCCGGATCGGAACCGCCCAGGCACTGGTCGGCTCCGCACTGGCGGTGAAACCACTGCTGCACCTGGCCGGAGGGCGGATCGAGCCGCTGGAGAAGGTCCGCACGGCCTCCCGGGCGATCGCCCGGCTGGAAGAGATCGCCGTCGAACGTGCGGGTCAGCAGCCGGTGGACATCACCGTCCACCACCTGGCCGCCGAAAACCGGGCCGAACCACTGGCGGAACGGCTGCGGGAACGGGTGCCCGGGCTGAAAGAGCTCTACGTCAGCGAGGTCGGCGCTGTGATCGGCGCGCACGTCGGCCCTGGATTGCTGGCCGTAGTGGTCTCTCCGATCGTCGCATCGTCGTACTGAACCCCGCTGCAATCACTCGTTCGAGCGACAAGAGTTATCCACAAGCCGGAGTTATCCACAGGGGTGGGCGAATTCTCCGACGGACCGTCAGCACCGTTCTACTGTCCTCGCCATGAGGACCATCACCACCCCCCTAGCCCGTCGCCGTCTGGCCATCGCAACCGCCCGGGTCCGTCTCGACCGGATCCTCCCGGCAGACCTGCCCGCCGACTCCGACCTCCTCGCGCTCGAACTGCCTTCAGCGGCAGCGGACGGTCCGCCGCTGCGGTCGGCGCACGACGCGGAGGCCGATTCGGCGGCGTTCTCGGAATGCCGGCTTGAAGGCGCCGCGACAGTTGAACCCTCTGCTCCGGTGCGGACGGAAGCGCCCGTGGCACCGAGAGCCGATTCGCCGCCGGAGCGAGATCCTCCCCGCGGCGGAGCGTCGGTTCCGGACGGCGCCGACCCGCTGGACGGCGCTTCCTCTCCGGAGTGGCCCGCCAACTTCCATCCGTTCGACGACAGCTGGGCCGACACCCCGTCGGACCTGGACCTGACGCCACCCGAAGCTCCACCGACCCCGAACCCCGCCGCCGTGTCCCACACCACCCCGCCGAAACTGCCCCTGCGGTTCCGCCTCCCGGGCGCGCTCACCCTCGACCGCCGGGCCGTACTCGGTCTGACCGTTCTGCTTGTCCTCGCCACGGGCTACGCCATCCAGCACTTCTGGCTCGGCCGACCGCACCCCGTTTCCGTCCCCGCTGTCGCGACAGCCGAATCCGTCTCCGATCGGACCACGGAAGGAGCGCCAGTACTCCAGCCGACCGGACCGCCCCTCGTCATCGACATCGCCGGGAAAGTCCAACACCCCGGCCTGCGAACCCTCCCCGCGGGTTCAAGGGTCGCCGATGCCCTGACCGCCGCCGGCGGTCCGCTCCCCGACACCGACACCAGCCTCCTCAACCTCGCCCGCCCACTGACCGATGGAGAACAGATCCTCGTAGACACCGACCCCCTCCCCGGTGGCGCAGCCACGGGCGGCGCCCCCGCAGGCTCCGTCAGTCTCAACCGCGCCGGCGCGGACCAGCTCGACACACTCCCCGGCGTGGGGCCCGCACTGGCCCAACGCATCCTCCAGTACCGCCTCGCCCACGGCCCCTTCCAATCCGTCGACCAACTCCGCCAAGTCCCCGGCATCGGCCCGCGGAAGTACGAGGACCTCAAGCCGCTCCTGACCCTCTGACCGGCCGCTCCCGCCAGGCTCGGCCAGGTACATCACCCACCCCGAGAACGCACGAGGAGGTTTCAGCTCGCTCCTGTTGCGCGCCACGTCTTGTACCGCCACTGCGTGTCCTGGCCGGCAACCCCGCCGCCTGCCGGCCAGGAGACAGGGGGTGCGAGACCCGAATCACCGCCGTCGCCGCTCTGCTCGACCACGTCCTTCGCCCCTGCGGGTGGACGGCTCTGACCGCTCCGCCCGAGCTCTGACCGGGCCCACCCCCTGTGGTGAGGCCACCGCGACAAACACTGCTGCATTGCTGTCGGGAGGCTGCCCCTGCTCAGCTCTCGCTGCTCGGCGTGAGGTGAGCAGACCTCACGCCGAGTACAGCCCCGAAAACCGTTAAGCCCGCACGGCTTTACCGAAAAAGACGCCAAGTCGGCTTTACAGAAGGCTTGTTGGCCAACCGCCGCATGGGCCCGAGCTTGCGCCTACCCAAGTCACCAGACGAATCGAGAGCATCAACCAGCTTTCCCGCCAAGGAGGTCGTATACGGGAAAAAACCACCGCTGCCTTGCGGACCACCCGCCGTTCACCGCCGCCCGCTGCCCTGCCGAAAGGAGGAGCTTCGATGCCGGCCGCGCCGCCTCTCGTCCACCACCGGACCGACTACCGACTGCTCCTCCCGGCTTGCACCGCATGGGCAGTGGCCGCCGCTGTCCTCGCCTTGGATCCGGACCGACACCCCCCGCTGCTGCTGGCCGCCCTGGTGGCTGTGCCGGTCTCCCTCGTCCTGCTCGCCACGAAAGGACCTCGTCGATCGATTCACCGCCTGACCGCAGCGGTCCTGCTGACCGCCGCCGCGGCGGCCACCACCACCGTCCTGCACACCGCAGACCTGCACCGCGGCCCACTGCCCGCACTGGCCCGTCCCGCCGCACCACCCGCTGCGGTCGGACAGCGGGTCGACGGTGGCGGACAGGGCGCTGCGCGGCAGCTGGTGGAAGAGAAACCTGCCAATCCCGAGATCACCGTCGAGCTGACCGTCACGGGCGATCCGAAACAGCACGGCTCGCACACCCAGGGCAGCTCCCTGTCCAGACCGACGCTCACCATCTCCGCACTCGTCACCCGAGTCCGTGCCGCTCCGCGTCCCCAGGGCGGCTCTCCGCCGCCGCCCATCGCGACCCGCACGCCTGTCACCCTGCTGGTCCGCTCCCAAGACGACTACCCCTGGAGGCAGTTGACCCCGTCCACCGAACTGGAACTGCGGGCGGAGGTGCTGCCGGAGCGGCCACCGGCGGCCGGTGCGGCGGGAGGGAGGTCCCGGAGCGACAGCGCGGCGCTGCTCGTTCCTCAGGGGCAGCCGCGTGTCATCGCTCCGCCGAACCTCCCGCAGCGCCTCGCGGCCCACCTCCGCAAAGGACTTCGGGACGCCTGTGACCACCTTCCGCCGGACACGCGCGGGCTGCTCCCCGGGCTGGTGGTGGGTGACGTGTCGCGGCTGCCCGACGATCTGGCGGACGCGTTCCGGGCCACCGACCTTGGTCACCTGGTCGCGGTGAGCGGCGCCAACCTGGCGATCGTCCTGGCCGTCCTGGTGGGTGGCACGCCCGGTGAACCCGACGCCCCAGGACGCGGTGGCCTGGCCGGGCTGCTGGGCCTCTCGTTCCGCACCACGGCGCTGCTCGGAACCGCGCTGACGCTGGCGTTCGTCACCGTCTGTCGGCCGGACCCGAGCGTGCTCAGAGCTGCGGCCACCGGGCTGATCGGTCTGCTCGCGCTGGCCACCGGCCGACCGCGGAGAGGCGTCCCCGCGCTGGCCGGCGCGGTACTGATCCTGATCCTGGTGGACCCGTACCTGGCCCGCTCGTACGGGTTCCTGCTCTCTGTGCTGGCCACGGCCGGGCTGTTGGTGCTCGGCCCGAGGTGGACGGCGGCGCTCCGGGCGCGCCGCTGGCCGCACCACCTGGCGGCGGCGGTCGGTGCCACCGCGGCGGCGCAGGCGTTCTGCTCGCCGGTCACCGTGCTGCTCGCGCCCCGGGTCAGCCTGGTCGGGGTGCCGTGCAACCTGCTGGCCGAGATCGCGGTCGCCCCGGCCACCCTGCTCGGATTCGGCGCGCTCGCGGTCGCACCCTTCTCCAAGGGGACCGCGGAGTTCCTGACGGACCTCGCGGCACTGCCGGTCGGCTGGTTGGCCGCTGTCGCGAGGCGCGGGGCGGAACTGCCGGGGGCCGAACTCGCCTGGCCCGCCGGGGCGCTGGGTGCGGTCCTACTGGTGGTGGTGATCGTGTCGCTGGCCTGGGCGGTGACACCGCTGCTGGCCGGCCGCCAAAGCCGACATCGGCGGACGAGAGCGTTGGTGGCGCTCGTGGTCGCCCTGCTGCTGCCGCTGGTGCTGCTGCGCCCGCCTTCCGTCATCCGGCTGGCGACCGGGTGGCCCGCGTCGGGCTGGCGGCTGGCGATGTGCGACATCGGGCAGGGCGACATGACGGTCCTGCCTGTCGGACCGGGCACCGCCGTGGTGGTGGACGCCGGGCCCGACCCCAAGACGGCCGACGCCTGCCTGCGGGGCCTCGGGGTGACCAGGATCCCCCTCCTGCTCCTCACCCACTTCCATGCCGACCACGCGGAAGGCATCCCCGGCGTCCTGCGCGGCCGGTCGGTCGGGGCGATCGAGGTGACCACCTCGGACGAGTCGGACGGCGAACGCTCCCGGGTGCTCCGCTGGGCGGCGGGCGGCGGCATTCCGGTGATGCACGCGCGGCGCGGCGAACGGCGCACTGCCGGGGCCGAACTCACCTGGGAGGTCCTGTGGCCCACCTCACCCCCGGCATCCGACGCCGAGGGGCCGAACAACTCCAGCATCGCGATCCTCGCGGTGCTCGGCCCGCCCGCGGCCCCATTGCGGGTCGCCCTGCTCGGAGACCTGGAACCTCCGGCCCAGTCCGCCCTGCTGGCGCTCGGCATGCCGCCACTCCCATCCCCGGCCAAGTCTCCGTCTTCGACCCTCGAACCAGGTGGTGGGCCATCAACTCAGCTGGAAGGTAGAGGGAGTGAGGGTGCCGGCCTGGGCACGATTCGAAGCGGTCCGGGGCTGCCCGGGGTGGGACGGGTGGATGTCCTGAAGGTGGCGCACCACGGGTCGGCGAACCAGGACTGGTCGTTGATGGCCGCGCTCCGTCCGCGGTTGGCCCTGATCTCCTGCGGCGTGGGCAACCCGTACGGGCATCCGGCGCCCCAGACCGTGGCAGGGCTGAAGACGCTGGGGGCGACGGTGGTCCGGACCGACAGTTCCGGGGACATCGCGGTTCTGGGTGACTCGCGGGACCTGGCCGTGGCGACGCACCCGCACCCGGTTCACGGTTGACCTGCCCGCCCTGGTGTTGGTCCCGGCCCGGGGTTGGGCCCGGTCCGGGGCGGGACCGGGCCGGGGGGGGGCGGTCCGGAGCGGAAACGCCCGCCCGAACGGGTGGGGTACCTCGTTCGGGCGGGGCCAGGCGGTGGCGAGGGGAGTGGCGGATGGGGCGGGACGTCAGCCCTGCTCCCGCCACCCGTCCTGTTCGGCGACGAGCTGGTCGAGTTCGCTCAGCAGGCGGGTGGTCCAGCCGTCCTCCTCAGGGGCCTCCACCACCACCAGCCACTGGGCGTCCTCGGCGTCGTCCTCCCCGGCGAGGGAGTCCCGGACCACCTCGACGTCGCCCAGTTCGGGCCAGCGCACGCTCAACTCCTCAGCGACCTCCTCCGCCGCATCGCGGTCGGGGAGGACGAGCAACTGACGGTCATTGTTCTCGATCACGTCGTTATTGTCCTCGGCCCCGCAGGCGGTACGGCACCGGCCCCGCTTCCCCGGCGGGCGGCGCGCGGAGGGGCCAGGAGGCAGGGAAGGGAGGCGCCCGGTGCGGTAGGGGAAGGGGTGTGGCGCGGAAGGCTGTCCGTGTGGCGTGCGATCCTGGTAGGCGATGGCCAGGAAGAGTGCACCCGACGACCTGCTCGCCCCGCTGACCGTTGCGGTCGGCCAGGAGGAGCTGCTGCTGGACCGCGCGGTTGCCGAGGTGGTGGCGGCGGCCCGGGCGGCGGACCCGGACACGGACGTCCGGGACCTCGCGCAGGGGGCGCTGCAGCCGGGGCAGTTGGCGGAGCTCACCACGCCCTCGCTCTTCGCGGAGCGGAAGGTCATCGTGGTCCGGGCCGCGCAGGACCTCTCGGCGGACTCGGTCAAGGAGGTCAAGGCCTACCTGGAGTCGCCCGCCGAAGAAGTGATCATGGTGCTGGTGCACGCGGGCGGTGCCAAGGGCAAGGGGCTGCTGGACGCGGCGAAGAAGGCGGGCGCCCGGGAGGTCGCCTGCGCGAAGCTCACCAAGGCGAGCGAGAAACTGGCCTTCATCCGCAACGAGTTCCGCACCCTGGGGCGGGCCGCCAACCCCGAGGCCTGCCAGGCGCTGCTGGACTCGCTGGGCAGCGATCTGCGGGAACTGTCGGCCGCGTGCAGCCAGTTGACCGCCGACATCGAAGGCCCGATCGACGAGGCGGCGGTCGCCAAGTACTACAGCGGTCGCGCCGAGGCGACCGGCTTCGAGGTGGCCGACCTCGCGGTGACCGGCCGGGCCGCCGAGGCGCTGGAACGGCTGCGCTGGGCGCTGGCGGTCGGCCAGCCGCCGACCGGCATCACCTACGCCCTCGCCTCAGGCGTCCGCAGCATCGGCCGGCTCGCCTCCGCCGGCCGCAACATGCGGCCCGCCGACCTGGCGCGCGAGTTGGGCATGCCGCCGTGGAAGGTGGACCGGGTGCGCCAGCAGATGCGCGGTTGGACCGGCGACGGGGTGGCCGCCGCGCTGACCGCCGTCGCCCAGGCCGACGCCGCCGTGAAGGGCGGCTCCGACGACCCCGCGTACGCGCTGGAGCGCGCCGTCGTCGCCGTCGCCCGCGCCTCCCGGGCCGGTTCCCGCCCCTACTAGGCACTGGACCCGCGTACACCTGTCGGGGCTGGGAGCTGCCGGCCGGCCGGTGTCGGTGGGACACTCCGGGCCGGGGGGTTGGGTGCCTCGCTGGTGCGTTCGGGCGGGGGAAGCGACCCGGTCGGAAGAGTGCCGGAAACGCCGACTGCCCGCCCGGGAGACCCGGGCGGGCAGGGAGTGGAGGCCCGTGGACGGGCGCTCGCACTGTGAAGCTGTGTACCGCACCCGCGTGGCGAACGCAGGCCGCGTGCGGTACGGGACGTACGGCTCGTCGGAACTCCGGGTAGAGGGCCGGGGTTTCCGGGAGCGGCTGGTCGGCGGTGGCGGGTAGAGGGCCGCGGGTTCACGCCGACCGGAGTGGTGCCTGGTGGCACCGGGTGTACGGCGGGGCCGTACGGAAGAACTGGATCAGGCGGCGACGTTGACGCGCTTGGTGATCGCCGACTTCTTGTTGGCGGCCTGGTTCTTGTGGATGACGCCCTTGCTCACGGCCTTGTCGAGGGCCTTGGAGGCGGCGCGGGCCAGCACGACGGCCTTCTCGGTCTCGCCGGCGGCAGCGGCCTCGCGGGCCTTGCGCAGAGCGGTCTTCAGCGAGGACTTGACGGCCTTGTTGCGCAGGCGCGCCTTCTCGTTGGTCTTGTTGCGCTTGATCTGGGACTTGATGTTCGCCACGAAAGAGCCTCAGTCTGTTGTGAATCGTTACTACGACGGGTGGCACCCCTGGTGCCGCTCGGGCAGCTGAGAGGGCATGCCGAGGGCGGAGTGCAGCGCCCCACGCTACCAGGGCCGCCCCGGCCCGCCCAAACCGGACCGCCGACCCCAGCCGCCCTCCCCGGCCGTTCCCGCGCCGTCCCCTCGTCCGCGGCCGGCGGTCAGGCGGTGAGCAGCGGCTCGCCGTAGTGCTCGACGGTCGGGAACGGGTCGTAGAAGCGGTGCAGCAGTTCGCGCCAGCGCGCGTACTCGGGGGAGCGGCGGAAGCCCTCGGTGTGGTCCTCCAGGGTGTCCCAGCCGACCTGGAGCAGGAAGCGCGAGGCGCGCCCCGCGTCCAGGCAGCGGCGCAGTTCCAGGGAGCGGAAGCCGGGTTGGACGGAGATCAGCGGGCGGGCCTCGGCGAAGGCGGCGAGGAACTCCTCCTCCCGGCCGGGGAGGACGTCGAGCAGGGCGCTTTCCAAGATCATGAGGTGATCGTCCCGCACTCCCGCTCGGCCGGGAAGGACCCGGGGGCCGTTCGGCATGGGAGGATGGACAGAACCATATTGATCGGATCAGAAATCGGACCAAGGTGCCCGCGACCCCCAGCAACGTGCCAGAGCCCAGCCGTACTGACCCGGCGGTGATTCGCAACTTCTGCATCATCGCCCACATCGACCACGGCAAGTCGACGCTCGCCGACCGGATGCTGCAGATCACCGGCGTGGTGGACCCCCGGCAGATGCGCGCCCAGTACCTCGACCGGATGGACATCGAGCGCGAGCGCGGCATCACCATCAAGTCCCAGGCCGTCCGCCTCCCGTGGGCGCCGAGGTCCGGTGAGCAGGCGGGCACGACGCACATCCTCAACATGATCGACACCCCCGGCCACGTGGACTTCACGTACGAGGTGTCCCGCTCCCTCGCGGCCTGCGAGGGAACCATCCTGGTGGTCGACGCCGCCCAGGGCATCGAGGCGCAGACCCTCGCCAACCTGTACCTGGCGCTGGAGAACGACCTCACGATCATCCCCGTGCTCAACAAGATCGACCTGCCGGCCGCCCAGCCGGAGAAGTACGCCGCCGAGATCGCGCACATCATCGGCTGCGACCCGAGCGACGTGCTGAAGGTCTCCGCGAAGACCGGCCTCGGCGTCGAGGAGCTGCTCGACCACGTGGTCGAGAAGATCCCGGCCCCGGTCGGCGTCAAGAACGCCCCGGCCCGCGCGATGATCTTCGACTCGGTGTACGACGCCTACCGCGGCGTGGTCACCTACGTGCGAGTCGTGGACGGCCAGCTCACCAAGCGCGAGCGGATCGCCATGATGTCCACCGGCGCGACCCACGAGCTGCTGGAGATCGGCGTCATCTCGCCGGAGCCCAAGGTCGCCGACGGCCTCGGCGTCGGCGAGGTGGGCTACATCATCACCGGTGTGAAGGACGTCCGGCAGTCCAAGGTCGGCGACACCATCACCTCGCAGAACAAGGGCGCCACCGAGGCCCTCGGCGGCTACAAGGACCCGCGCCCGATGGTGTTCTCCGGCCTCTACCCGCTGGACGGCTCGGACTACCCGCTGCTCCGCGACGCCCTGGACAAGCTGCGCCTGAACGACGCCGCCCTGGCCTACGAGCCGGAGACCTCGGTGGCGCTCGGCTTCGGCTACCGCTGCGGCTTCCTCGGCCTGCTGCACCTGGAGATCATCCGGGAGCGGCTGGAGCGCGAGTTCAACCTCGACCTGATCTCCACCGCCCCGAACGTGGTCTACCGGGTGATCATGGAGGACGGCACCGAGCACACCGTCACCAACCCGAGCGAGTTCCCCACCGGCAAGATCGCCGAGGTGTACGAGCCGGTGGTGCGCGGCACCATCCTGGCGCCGAACGAGTTCGTCGGCGCGATCATGGAGCTCTGCCAGTCCCGCCGCGGCACCCTCCAGGGCATGGACTACCTCTCCGAGGACCGGGTCGAGCTGCGCTACACCCTGCCGCTGGCCGAGATCGTCTTCGACTTCTTCGACCAGCTGAAGTCCAAGACCCGCGGCTACGCCTCGCTCGACTACGAGCCCATCGGCGAGCAGTCCGCCAACCTGGTCAAGGTCGACATCCTGCTGCACGGCGACGCGGTGGACGCGTTCTCCGCGATCGTGCACAAGGACAAGGCCTACAACTACGGCGTGATGATGGCCGGCAAGCTGCAGAAGCTCATCCCGCGCCAGCAGTTCGAGGTGCCGATCCAGGCCGCGATCGGCTCCCGGGTGATCGCCCGCGAGACGGTCCGGGCGATCCGCAAGGACGTCCTCGCCAAGTGCTACGGCGGTGACATCTCGCGCAAGCGCAAGCTGTTGGAGAAGCAGAAGGAAGGCAAGAAGCGGATGAAGATGGTCGGCCGGGTGGAGGTCCCGCAGGAGGCCTTCATCGCCGCGCTGTCGACGGACGCGGAGGCCCCGAAGGAGAAGAAGTAGCTCCGGAGTCGGGCCGATGACGGCGGGCCGGTGCTCCCTCGTACGAGGGGGTGCCGGCCCGCCGCCGTTCCGGCGCACCGCCGTCGTCCCGGCCGCCCGCCACGGGCCCGCCGCCGTGGGCCAAACGCCGTCGTCGGCGCCCGGGGTCAGCGCAGCGACAGCGGCAGGCCCTTGACGATGCCGGCCTTGACCAACCGGCCGGCCGGGCCGGTCAGCACCCGGGGCCGCATCGAGTCGTCGCCGTGGATCAGCTGCACCAGCGCCTCGCCGCGGCCCAGGCTCAGGCACTGGGTGACGTAGCGGTACGAGAACGGCTTGCCGGTGCGGCCGGTGAGCAGCTTGGCCAGGTAGCGGCCCTGCGGCATCGCGGTGGCGCAGGCCATCCGCAGTTCGCCGGTGCCGGGCAGGTCGACGGCGGCGGCGTCGCCGATCACGTGCACCTCGGGGTGCGAGAGCGAGCGCAGGTGGTCGTCCACCAGGGCGCGGCCGCGGGCGTTGACGGCCAGGCCGGCGTCGGCGGCCAGCGGGTGCGGCTCCATCGAAGCGGCCCACACCACCACGTCCGCGGGGAGGTCGTCGTCCCCGCAGCTCAGCCCGGCCGCGGTGACGGCGGTGACCCGGTGCTGCTCGTCGACCCGGACCCCGAGGCGGCCGAGCACCGCCAGGACGTGCGCCCGGCCGCGCTCCGACAGCCAGCCGCCGACCCGGTCGGCCGCGACCAGCCGGACCTGCCAGGCCGGGTACGCCTCGGCCAGCTCGGTGGCCAGTTCGATGCCGGTCGGGCCGCCGCCGACCACCGCGACGGTGCCGGGCGCGGCGGCTCCGGCGAGCCGGTGGCGCAGCTCCTCGGCACGTTCCGCCGAGTACGCGTGCTCGGCGGCGCCCGGCACCCCGCCCCAGGCGGTGCGGCTGCCGAGCGCGTACACCAGGGTGTCGTAGGCCAGCCGCCCGCCGTCCTCGGTGCGCACCTCGCGGGCGGCCAGGTCGATCGCGACGGCCCGGGTGGCCCGGTGGGTGACCTTGCGGCCGCGCAGCACGTGGGCGATCTCGGGGCGGGCGACCCGGCGGCCCGCCGCGATCTCGTGCTGCCGGACGCGGTGGTGGAAGCGCTGCTCGGGGGCGACCAGGGTGACCCGGTCCGGGCCGCGGCCGATCCCGGCGGCGGCGGACAGCCCCGCGTAGCCCGCGCCGATCACCACGATGTGCTTGCCGGTCATCTCGTCCTCCTTCGGAACCCCGCCGGTGGCGGTGCTGGAAGGGGGACGGCGCGGCCGGGGCGGGTGTGACCGTGATCCCGGTCACTCCGCCGGCTTCGACGGCTCGGCCCGCTCCACCCGTTCCGCCGGCTCGGCCCGCCCCGCCGGCTCGGCCCGCTCGGCCCGCCCCGCCGCGAGGTGCCCGAGCTTCTCCGGGTTGACCATCACGTACGCGGCCGTGATCAGGCCGTTCTCGACGGTGAACGCCATCACGCCGCCGACCGTGCCGGGCGCCGCGTACCAGACCGCGCCCGCCTCGCCGTTGACCACGGTCGGGACCAGCGGCTGCTCCGGGCTGATCCAGCGGGTGGTGAGCTTGCGCAGCAGCCGGGAGACGTGGAGCGCGCCGAAGACCGGGCGGCGCACCGCGTGGACGACGCCGCCGCCGTCGGCGTGCCAGACGACCTCCGGGTCGAGCAGCGCCACCAGCGCGGCCAGGTCGCCGCCGGTGGCCGCGGCGGTGAACGCCGTCACCACCCGGTGGTGCTCGGCCGGGTCGACCGGGCCGCGCCGACCGCCGTCCCGGACCCGGCGGCGGGCCCGGGAGGCGAGCTGCCGGGCGGCCTCGGGGGAGCGGTCCAGGGCCGGGGCGATCTCGTCGAAGCCGACCGCGAACACGTCGTGCAGCACGAACGCCGTCCGCTCGGCCGGGGACAGCTGCTCCATCACCGCGAGCATCGCCACCGACACCGCCTCGCCCAGCTCGACCCGTTCGGCGGGGGAGTCCGCGGCGGTCAGCACCGGCTCCGGCAGCCACTCGCCGACGTACGCCTCCCGGCGGGCCCGGGCCGAGCCCAGCTGGTCGTAGCAGAGCCGGGTGACCACGGTGGTCAGGTACGCGCGCGGGTCCGCGACGTCCGACCGGTCGGCGGACTGCCAGCGCAGCCAGGCGTCCTGGAGCACGTCCTCGGCGTCGGCGACCGAGCCCAGCAGCCGGTAGGCCACCGCGCCCAGGTAGCGGCGCTCGGCCTGGAAGGCGTCCACCGGACCGGCCGGGGACGGCCCGGCGGCGGGGGAGGTGTCGGCGGTCGGGTGCGCGGCGGTCGGTTCGGACACCCGACCACGGTAGCGCGCCCGACGGCGGCCGCCGCGGGCCGGTGCTGACCTCCCGTCAGGGACGCGCGGACGCGCCGGGGGGAGGCCCGCGCGGTGCGGACCTCCCCCCGGCGCGGCGGGTGGTGCGGGGTCAGTCGACCTCGGCCACCGCCTGGGCGAACTGGGCCTGGTAGAGGCGCGCGTAGGCGCCGTCGGCGGCGATCAGCTCGTCGTGGGTGCCCTGTTCGACGATCGAGCCGTTCTCCATCACCAGGATCACGTCGGCGTCCCGGATGGTGGAGAGCCGGTGGGCGATCACGAAGCTGGTGCGGCCGGTGCGCAGTTCGGCCATGGCGCGCTGGATCAGCACCTCGGTGCGGGTGTCGACGGAGCTGGTGGCCTCGTCGAGGACCAGGATCGAGGGCTGGGCGAGGAAGGCCCGGGCGATGGTGATCAGCTGCTTCTCACCCGCGCTGACGCCGGCGCCCTCGTCGTCCAGGACGGTGTCGTAGCCCTCGGGCAGGGTCCGCACGAAGCGGTCCACGTGCGCGGCCCTCGCGGCCGCGACCACCTGTTCGCGGGTGGCGCTCTCGGCGCCGTAGGCGATGTTCTCGGCGATGGTGCCGCCGAACAGCCAGGTGTCCTGGAGGACCATGCCGATGCCGGAGCGCAGCTCCTCGCGGGACATCGCGGCGATGTCCACCCCGTCCAGGGTGATCCGCCCGCCGCTGACCTCGTAGAACCGCATCAGCAGGTTGACCATGGTGGTCTTGCCCGCGCCGGTCGGGCCGACGATGGCCACCGTGTGGCCGGGCTCGACCTTCAGGGACAGGCCCTCGATGAGCGGCTTGTCGGGGTCGTAGCGGAAGGAGACGTCCTCGAACGCGACCCGGCCGTGCACCTCGGCGGGGCGCTCGGGGTGCCGGGGCTCGGGGGACTGCTCCTCGGCGTCCAGCAGTTCGAAGACCCGCTCGGCGGAGGCGACGCCGGACTGCACCAGGTTGGCCATCGAGGCGACCTGGCTGAGCGGCTGGCTGAACTGGCGGGAGTACTGGATGAACGCCTGCACGTCGCCGATGGACAGCGCGCCGCTCGCCACCCGCAGACCGCCGACCACCGCGACCAGCACGTAGTTGATGTTGCCGACCAGCATCATCGCGGGCTGGATGATGCCCGAGATGAACTGCGCCCGGAAGGACGCCTCGTAGAGCGCCCGGTTCTCCCGGTCGAAGAGCTCCGCGGCCTCCTTCTGGCGACCGAAGACCTTCACCAGGCTGTGCCCGGTGAACATCTCCTCGATGTGCGCGTTGAGCTTGCCGGTGGAGCCCCACTGCTTGATGAACTGCGGCTGGGCGCGCTTGCCGACCTTGGTGGCGACGACCACCGACACCGGCACCGAGACCAGCGCGATCACCGCCAGCAGCGGCGAGATCCAGAACATCATCGCCAGCACGCCGACGATGGTCAGCAGCGAGTTCACCACCTGGCCCATGGTCTGCTGCATGGACTGGTTGATGTTGTCGATGTCGTTGGTGACCCGGCTGAGCACCTCGCCGCGCGACTGCCGGTCGAAGTAGCTGAGCGGCAGCCGGGACAGCTTCGCCTCGACCTCCTCGCGCAGCCGGAACACCGTGCGGTTGATCGCCAGCGCGGCCAGCCGGCCCTGGAGCACGCCGAACAGGACGGCGGCCAGGTAGATGCCCAGCACCCAGAGCAGGACGGTGCCGATGGTGTCGAAGTCCATGCCCCGGCCGGGCGTGAAGTCGACGGTGGCGAGCAGGTCGGCGACGTTGCCCTCGCCCCGGGCCCGCAGCCCGTCCAGGACGGCCTGCTTGTCCGGCGCGCCGGCGAAGCGCGGCCCGGTGGCCCCGGCCACGATCAGGTCGGTCGCCTTGCCGAGCACCCGGGGGCCGACCACCTGGCAGCCGATGGAGAGCACGCCCAGGCCGAGCACGGTGAACAGCAGCTTGCGCTGGGGGCCGAGCAGGGCGAGCAGGCGCTTCGCGGAGCCGCCGAAGTCCTTCGACTTCTCGGTGCCCTGCGCGCCCATGAACCGGCCGGGTCCGCCGCTGCCGCGCCGGGCCGCCGCCTCCTGCGAACCGGAGGGCACCTCGGCGGGGGCCCCGGACGCCCCGGACGCCTCGGAGGCCGCCGAGGTCCCGGCCGCCCCGGTCTTGGTCAGGTCCGGCCCGCCGGAAGCCCGCACGGCCTCCGGGGTCTCCGGGCCTACCGGCGTCTCCCGGTTCCCGTCGTTCCCGTCGTTCCCGTGGTTCTCGGAGTTCCCGGGGTTCCCGTGGTTCTCGGGGCTGGTCACGCCGCCTCCTGCTCGGTGAGCTGGGAGAGCACGATCTCCCGGTACGTCGGGTTGTCGGCCATCAGCTCCTGGTGGGTGCCGGTGCCGACGACGGCGCCCTCGTCGAGGACGACGATCCGGTCGGCGTCGCGGATGGTGGAGACCCGCTGGGCGACGATCACCACGGTGGCGTCCCCGGTCTCCCGGGCGAGCGCGGCGCGCAGCCGGGCGTCGGTGGCGTAGTCGAGGGCCGAGAAGGAGTCGTCGAACAGGTAGACCTCGGGCCTGCGGACCAGCGCGCGGGCGATCGCCAGGCGCTGGCGCTGGCCGCCGGAGACGTTGGTGCCGCCCTGGGCGATCGGGGCGTCCAGGCCCTCGGGGAGCTTCCGGACGAAGTCCGCGGCCTGCGCGGTCTCCAGCGCCTGCCAGAGCTCCTCGTCGGTGGCCTCGGGCTTGCCGTAGCGCAGGTTGGAGGCGACGGTGCCGGAGAACAGGTACGGCTTCTGCGGGACGAGGCCGATGATCTCGGACAGCTTCCGCGGGTCGAGCTCGCGCACGTCCACGCCGTCGATCAGGACGGTGCCGCCGGTGGCGTCGAACAGCCGGGGGACGAGTCCGAGCAGGGTGGTCTTGCCGGAGCCGGTGGAGCCGATGACGGCGGTGGTCTCGCCGGGCCGGGCGGTCAGGTCGATGCCGCGCAGCACCGGGACCTCGGCGCCCGGGTAGCGGAAGTCGACGCCGCGCAGCTCCAGGGTGCCGCGGGCGTGCAGCTCGGTGACCGGCCGCAGCGGCGGGACGACGCTGGACTCGGTGTCCAGCACCTCCTGGATGCGCTCGGCGCAGACCTCGGCGCGCGGCACCATCATGAACATGAAGGTGGCCATCATGACGCTCATCAGGATCTGCATCAGGTAGGAGAGGAACGCGGTGAGCGCGCCGATCTGCATGCCGCCGCTCTGGATGCGGTGCGCGCCGAACCAGAAGACGGCGACGCTGGAGACGTTCACCACGCCCATCACGATCGGGAACATCAGCGACATCAGCCGGCCGACCCGCAGCGAGTAGTCGGCGAGTTCGCCGTTGGCACCGCTGAAGCGGGCCTGCTCGTGGTCGTCCTTGACGAAGGCCCGGATGACCCGGATGCCGGTGATCTGCTCGCGCATGATCCGGTTGACCGCGTCGATCCGGGTCTGCATGCCGCGGAACTGCGGCCGCATCTTGCCGACCAGCACCGTGACCACCGCACCGAGCAGCGGGACCACGGCGAGCAGCAGGCCGGACAGCGGCACGTCCTGGTTCAGCGCCATGACCACGCCGCCGACGCACATGATCGGCGCGGCGACCATCAGCGTGAAGGTCATCAGCGCCAGCATCTGCACCTGCTGGACGTCGTTGGTGGTGCGGGTGATCAGCGAGGGCGCGCCGAACTGGTTGAGCTCGCGGGCGGAGAAGTCCTGCACCCGGGAGAACACCGCGGCGCGGACGTCCCGGCCGACGGACATGGCGGTGCGCGCGCCGTAGTAGACCGCGCCGATCGAGCAGGCGGCCTGGGCCAGCGACACGCCGACCATGACCGCGCCGACCCGCAGGATGTAGCCGGTGTCGCCCTTGAGCACGCCGCTGTCGATGATGTCCGCGTTCAGCGTCGGCAGGTAGAGCATGCCGATGGTGGACACCAGCTGGAGCAGCACCAGCAGGGTGATGTCCCGGGAGTAGGGGCCCAGATGGGCGCGTAGGAGTCTGAAAAGCACCGTGACACTCTCGTCTGCGGAGGGGATGGGCGCATCCCGATTTCGGGTACTGGGGAGAAAGCTTCACGTTCGGGCAGCTGCTGCACTGCCGACCTGGGAGTGTGCCAGCTCACGTCACCCCCTTACGGATCGGCTTTCCACCCCCTAGGCTGCTGGTGCCCTTTGTTACTCGCCGGTTAAGTCGGTGTCGGGCGGCCCCCGCGGCCGGCGCCCGCCCGCTCTCGGTCCACCCGCCCCCGGAGGTCCTCGTTGAGTTCCGCGCAGTCCATGATCGAGCGGCGCCCGCCCTCCGTGGCGCACCTGTTGCTCAGCAGGGTAAAGGCCACTCCGAACGGTGAGGCCTACCGGTACCCGGTTCCGGTGGACGAGCAGGCCGCGGACAGCGCTCCGGGTGCCGAGCAGTGGCGCTCGCTGACCTGGGCGCAGGCGCACCGGCGGATCACCGCGGTCGCGGCCGGCCTGATGGCGCTGGGCATCCGCGCCGAGGACCGGGTGGCGATCGCCTCCGCGACCAGGATCGAGTGGATCCTCGCCGACCTCGGCAACATGTGCGCCGGCGCGGCCACCACCACCGTCTACCCGAGCACCAACTCCGACGAGACCGCGTTCATCCTGGCCGACTCCGGCAGCCGCGCGCTGTTCGCCGAGGACGAGGGCCAGCTGCGCAAGGCCGCCGAGCAGAAGGACGCGCTGCCCGAACTGGAGTGGGTGGTCCTGTTCGAGGCCCCCGCCGGCGGCGTCCCGCAGGCCGAGGGACTGACCGTGCTCACCCTCGCCGAGCTGGAGGAGCGCGGCACCGCCTACCTGGCCGAGCACCCCGACGCGGTGGAGAAGGCCGTCGACTCGCTCGACAAGGAGCAGCTCGCCACCCTGATCTACACCTCCGGCACCACCGGCCGCCCCAAGGGCGTGCGCCTGGTGCACGACTGCTGGTCCTACGAGGGCGTGGCGCAGGAGGAGAGCGGGCTGCTGCGCGCGGACGACGTGCAGTTCATGTGGCTGCCGCTGTCGCACGTGTTCGGCAAGACGCTGATCTCCGGCCAGATCGCCACCGGCCACGTGATGGCGGTGGACGGCCGGGTGGACCGGATCATCCACAACCTGCCGGTGATCCGCCCGACCCTGATGGCCTCCGCGCCGCGGATCTTCGAGAAGGTCTACAACGGCATCGCGGGCCGGGCCCGGGCCGAGGGCGGCGCCAAGTACAAGATCTTCCTGTGGGCGGCCGGGACGGCCCGCGAGTACGCGCAGACCGTCCAGGCGGCCCAGGTCGCCACCGGGCGGGAGAGCGCCCCGCTGGGCCTGCGGCTGCGGCACTCGCTGGCCGACCGGCTGGTGTACACCAAGATCCGGGCCGCGTTCGGCGGCCGGCTGCGCGGCGCGGTGTCGGGCAGCGCGGCCCTGGCACCGGAGATCGGCTACTTCTTCAAGGGCGCGGGCGTCCCGGTGCTGGAGGGCTACGGCCTGACCGAGACCTCGGCCGGCTCCACGGTCAACCGGGCCGAGGACTTCCGGGTCGGCACCGTCGGCCTGCCGCTGCCCGGCACCGAGGTGCGGATCGCCGAGGACGGCGAGATCCTGCTGCGCGGCCCGGGCGTCATGCGCGGCTACCACCGGATGCCCGAGCAGACCGCCGAGGTGCTGGAGCCGGACGGCTGGTTCCACACCGGCGACATCGGCGAGCTCGGCGAGGGCGGCTACCTGCGGATCACCGACCGCAAGAAGGACATGTTCAAGACCTCCGGCGGCAAGTACGTCGCGCCCAGCGAGGTCGAGGGCAAGTTCAAGGCGATCTGCCCGTTCGTCAGCAACATCCTGGTGATCGGCAACGGCCGCAACTACTGCACCGCGCTGATCGGCCTGGACGAGACGGTGATCATGCCGTGGGCCGCCGAGCACGGCCTGGCCGGCAAGCCGTACGCCGAGGTGGTCGCCGACCCGGCCACCGTCGAGCTGATCGACGGCTTCGTCAAGCGCCTCAACGGCGAGCTCCAGCGCTGGCAGACGATCAAGAAGTTCGCGCTGCTCCCGCGCGACCTGGACATCGAGCACGGCGAGCTCACCCCGAGCCTGAAGATCAAGCGCCCGGTGGTCGAGCGGACGTACGCCGACGAGGTCAGCGCGATGTACGCGGGCACCAACGAGGCCTGAGCCCCGCCCGTCCGGTGCGGCCGGCGGACCCTTTTCGGGTTTCGCCGGCCGCTACCGGACAATGGACGCATGCCCTCCGCACTCCCCGACGGCGAACCGGTGCCGTCCGACGGCTCGCTGCCCGCCCACGCCCTGCACGGACTCGGCGAGCGGCCGTTCGGCTTCTACCTGCACGTGCCGTACTGCGCCAGCCGCTGCGGCTACTGCGACTTCAACACCTACACCGCCACCGAACTGCGCTCCTCCGGCGCGGTCGCCTCGCAGGAGACCTACGCGGACAACGTGATCGCCGAGATCCGGCAGGCCCGCCGGGTCCTCGGCGACACCGAGCTGCCGGTCGAGACGGTCTTCCTCGGCGGCGGCACCCCGACCCTGCTGCCCGCCCGCGACCTGGTGCGGATGCTGGCCGCGCTGCGCGAGGAGTTCGGCCTCGCCCCCGGCGCGGAGGTCACCACCGAGGCCAACCCGGAGTCCGTCGACCCGGCCTACCTGGCCGAACTGCGCGCGGGCGGCTACAACCGGATCTCCTTCGGCATGCAGAGCGCCCGCCCGCACGTGCTCGCCCTGCTCGACCGCCACCACACCCCCGGCCGCCCCGAGGCCTGCGTCGCCGAGGCCCGCGCGGCCGGCTTCGACCACGTCAACCTGGACCTGATCTACGGCACCCCCGGCGAGTCCGACCAGGACTGGCAGGCCTCGCTGGACGCGGCGATCGGCGCCGGCCCGGACCACGTCTCCGCCTACTCGCTGATCGTCGAGGACGGCACCCGCCTCGCCGCCCGGGTCAAGCGCGGCGAACTGCCGATGATCGACGACGACGTGCACGCCGACCGCTACCTGATGGCCGACCGGGCGCTGACCGCCGCCGGGTACGCCTGGTACGAGGTCTCCAACTGGGCCACCACCCCCGAGGGCCGCTGCCGCCACAACGAGCTGTACTGGACCGGCGCCGACTGGTGGGGCGCCGGCCCCGGCGCGCACAGCCACGTCGGCGGCGTCCGCTGGTGGAACGCCAAGCACCCCGCCGCGTACGCCCAGGCCCTCGCCGAGGGGCGCACCCCCGCCCTCGGCCGCGAGGTGCTGGCCGACGAGGACCGCCGGGTCGAGCGCATCCTGCTCGAACTGCGCCTCGCCGAGGGCTGCCCGCTCGACCTGCTCACCCCCGACGGCCGGGCCGCCGCCGACCGGGCCCTCGCCGACGGACTGCTGGAGCCCGCCCCGTACGCGGCGGGCCGGGCCGCGCTGACCCTGCGCGGACGGCTGCTGGCGGACGGGGTGGTCCGCGACCTGGTCGACTGACCCGGACCGGGGACTCAGGCCCCGCCGCCACCCGGCAGCGTGACGAAGTCGATCAACTCCTCGACCCGGCCGAGCAGTTCCGGCTCCAGGTCCTTCCAGCCGTCGACCGAGGCGAGGATGCGCTTCCAGGCGGCGGGGGTGTCCACCGGCCAGCCCAGCCGGCGGCAGACGCCCTCCTTCCACACCTCGCCGCGCGGCACCTCCGGCCAGGCCGCGAAGCCCAGCCCGGCGGGTTTCACGGCCTGCCAGATGTCGACGTAGGGGTGGCCGACCACCAGGACGTGCTCGCCGGTCACCCGGGCGGCGATCCGGTGCTCCTTGGTGCCGGGCAGCAGGTGGTCGACCAGCACGCCCAGCCGGCGGCCCGGGCCGGGGGCGAACGCCTCGACGATGGCGGGCAGGTCGTCCACGCCCTCCAAGTACTCCACCACCACGCCCTCGATCCGCAGGTCGTCGCCCCAGACCCGTTCGACCAGCTCGGCGTCGTGCCGGCCCTCGACGTAGATCCGCGACTCGCGGGCCACCCGGGCCCGCGCCCCCGGCACCGCGACCGAACCGGACGCCGTGCGCCCCGGACCGCGCGGCGCGGCCGGCGCCGCCGCGGCGGGCCGCACCAGCGTCACCACCCGCCCCTCCAGCAGGAACCCGCGCGGCACCAGCGGGAACACCCGGTGCTTGCCGAACCGGTCCTCCAGCGTGACGGTGAACCCCTCGGCCGTCCGCTCGCAGCGCACCACCGCCCCGCAGAACCCGGTCGCCACCTCCTCCACCACCAGGTCCCGCTCCGCCGCCACCTCCGGCGCGGGCTGCTGCCGCTTCCACGGCGGGGTCAGATCCGGCCCGTACTCCCTGCTCCGCATGGATCGCAGTCTACGAAACGTCGGTCGGCCTGACGTCGCGTCAGCACGGTTGCGGGGGCGGCGGTGGCGAGGACGTCGGCGGGGCGAGGGTGCGGGCCCGGCCATCGAGGCCGTCGAGGTGGGCGGCCGTGGTGTCGCCGAGGTGGATCCGGCGCGGTCCGGTCGGTCACGGGTGCCACCCCGGGAGCGGGAGGCCGTCACCGGTGTGGGACATTGCCCGACGATCACACTCCGATGATCACGCAGGAGCGGGGACGGAACGATGAACGGGCGCTGGCAGGTGGCGGCGGTCGCCGCAGTGCTGCTGCTGGGCGGGACGGCCTGTACGGCCGACGGCTCGAAGAAGGCCGATCCGGCGCCGCCGTCGCTGCGCGCGGACCTGCTGACGGCGGACCGGCTGCCGAAGGGCTTCACCCTGAACACCTCGGAGGTGCAGTCGACCACCACCCGCGCGCCGCGCGCCGCCTCCACCTACGTGCCGAACACCGAGCCGCTGGAGTCGATGCCCTGTTCCGAGCTGGGCATCACGTCCTTCCTGACCACGCACGCCAAGCCGTTGGAGGACGTCGCGGTGGGCCTGGAGCGCCAACCCGTCGGCGACGACGACTTCGGCTGGGGCGGGCAGGAGGTGCTCGACCGCTACCCGTTCGGACGGGCGGCCGCCGCCCTGGACGCGGTTCGTGCGGCGGTCGGACGCTGCGCGGACTTCAGCACGGTGCTGGTGGACGGCTCGGTGTTGCAGGAGAGCGCGACCGCGATCCAGGTCGGCGACAGCCTGCGGGTGCGGATCACCTCGATGCCGCCGCCCGACGGCGTCCACCCGTGGGTCGAAGAGACCGCGTTCGTCCGGTTCGGCGACGTGGTCCTGACGGTGCAGCAGGTCGGCACCGACCGGCCGACCGACGACCTGCAGACCGTTCTGGACGCCGCCGTGCAGGCGTACCGGGCCCGGGCGCACTGACGGGGGTCAGTCCTCCAGGCCCGGCGCGCCCCAGACCGGGAACCAGCGGGAGAGGTCCGGCTCGATCCGCAGGTCGTCGCGGAGCAGGTGGGAGACCTCGATCTCCAGCGGGTTGTCCCGCTTCTCCTGCCCGGCGACCTTGCACATCGGGTAGAAGGTGCCGCGCTTGTACAGGTACACCAGGGCCAGCGAGCGGCCCTCGGCGTCCCGGAAGGCGACCAGCGAGCAGAGCAGCTGCGGCCCGAAACCGTTCGCCTCCAGCTCGCTGTTGACCGCGTGCAGGTCGTTGACCAGGTCGGGCAGCTCCTCGGGGGTGTGCCGGGAGAGCAGCCAGGAGTACCCGTACCCGTCCCGGGACGCCTCGACGGGGACGCCGCCGCGCCCGGTGTCCGCGTCCAGCAGCGCCCGCACCTGCTGCTGCACCTCGGTGAAGGCCGCGCCCTCGACCGCGGCGAAGCAGACCGAGCCCAGGCCGGTCGGGAGGAACCCCTTGGCGGCCTGCAGGGTCAGCGCCGCCGACGGGATGCCGAACAGCTGGTCGAGATCGGGCTTCACCGGCTTGGTCCGGCCGAACAGGGCGTCCAGGAATCCCACGCCGCGAGCTCCTTCTTCGGTGACTTGGTGTGACTTCGGGTGACTTCGGTGATTTCCGTGGCCGCGGTGGCCGCGGTCGCTCCGGCGGGGGCGGGTTCAGTGCCCGAGTTCGTCGGAGACCTTCCGCAGCTGGGCGAGGCGCTGCTCCAGCGAGGGGTGGGTGGAGAGCAGCTGGGAGGCGGTCTCCCTGGCGCTCAGCGCCGGGGCGAAGTAGAAGGCGTTGTACGGCTGGGCCTGGCGCAGGTCCTTGGTCGGGATGGCGGAGATCTGCCCGGTCACCTTGGTCAGCGCCGAGGCCAGCGCGGCGGGCCGGCCGGTCAGCTGGGCGGCGGCCCGGTCGGCGGCCAGCTCGCGGTAGCGGGACAGCAGCCTGGTGAGCAGGAAGCTGATCGCGTACACCACCATCGAGGCCAGCGGGATCAGCACCATGGCGATCGCCGCGTTCTGGTCGTTGCTGTTGCGGTTGCCGCCGCCCATCATGCCGCCGTACAGGGCGATCCTGGTCATCGCGCCGGCCAGCACGCCGAGGAACCCGGCCACCGTCATCACCGCGACGTCCCGGTGCGCGACGTGCGACAGCTCGTGGGCCAGCACGCCCTCCAGCTCCTCCGGCTCCAGCCGGCGCAGCAGGCCGGTGGTCACGCAGATCACCGCGTTCTGCGGGTTGCGGCCGGTGGCGAAGGCGTTGGGCATGTCGTTGTCGGCGACCGCGACCCGCGGCTTGGGCATGTCGGCCAGCGCGCACAGCCGGTCGACCGCGCCGTGCAGCTGCGGGTACTGCTCGGGGGTGACCTGGTGGGCGCCCATCGCCCGTTCGGTGATCTTGTCGGAGAACCAGAACTGCGCGACGAACAGGCCGCCGGAGATCAGCACCACCAGCGGCCAGGCGCCGCGCAGCAGCACGATCAGCAGGCCGGTGAAGCCCACGTAGACCAGCCCGATCAGGAACATGGTGGTGACCATCCGGCCGGTCAGCCCGCGGTCGGGGGTGAACCTGGAGTGCTGTGGCACCGACATCGCTGCTCCTCCTCGTGCCTCGCGCGGTGCCGGACCGCGCTGCCGCGCCGTCCGCCCCGCTCGCCTTCGATGCTGCCACCGGGCGGGCCCGCGGGCACCATCCGAAACGATGGGAATTCGGTGGGAAAGCGACACGTCCCGGGCGCGTCGCCGGTCCTTCGGTCCAGGATCACGGGGGCGGACCGTTCCTGCCGTCAGGCCCGGGCCGTACACTGGCAGGTACGGTCCTGGCACTCTGACCAGTGGAGTGCCAAGCCGGGTCAGACACCGGGTCAACGGACGACGACGGAGGTGCGTGCCCCATGCCGGACGACGGCAAGCCCGACGGCCGACTGATCGACACGCGCCCGACCGCCCGTCCGCTCGACGAGCGGCGCCTCGCGGTGCTCCGGGCGATCGTCCAGGACTACGTGGGCACCGAGGAGCCGGTCGGCTCCAAGGCCCTGGTGGAGCGGCACAACCTCGGCGTCTCCCCGGCCACGGTCCGCAACGACATGTCCGCGCTGGAGGACGACGGGTACATCCACCAGCCGCACACCAGCGCGGGCCGGATCCCCACCGACAAGGGCTACCGGCTCTTCGTCGACCGGCTCGCCGAGGTCAAGCCGATGACCGCCCCCGAGCGCCGGGCGATCCGGCACTTCCTGGAGGGCGCGGTCGACCTGGACGACGTGGTGGCCCGGACGGTGCGGCTGCTCGCCCAGCTCACCCGGCAGGTCGCGGTGGTCCAGTACCCGTCGCTGACCCGCTCCACCGTGCGGCACATCGAACTGGTGTCGCTCACCCCGACCAAGCTGATGCTGGTGCTGATCACCAACACCGGCCGGGTCGAACAGCGGATGGTCGACTGCCCGGCCCCGGTCGGCGAGGCCCTGCTCGGAGACCTGCGGGCCAGGCTCAACGGCATGGCGGGCGGCTGCCGGCTGCCCGAGGTGCCGACCGTCCTGGAGGACCTGCCGGCGAGCTTCGAGCCCGCCGACCGGCCCGCCGTCAGCACCGTGCTGACGGTCCTGTTCGAGGCGCTGGCCGAACAGAACGAGGAACGGATCATGCTGGCGGGCACCGCCAACCTGACGCGTTTCGGCCATGACTTCCCGCTCACCATCCGGCCGGTCCTGGAGGCGCTGGAGGAGCAGGTGGTGCTGTTGCGCCTGCTGGGCGAGACGGCGGACTCGGCGATGACGGTCCGGATCGGCCACGAGATCGCGCACGAGGGGCTCAATTCCACGTCGGTGGTCTCCGTCGGTTACGGTTCGGGCGACCAGAGCGTGGCAAAGCTGGGAGTGATCGGTCCGACCCGGATGGATTACCCGGGCACAATGGGGGCGGTGCGCGCGGTGGCACGGTACGTCGGCCAGATCCTGGCGGAGTCGTAACGGCGCGGCCGCAGCGGAACGGCGCAACAAGCAGCGTGCTGTCGCAGGCACTTCTAGAGGCGGAACAAACCGGAGCATTTGGTGGCCACGGACTACTACGCGGTACTCGGCGTCCGACGCGACGCGGGGCAGGACGAGATCAAGAAGGCGTTCCGGCGCCTCGCCCGTGAACTGCACCCGGACGTCAACCCGGACCCGAAGACGCAGGAGCGGTTCAAGGAGATCAACGCCGCCTACGAGGTGCTCTCCGACCCGCAGAAGCGTCAGGTCTACGACCTCGGCGGCGACCCGCTGTCGCCGAACGGCGGCGGCGCGGGCGGCTTCGGCGCGGGCGCGGCCGGGTTCGGCTTCTCCGACATCATGGACGCCTTCTTCGGCGCCGCGACCGGCCAGCGCGGCCCCCGCTCGCGCACCCGCCGCGGCCAGGACGCCATGATCCGGCTGGAGATCACCCTGGAGGAGGCCGCGTTCGGCACCACCAAGGAACTCCAGGTCGACACCGCCGTCACCTGCACCACCTGCAACGGCGAGGGCGCCGCGCCCGGCACCTCCGCGCAGACCTGCGACATGTGCCGCGGCAAGGGCGAGGTCTCCCAGGTCACCCGGTCCTTCCTGGGCCAGGTCATGACCTCCCGCCCCTGCCCGCAGTGCCAGGGCTTCGGCACCGTCGTCCCCACCCCGTGCCCCGAGTGCGCCGGCGACGGCCGGGTCCGCGCCCGCCGCACCCTCACGGTCAAGATCCCGGCCGGTGTCGACAACGGCACCCGGATCCAGCTGGCCGGCGAGGGCGAGGTCGGCCCCGGCGGCGGCCCCGCCGGCGACCTGTACGTGGAGATCGCCGAGACCAGCCACCCGACCTTCCAGCGGCGCGGCGACGACCTGCACTGCACCGTCACCATCCCGATGACCGCCGCGTCGCTCGGCACCCAGGTGCCGCTCCAGACCCTGGACGGCCTGGAGGAGGTCGACATCCGGCCCGGCACCCAGTCCGGCCAGTCGATCCCGCTGCACGGCCGGGGCATCACCCACCTGCGCGGCGGCGGCCGGGGCGACCTGATAGTGCACGTCGAGGTGCAGACGCCCACCAAGCTCGACCCGGAGCAGGAGGATCTGCTGCGGCGGCTCGCCCTGCTGCGCGGCGAGGAGCGTCCGTCCGGGCAGTTCGCGCCCGGCCAGCAGGGCCTGTTCTCCCGGTTGAAGGACGCCTTCAACGGCCGGTGAGACCCGCCCCTCCCGCGCCGGAGGGGCCTCCCGGGCCGGGAGCGGCGAGGTCGAGGACCTCGCCGCTCCCGGCCCGTTCCGCCGGACGACCCACTGCTGAGAGGGCTGCTGTACCGATGACCGCACCGGTGTTCGTCGTCGACGACCTGACCGGGGCCGCCCCCGGCGCCACCGTCCGGCTGGACGGCCCCGAGGGCCGGCACGCCGTCGCCGTCAAGCGCCTGGAGCCCGGCGAGGCGCTCACCCTCGCCGACGGGCGCGGCCGCGGCGCGGACGGCACCGTCGCCGCGCTGCACGGCAAGGACGCCCTCGACGTCCTGGTCACCGCCGTCCGCGACGAGCCCGCCCCCGCGCCCCGGATCACCGTCGTCCAGGCGCTGCCCAAGGGCGACCGCGGCGAGCTCGCCGTCGAGACCATGACCGAGGCCGGCGTCGACGCGGTCGTGCCCTGGGCCGCCGCCCGCTGCATCACCCAGTGGAAGGGCGAGCGCGGCGCCAAGGCGCTCGCCAAGTGGCGGGCCACCGCCCGCGAGGCCGGCAAGCAGTCGCGCCGGCTGCGCTTCCCGGAGGTCAGCGACCCGGTGACCACCCGGCAGCTGCTGCCGCTGCTCGCCGCCGCGGACTTCGCGGCCGTCCTGCACGAGGAGGGCGCGCTGCCGCTCGCCACCGCGCAGCTCCCGGCCGGGGGCGAGATCGTCCTGGTGGTCGGGCCCGAGGGGGGCGTCTCCCCGGACGAGCTCGCCGCCTTCGCCGAGGCCGGCGCCGCGCCGTACCGGCTGGGTCCCTCCGTGCTGCGCACCTCCACGGCGGGCGTCGCCGCCGGCTCCCTGCTGCTCGGCCGCACCGGCCGCTGGGGGTAGGCCCGCTCCTCCGGACCCGGCGCCGGGAGCCGGGACGCGCCGCCCCGGCCGCGGGTCGCGGGCTCCCGCAACCTCTGACGATCCGTGAGCCGCGCCGCCTAGGGTGGCAGGATGACGGAATCGACGCGCGGCTATCTGCGCCACCCCCACCTGCACGGCGACGCCGTGGCTTTCGTCGCCGAGGACGACGTCTGGCTGGCGCCCGTCGACGGCGGGCGGGCCTGGCGGTTGACGGCGGACCAGGCGCCCTCGGGGGCGGTGCGGTTCGCCCCGGACGGGCGGTCACTGGCCTGGACCTCGACCCGGGACGGCGCGCCGGAGGTGCACGTGGCACCGGTGGAGGGCGGCGCGGCCCGGCGGTTGACGTACTGGGGGAGCCCGTCCACCGCGCTGGTGGGGTGGAGCGCGGACGGGCGGCCGATCGCGATCACCACCGCGGGGCAGGAGACCGTCCGGCGGACCTGGGCGTTCGCGGTGCCGCTGGACGGCGGGGAGCCGACCCGGCTGCCGTACGGGCCGATCGGCTCGCTGGCGTTCGAACCGGTGCCGGAGGGCGCCGCCGGCGGACGGGTGCTGCTGGGCACGCACAACCGGGAGGCCGCGCACTGGAAGCGCTACCGGGGCGGCCGGGCCGGGAAGCTGTGGATCGGCGGCGCGCGGTTCGAGCGCCTGCACGCCGGGCTGGACGGGCAGCTGGAGTGCCCGATGTGGGTCGGCGACCGGGTCGCGTTCCTCTCCGACCACGAGGGCGTCGGACGGCTGTACTCCAGCCTCCCGGACGGCTCCGACCTGCGGGCGCACGGCCCGGCGGACCACGGGTTCTACGCCCGGCAGGCGTCCACCGACGGCACCCGGGTGATCTGGCAGAGCGCCGGCGAGCTGTGGCTGCTGGACGACCTGGAGGGCGCCGGGGCGCGCCGGCTGGACGTCCGGACGGCCGGGCCGCGCACCCGGCGGCAGCCGCACCCGACGCCCGCCGCCGGGCAGGTGGAGAGCGCCGCCCCGGACCGCACCGGCCGGGCCGCGGCCGTGGTGGTGCGCGGCACCGTGCACTGGGTGACCCACCGGGAGGGCCCGGCCCGGGTGCTGGACGAGACGCCGGGGGCGCGGGCCCGGCTGGCCCGGGCCGTCCCCGGCGAGGACGGCGCGCAGGGCGCGGTGTGGGTCACCGACGCGGAGGGCGAGGACGCGCTGGAGTACGCCCCGGCGGTGCTGGGCGCGGAGCGCCGGCGGCTGGCGGCCGGGCGGCTCGGCCGGGTCCGCGGCCTGGCGGTCTCGCCGGACGGCCGGCAGCTCGCGGTGGCCTCGCACGACGGCCGGGTGCTGCTGGTGGCGCTCAGCGACGGCGCGGTCAACGAGCTGGCGCGCAGCGGCGACGGCGAGGTCTCCGGGCTGGTGTTCAGCCCCGACTCGGGGTGGCTGGCCTGGTCGCAGCCGGTGCTCGGCCCGTGGTCGCTGCGGCAGGTCATGCTCGCCGACCTGACCTCGCGCACCGTCAGCGAGGCCACCCCGCAGCGCTTCCACGACTACTCGCCGGCCTTCACCGCGGACGGCAAGCACCTGGCGTTCCTCTCGGTGCGCGCCTTCGACCCGGTGTACGACCAGCACGCCTTCGACCTGTCCTTCCCCGGCGGCACCCGCCCGTACCTGCTGACGCTGGCCGCCGACACCCCGTCGCCGTTCGGCCCGCGGCGCGGCGGGCGGCCGGCCGGCGGCGAGGAGGAGGACGCCAAGGACGGGGAGAAGGAGGCCGCGCCGAGCACCCGGGTCGACCTGGAGGGCCTGGCCGACCGGATCGTGCCGTTCCCGGTGGAGGCGGGCCGGTTCGGGGTGCTGCGCGCCGCGAAGGACGCGGTGCTCTGGACCAGGTACCCGTTCAGCGGCGAACTCGGCGACAGCGCCGCCTCCCTGGACGAGGAGCCGGCCCGGACCGCGCTGGAGCGGTTCGACCTGCGCAGGCGCCGGGCGGAGGAACTGCTCAGCGGCGTCGACACCTTCGGCGTCAGCGGCGACGGCACCCGGCTGGCCGTGCTGGAGGACGGCGCGCTGCGGATCGTGCCCGCCGACCAGAAGGCCGCGGAGGACGAGGAGACCGAGGTCGACCTCGACCGGGTCCGGGTCACCGTCGACCCGGCTGCCGAGTGGCGGCAGATGTTCGACGAGAACGGCCGCCTGATGCGCGACAACTTCTGGCGCGCCGACCTCTCCGGTGTCGACTGGGCGGGCGTCCTGGACCGCTACCGGCCGTTGGTCGAACGGGTCGGCAGCCGCTCCGACCTGGTCGACCTGCTGTGGGAGACGGTCGGCGAGCTCGGCACCTCGCACGCGTACGTGCTGCCGCCCGGCCGCGGCGCCGAACCGGCCCGGCAGCAGGGCCGGCTCGGCGCGGACCTGGTGCGCGACGGCGAGGTGTGGCGGGTGGCGCGGGTGCTGCCCGGCGAGTCCTCCGACCCGCGGGCCCGCTCCCCGCTGGCCGCCCCCGGCGCGGCGGTCCGCCCCGGCGACGCGATCCTGGCCGTCAACGGCCGCCCGGTCGACCCGGTCACCGGCCCCGCCCCGCTGCTGGCCGGTACCGCCGACCACCCCGTCGAGCTCACCGTCAGCGGCCGGGACGGCGGCGAGCGGCACCCCGTCGTGGTGCCGCTCGACGACGAGGAGGCGCTGCGCTACCACGACTGGGTGGCCGGGCGGCGGGCCGCCGTCCGCGAACTGTCCGGCGGCCGGCTCGGCTACCTGCACGTCCCCGACATGCAGAGCGCGGGCTGGGCGCAGCTCCACCGCGACCTGCGCTTCGAGATGTCCCTGGACGGCGTGGTGCTGGACCTGCGGGAGAACCGCGGCGGCCACACCTCCCAGCTGATCGTGGAGAAGCTGGCCCGCCGGATCGTCGGCTGGAACCACGGCCGCGACCTGGCCCGCCCCGACCCCTACCCCGGCGACGCCCCGCGCGGCCCGGTGGTGGCGCTGGCCGACGAGTTCTCCGGCTCCGACGGCGACATCGTCAACGCGGCGATCCAGGCGCTCGGCATCGGCCCGGTGGTCGGCACCCGCACCTGGGGCGGCGTGATCGGCATCGACAGCCGGTACACGCTGGTCGACGGGACGCTGGTCACCCAGCCCAAGTACGCCTTCTGGCTGGAGGGTTACGGCTGGCAGCTGGAGAACCGCGGGGTCACCCCCGACGTCGAGGTGCCGATCGCCCCGCACGACTGGGCGGCCGGCCGCGACCCCCAGCTGGAGACCGCCGTCCGGCTCGCCCTGGAGTCGCTGGCCCGCACCCCCGCCAAGACCGCGCCCGGCCTGGACTGACCGGCGCGGACCGACCGGCCCGGGAGACGTTCCGCCAGCCGGGCTCCGGGCCGCCGCCGAACCGCCGGAGCCGCCGGCCCGGCCGACGGCGCCCGGCGGCCGACCGGCTGGCGGCGGTGGCCGCGCTCCTCGAACTGCGCCGCGTGAGCCGCCGCGCGTGCGGACGCCGGGGATGAGGGCGCCGCGCCTGCGGACCCCCCGCCCGATCCGGGCGGAGGGCCGCGGCGGCACCGAGCTGACGGTCGACAACTGCCGGAGCGCCTGCGGGGACTTCGACGAGGACCGCCGGGAACACCGGACCTACCGGATCGTGGTGCGCCGACCGCTGTAAGGTCGTGGCACCAGTGACGGATCCAGGTGAGGAGCGCGGGAGATGGCCGGCGAGCCGCAGGCGGACTGTGTGTTCTGCAAGATCGCGTCGGGGGACGTCCCGGCGACCGTGGTGCGCAGGACCGAACGGACGCTGACGTTCCGGGACATCAACCCGCAGGCGCCCGCGCACCTGCTGGTGATCCCGCGGGTGCACCACTCGAACGCGGCCGAACTGGCCGCCGCCGAGCCGCTGATCGCGGCCGAGCTGCTCACCGAGGCGGGCGAGGCGGCGCGCGGCGAGGGCCTGGAGTCGTACCGGCTGATCTTCAACACCGGTGCGGAGGCCGGGCAGACGGTCTTCCACGCGCACGTGCACGTGCTGGGCGGGAAGCCGCTCACCGAGGGACTGGTCTGAGCGTTGTCGCAGCGTGAGCTCGTCGTCCTGGGCACCGCCAGCCAGGTGCCGACCCGGCACCGCAACCACAACGGGTACCTGCTGCGGTGGGACGGCGAAGGGCTGCTGTTCGACCCGGGGGAGGGCACCCAGCGGCAGATGCTGCTGGCCGGGGTGAGCGCCACCGGGATCACCCGGATCGCGGTCTCGCACTTCCACGGCGACCACTGCCTGGGCCTGCCCGGGGTGGTGCAGCGGATCAACCTGGACCGGGTGCCGCACCCGGTGGACGCGTACTACCCGGCGTCCGGGCAGGTGTTCTTCGAGCGGCTGCGGCACGCCAGCGCCTACCACCCGACGGCCGAGATCCGCGAGCACCCGATCGCCGGCTCCGGCCCGCTCCCCGCGCCGGGCGCGCCGTTCGCGCTGGAGGCGGTGCGGCTCTCGCACCCCGTGGAGTCGTTCGGCTACCGGCTGACCGAGCCGGACGGCTTCCGGCTGCGGCCCGAGCGGCTGCGCGAACTCGGCCTGCGGGGCCCCGCGGTGGGCGTGCTCCAGCGCGAGGGCCGGGTCGAGGTGGACGGGCGGACGGTGACCGCGGAGCAGGTCGGCGAGGTCCGGCCCGGGCAGAGGTTCGCGTTCGTGATGGACACCCGGCTCTGCGACGGCGTGGCCGAACTCGCCGAGGGCGCCGACCTGTTGGTGATCGAGTCGACCTTCCTCGACCAGGACGCCGCGCTCGCCGAGGAGCACGGCCACCTGACCGCCGCCCAGGCCGCCCGGGTGGCCGCCGCGGCCGGGGTGCGGCGACTGGTGCTCACCCACTTCTCGCAGCGCTACCCCGACCTGGCCGGGCACCTGGCCGAGGCCGCCCGGCACTTCGACGGCGAGATCGTGGTCGCCGAGGACCTGGCCCGGGTCCCCGTCCCGCCGCGCCGTTGACCACCGCGCCGTCGACCGCCGCCCGGCCCCGGCCGGCCGCCACCGGCGGCCCCCGGCCCCCGAGGTGCGGAAAACCGTTCGCACATCGGGGCGAAAGACCCCACCATCGAAGCCGCCGCGCCGCTCCGGCGAACACCCGCGCGGCGTACCCTGGTGACCCGGAGAGCCCGAGCCACACGACACGACGGATTGGGATGAGGCAGGCCGCAGCGCCGACCCATGACTGACACACCGCAGACCCGAACCGACGGACAGCGGCGCCCCGACGAGGCGTCCACCAGCACCCGGATCGTCATTCCGGAGAAGCACCCGATGGTCACCCTGCTGGGTGCCGCCGACTCGCTCCTGCGGGTGATCGAGCAGGGCTTCCCGGGTGCCGACATCCACGTCCGCGGAAACGAGGTGACGGCCACCGGCTCGCCCGCCGAGGTCGCGCTCGTCAAGCAGCTCTTCACCGAGATGATGCTGGTGCTGCGCACCGGCCAACCCCTGACGGAGGACGCCGTGGAGCGCTCCATCACCATGCTCAGGAGTGCCGCCGAGGACCCGGCCAGCCCGGCCCCGTCCGAGGTGTTCACGGCGAACATCCTGTCCAACCGGGGCCGCACCATCCGCCCCAAGACGGTCAACCAGCAGCGCTACGTCGAGGCGATCGACAAGCACACCATCGTCTTCGGCCTCGGCCCGGCCGGCACCGGCAAGACCTACCTGGCGATGGCCAAGGCCGTCCAGGCCCTGCAGGCCAAGGAGGTCAACCGGATCATCCTGACCCGGCCGGCCGTCGAGGCGGGGGAGCGGCTGGGCTTCCTGCCCGGCACCCTCTACGAGAAGATCGACCCGTACCTGCGCCCGCTGTACGACGCGCTGCACGACATGATGGACCCGGACTCGATCCCCCGGCTGATGGCGGCCGGAACCATCGAGGTGGCCCCGCTGGCGTACATGCGCGGACGCACCCTGAACGACGCCTTCATCATCCTCGACGAGGCGCAGAACACCTCGCCCGAGCAGATGAAGATGTTCCTGACCCGCCTGGGCTTCAACTCCCGGGTGGTCGTGACCGGCGACACCAGCCAGATCGACCTGCCGGGCGGCACCCGCTCCGGCCTCAAGGTCGTCCAGGAGATCCTCGCCGACGTGCCCGACATCCACTTCTCGGTGCTGACCAGCACCGACGTGGTGCGGCACAAGCTGGTCGGCCGCATCGTGGATGCGTACGAACGCTGGGACGCCCGGCAGGAGGCCGAGGAGTCCGGCGACCGCAAACCCGCCCAACGGCGGGGCGCCCGGGCGCCCCGCCAGTCCCATCGCACCGAAAGCTGAGTACTGAGCCCTCCATGTCGATCGACATCGCCAACGAGTCCGGGTGGGACGTCGACGAGGAGTCCATCCTCGACGTCGCCCGCTACGCCCTCGACCAGATGCGGATCCATCCGCAGTCCGAGCTCTCCGTGATCCTCTACGACAGTGAGTCGATGGCGGAGCTGCACGTCCAGTGGATGGACCTGCCAGGACCGACCGACGTGATGTCCTTCCCGATGGACGAGCTGCGTCCGGGCAAGGAGGGCGAGGACCTGCCGGAGGGCCTGCTCGGCGACATCGTGCTCTGCCCCGAGGTGGCGAAGGAGCAGGGCCTGGCCGCCCCCACCAAGCACTCGATGGACGAGGAGCTGCAGCTGCTCACCGTCCACGGGGTGCTGCACGTGCTCGGCTACGACCACGAGGAGCCCGACGAGGAGCGCGAGATGTTCGCGCTCCAGAAGCGGATCCTGGACGACTGGCGGGTCGGCCGCGGCCTGTCCGGCCTGTCGCCCGCGCCGACCGTCCACTGAGGGCCGGCCCGCTGTGAGTGGTGAGAGTACGAGCTTCCTGATCGGGGCCCTGCTGCTGGTGGTGCTCGGCTGGCTGGCCGCGTGCGCCGAGGCGGGGATCTCCCGGATCTCCCGGTTCCGCGCCGAGGAGGCGGTCCGCTCCGGGCGTCGCGGCTCCGGCCGGCTGCTGACCCTGGCCTCGGACAGCATCCGCTACCTGAACCTGGCGACGCTGATCCGGGTGGCCTGCGAGATGGCCGCCGCGGTGCTGGTCACCGTGGTCTGCGTGCGCGGCTTCCAGCAGACCTGGCAGGCCGTGCTGGTGGCGTTCGGCGTGATGGTGCTGGTGTCCTTCGTGGCGGTCGGGGTCTCCCCGCGCACGATCGGCCGCCAGCACCCGCTGAGCACCGTCACCGCGGCCTCCTGGGTGCTGCTGCCGCTGGCCCGGATCCTCGGGCCGATCCCGCGGCTGCTGATCCTGCTGGGCAACGCGCTGACGCCCGGCAAGGGCTACAAGGAGGGCCCGTTCGCCTCCGAGGCCGAGCTGCGGGCCCTGGTCGACCTGGCCGAGAAGGACGACCTGATCGAGGACGAGGAGCGCCGGATGGTGCACTCGGTCTTCGAGCTGGGCGACACCATCGTGCGCGAGGTGATGGTGCCGCGCACCGACCTGGTGATGATCGAGCGGCACAAGACGGTCCGGCAGACCCTGACCCTGGCGCTGCGCTCCGGCTTCTCGCGGATCCCGGTGGTCGGCGACAACGAGGACGACGTGGTCGGCATCGTCTACCTCAAGGACCTGGTGCGCCGCACCCACATCAACCGGGACGCCGAGTCCGAGCAGGTCGACTCGGTGATGCGCCCGGCGGTCTTCGTCCCCGACTCCAAGCCGGCCGCCGACCTGCTGCGCGAGATGCAGCAGATGCGCTCGCACGTGGCGATCGTGATCGACGAGTACGGCGGCACCGCCGGGCTGGTCACCATCGAGGACATCCTGGAGGAGATCGTCGGCGAGATCACCGACGAGTACGACCGGGAGATCGCCCCGGTCGAGGACCTCGGCGACGGCTCGTACCGGATCACCGCCCGGCTCACCGTGGAGGACCTCGGCGAGCTGTTCGGCATCGAGCTGGACGACGAGGACGTGGAGACCGTCGGCGGGCTGCTGGCCAAGTGCCTGGGCCGGGTGCCGATCCCGGGCTCCTCGTGCGAGGTGCCAGTGCCGGAGGGCAGCGGGCTGGCCGCGATCGGCCTGACCGCGGAGAGCTCGGCCGGGCGCCGCAACCGGATCGGCACCGTGGTGGCCACCCCGGTGCGGGTCGCCGAGGAGAGCCGGGAGCAGGCCGAGGAGGCCGCCTCCTAGGCTCCCGGACGCCCGTCGTCGTACGGGCACCCCGCGTGACGGCGGGCGCTCGGCCGAGTTCCCCGGCCAGGTTCCCGCCCAGGTTCCCGGACGGGCCCTTGGACGGACCGTCCCCATCGGTGCGACCGGTTGGGACGGTTCGTCCCGGGGCCCGTTTGCGGTGTCGCCCGGGGTACGCGCACCGTGGAAGGCATGGCACATCTACTGCGCGCGGAGTACGGCCCGAGCGGGCCGGCCGGCGGGGTGGCCAGGTGGCACGTGGTCCGTGCCGCCGACCCCTCGCACGGCATGTGCGGTGCCGAGATCGCCTCGGACGCCGAGAGCAGGCCGGAGGAGGCCTGGGGCACCGGGCTGCACTGCTGCCAGCAGTGCGGGTCGCTCTACCTCCACGAGGTGCCGTTCCTCCGCTCCGACCACTCCGACCACGCGGGGAGGACCCGATGAGACTGCACGACGAACTCCCGGTCGACCACCGGCTCGGCAGGGTCTACCGCTACGGCGCGGGCCTCTGCGGACTGTTCCTGATCGTGTTCGGCATCCTCGGACTGACCGGGACCCACCCGGGCTTCCTGGACACCTCGGGCAAGGAGGTGATCGGCCTGTCCAGCAACGGGGCGCTGAGCGTGCTGTCGCTGGTGGCCGGCGGCATCCTGATCCTGGGCGCGGTGATCGGCGGCAACACCGCCTCGAACATCAACATGATCGTGGGCGTGCTGTTCGTGCTGGCCGGCTTCGTCGGCCTGACGGTGCTGGACTCCAGCGCCAACCGGCTCGCCTTCCACATCTCCAACGTCATCTTCAGCTTCGTGTTCGGCTTCGTGGTCCTGACCTTCGGCATGTACGGCCGGGTCGGCAGCCACCTGCCGCAGGACAACCCGTACTGGAAGGAGCGCCACTCCGACGACGACGCCCTCCCGGACGGCCCGCCCGCGCTGGTGAAGGTGCTCCGCCCGGGCCCGCCGAAACCGACCGGGCACTGACACCGCCCCGTCGTAGAGTGGGACCGCCAAGGCCCGACGGACCGTCAGGTCCGTCGGGCCGCAGTCCGTCCGGAGGGGGAACCGTGATGACGGAACGCACACTGGGAGCGCTGGCCGGCCCGCCGATCGGGTTCGGGGCGATGGTGCTCTCGCCCGGCGTGTACGGCGAGACCGACGAGCGGCGCGGGCAGGACGCGCTGCGGGCCGCGATCGACGCCGGGGCCCGGCTGATCGACACCGCGGACGGCTACGGCGCCGACGGGCACAACGAACAGCTGGTCGGCCGGGCCGTCCGGGGCCGCCGGGACGAGGTGCTGCTGGCCACCAAGTTCGGCTTCCGGGTGCCGGCGGGCGCCGAGCCGCACCGCTTCCCGGTGCACTTCGCGTTCGGCGAGCTGGCGGTCAACTGCGAGCCCGCGCACGTGCGCGGCTACGCGGAGCAGTCGCTGCGCAACCTCGGCACCGAGGTGATCGACCTGTACTACCCGCACTTCCCGGACCCGCAGGTGCCGTTCGAGGACACCGTCGGCGCGGTCGCCGAACTGATCGCCGACGGGCTGGTGCGGCACCTGGGCGTCTCCAACGTGACGGCCGCGCAGCTGCGGGCCGCGCACGCGGTGCACCCCGTCGCGGCGGTGCAGACCCAGTGGTCGATGTGGCAGCCGATCGACCCGGAACTGCTGGCCGCCGCCCGCGAGCTGGGCGTCGGCGTGGTGGCCTGGAGCCCGCTCGGCGGCGGCTTCCTGACCGGCACCGTGCGGCAGGTCGCCGAGGACGACTTCCGGCGCAACCACGCCAGGTTCTCCGCCGAGAACCTGGCCGCTAACAACGACCGGTACGCCCCGCTGCGCGCGATCGCCGCGGAACTCGGCGTCACCCCCGGCCAGCTGGCGCTGGCCTGGCTGCTGCACCAGGACGACCACGTGGTGCCGATCCCGGGCAGCCGCACCCCCGCGCACATCCGGGAGAACCAGGCCGCGGCGGAGCTGGCCCTGGACGCCGCGGTGCTGGGTCGGATCGACGCGGCGCTCGCGGCGTTCGCACCGGCGGGGGAGGGGGCGCTGCTCAAGGGCTGAGCGGCGCCGGTCGGCCGGTCCGGCACGGCCTATGCTCGGGCCATGACCGAGATTTCCGAGCTGGACCCCGAGGACAAGAAGATCATCACGCTGGCCCGTTCGGCCCGCGCCCGCAACGGCGTGGCCGAGGGGGCGGCGGTCCGGGACGAGACCGGGCGGACGTACGTGGCCGGCACGGTGGCGCTGGAGTCGCTGAGGCTGAGCGCGCTGCAGACCGCGGTGGCGATGGCGGTGGCCAGCGGGGCGAAGGGTCTGGAGGCGGCCGCGGTGGTGTCCGAGGCGGACGCGCCGGCCGCGGGCGACCTGGCCGCGGTGCGGGACCTGGGCGGGGCCGGGACGCCGGTGCTGCTGGCCGGGCCGGACGGGGCGCTGAAGGTGGCCGCGGCGGCCGAGTGAGCCTACGGGCGGGGAGTGCCCCGGGCGAGGTGTCCGGGGCTCTGTCGGCCCTCCCTGCGCCTCCTGCTGGGTGCGATAATCGCACCGGCTGGGATCTCGTCCCGGCGAGGGAGGGAACGGGACATGGGCGTCGCGGCGTTCTTCTGCGGACTGCTGCTCTGCGTCATGGGTTTCGGACGCTGGCACGAGACCGGGTCCCCGTGGTGGCTGGCCGGCACCCTGACCCTGCTGGCCTCCGTCCTGGTCGGCGCGATCACCGGCGGCGGCAAGAAGGCCGACTGAACGCCCGATGACCGGGTCGGCTCCGGGGATCGGCGACAATGGGTGTCATGAATGCCCCTTCCTCCCCGTACCGCTCCGGGTTCGCGTGTTTCGTCGGCCGTCCCAACGCGGGCAAGTCGACCCTGACCAACGCCCTGGTCGGGACGAAGGTCGCGATCACCTCCGACCGTCCGCAGACCACCCGGCACACCGTGCGCGGCATCGTGCACCGCCCCGACTCCCAGCTCGTCCTGGTGGACACGCCCGGGCTGCACAAGCCCCGCACCCTGCTCGGCGAGCGACTCAACGACCTGGTCCGCACCACCTGGGCGGAGGTCGACGTGATCGGCTTCTGCGTGCCCGCCGACCAGAAGCTCGGCCCCGGCGACAAGTTCATCGCCAAGGAGCTCGCCGAGATCCGCAAGACGCCGAAGGTCGCGATCGTCACCAAGACCGACCTGGTCGACTCCAAGCGGCTCGCCGAACAGCTGATCGCCGTCCACCAGCTGGGCGCCGAGCTCGGCATCGAGTGGGCCGAGATCATCCCGGTCTCCGCCGTCGGCGACCAGCAGGTCGAGCTGGTGGGCGAGCTGCTGACCAAGCTGCTGCCCGAGGGCGTGCCGCTGTACCCGGACGGCGACCTCACCGACGAGCCCGAGCAGACCATGGTCGCCGAGCTGATCCGGGAGGCCGCGCTGGAGGGCGTCCGCGACGAGCTGCCGCACTCGCTGGCCGTGGTGGTCGAGGAGATGATCCCGCGCGAGGGCCGGCCCGCCGACCGCCCGCTGCTGGACATCCACGCCAACGTGTACATCGAGCGGCAGAGCCAGAAGGCCATCGTGATCGGCGCCAAGGGCTCCCGGCTCAAGCACGTCGGCACCACCGCCCGCAAGCAGATCGAGGCGCTCCTGGGCACCCCGGTCTACCTGGACCTGCACGTCAAGGTGGCCAAGGACTGGCAGCGCGACCCCAAGCAGCTGCGTAAGCTCGGCTTCTGACGGAGCGTCGCAAGGGGAGGGGCCGGTCGGGATGGAACTGCACACCCACGAGTGGGGCGGGGGAGAGCGCACCGCCCTGCTGATCCACGGCATCCAGGCCGACCACCGGACCTGGCGGCTGATCGGCCCCGAACTCGCCGCGCGCGGCTACCGGGTGATCGCCGTCGACCTGCGCGGCCACGGCGTCTCCCCGCGCGGCACCGGGGAGAGCCCGCGCGAGCGGTACGGGCCCGAGCAGTTCGCCGAGGACCTGGTCGACACCCTGCCCGCCGGGGCGGACGTGGCGATCGGCCACTCGATGGGCGCGCTGGCGCTCTGGCGGGCCGTCGAGCGGCTGAAGCCCGCCCGGGCGGTCTACAGCGACCCCGCGTTCGTCTACGACCGCCCCGGGCTCGGGCCGGAGCCGTTCGTCGGCTTCAAGCGCTTCGGGACCAGGCAGTTCATCACCAGCATGCACCCCGGCTGGCCGGTCGAGGACGTGGACGCCGAGCTGGCCGCCCTCGCGCTCTGGGACACCGACACCGCTCTCGGCCTGTGGGCGCACCCCGAGCTGTCCGCGCTGCCGGACGCCCCGGCCGTCCCCTCGCTCGTCCAGCTCGCCGATCCCAGCGGGCTGGTGTCGGACGAGGAGGCCGCCGAACTGCGCCGCCGCGGCTTCGAGGTGCGCACCGTGCCGGGCGCCGGGCACAGCATCCACCGCGACGACCCGGCGGGCTTCCTCGCCTCGTTGGACGGGTGGATCTGAACTCCCCGTCCCCGGGTGCTGGTTGACGGTCCGTCAGGCTCCTTCGCGGAGCACCAGGCTCACCAGTTCGCGCTGGGAGTCGGTGAGCTTCGGGTCGGCGCAGTGGACGGTGCGGCCGTCGACGGTGATCTCGTAGTGGAAGCCGTCGGGCACGCCGTACGCGGGTGCGCGCAGCCCGCCGGCCACCGCCTCGCGGGCCAGGGCGTGCACGTGCGGGGCGTCCGGGCGCTCCGTGGTGTCCATCTCGGCATACCGGAGCAGACCGGCGAACCCGCCGGTGCGGGTGACCTGGATACGCATGGTTGTCAGTGTGCTACGCACCGGAGGAATTTGCCGAGGCTTTTCACCAACTCCTCGCGGGTCCTTCCCGGCTCTCCGCAGGTCTGCGCGGCCGGGCTCCGGGCCGGGCCCCGGCCCGGCCGCCAGGGGGGTGGCGGGTGCCGCCGGGGCCGCCGGGAGGCTCTCCGGGCCCGTCTCAGTGGGTGGGATCGTGGCGGGGCTCACTGCGTCGGCCCGTCCGCTCTTGTTACAGTGGCGGCATCATGCGCATCCGGCTGCTTCTTCTTAGCTGCCGCGGCGAGGGCCTGTAGTCCAGTGAAGGCCGGCCCCCTCGCCGCGGGGAGTCGTGTTGCGTCCAGCGTGATCTTCGCGGCGCATTCAGTCGGCCGAGTCGGGTGTTCCTGCCCCCGACCGCAGACCGCCTTCGACAAGGGAAGCCGAGAGCCTCACCCATGACCGAACAGTCCTCCGTCGCCCGCGCGTTCGTCGACCGTCCGACCCCGATCACCGCCGCCACCGTGCAGCAGAAGCCCTCGGGCATGCCCTTCCAGCGGTACGTACCCTTCGGCACCGTCGACCTGCCGGACCGCACCTGGCCGTCCAAGGTCATCACCCGGGCCCCGCGCTGGCTCTCCACCGACCTGCGGGACGGCAACCAGGCGCTGATCGACCCGATGTCGCCGGTCCGCAAGCGCAAGATGTTCGACCTGCTGGTGAAGATGGGCTACAAGGAGATCGAGGTCGGCTTCCCGTCGTCCGGCGCCACCGACTTCAACTTCGTCCGCTCGCTGATCGACGAGGACGCGATCCCGGAGGACGTCACCATCTCGGTGCTGACCCAGGCCCGCGAGGACCTGATCGAGCGCACCGTCGAGTCGCTGAAGGGCGCCCCGCGGGCCACCGTCCACCTGTACAACGCGACCTCGCCGCTGTTCCGCCGGGTGGTGTTCCGGGCCGGCAAGGAAGAGATCAAGGCCATCGCGGTGGACGGCACCCGCCTGGTGATGGAGTACGCCGAGAAGGTCCTGGGCGACGAGACCGTCTTCGGCTACGAGTACTCGCCGGAGATCTTCATCGACACCGAGCTGGACTACGCGCTGGAGGTCTGCGAGGCGGTGATGGACGTCTGGCAGCCCGGCGAGGGCCGCGAGATCATCCTGAACCTGCCGACCACCGTCGAGCGCTCCACCCCGAACGTCTACGCCGACAAGATCGAGTGGATGTCGCGGAACCTGAGCCGCCGCGAGTTCGTCTGCCTGTCCACCCACCCGCACAACGACCGCGGCACCGGCGTGGCCTCCGCCGAGCTGGCCGTGATGGCCGGCGCCGACCGCGTCGAGGGCTGCCTGTTCGGGCAGGGCGAGCGCACCGGCAACCTGGACCTGGTCAACGTCGGGATGAACCTGTTCTCCCAGGGCGTCGACCCGATGATCGACTTCTCCGACATCGACGAGATCCGCCGCACCGCCGAGTACTGCAACCAGATGCCGGTGGCCGAGCGCCACCCCTACGCGGGCGACCTGGTCTTCACCTCCTTCTCCGGCTCGCACCAGGACGCGATCAAGAAGGGCTTCGACGCCCTGGAGGCCGACGCGGCCGCCGCCGGCGTCCCGGTCTCCGAGCACACCTGGGGCGTGCCCTACCTGCCGATCGACCCGAAGGACGTCGGCCGCAGCTACGAGGCGGTCATCCGGGTCAACTCGCAGTCCGGCAAGGGCGGCATCGCCTACGTGCTGAAGAACGACCACAAGCTGGACCTGCCGCGCCGGATGCAGATCGAGTTCTCGAAGATCATCCAGACCAAGACCGACGCCGAGGGCGGCGAGGTCACCCCCGCCGACATCTGGGCGGTCTTCCAGGACGAGTACCTGCCGACCCCGGCCAACCCGTGGGGCCGGATCTCGCTGAGCGGCTCCCGCAGCCTGACCACCGAGGACGGCCGCGACGCGCTGAGCACCGAGGCCGTCGTCGACGGCACCCCGGTCACCCTGACCGGCAGCGGCAACGGCCCGGTCTCCGCGTTCGTCAACGCGCTGGCCTCGATCGGCGTGGACGTCCGCGTCCTGGACTACGCCGAGCACGCGCTGAGCGAGGGCGGCGACGCCCAGGCCGCCGCGTACGTCGAGTGCGCCGTCGGCGACAAGGTGCTGTGGGGCGTGGGCATCGACTCCAACACCGTGCTGGCCTCGCTGAAGGCCCTGATCAGCGCCGTCAACCGGTCGGCCCAGCGCGACTGACGCCGTCCGGGCGCCCGCCCGCTCCGGCGCCCGCGCCCGCCCCGAGGGGCCCGCCACCGGCGGACCCCTCGGGGGTTTCCGGCCCGCCCGTCCTCCTCCTGCGGCCCATCCGGCCTCTTCCCCGCGGTAGTTGACCAATCGTCGGGACGTGCCAGGCCCGCCCCGCGGCCGCTCGGACCGTGTCGTCGATCACATGTGTCCCCGGTCACAAATTTTCCCCTCGGCACCCGTTCAGGGTGCTGACACGAGCCGGTAACCGTGGCAACATCGTCGGACCGGAACCGGGGTCGGTGGGACGACTCCGGCGTCCGGTCGCGTGACCTGCCCACTGATGTGCAGGCCGCCTGCCATGTCTGGGGAGTGGCGCCGTGACAGGGTTGTGGGGTGTTCGCCCTCGGTGGCGGACGGATGTCCTCGGTGAATTCTTCTGCCCGGGCTGCGGCGGAGACCGCAACTACCGCCGGCAACACGGCCGACGGTGGCTGCGGTTGCTCGGGACGCCGGTGCTGCCGCTCGGCGGCGTGGCCCGCAGCGTCCAGTGCACCTCCTGCCGCGGCCGCTACGGGGTCGACGCCCTGGAGCAGTTGACCTCGGTCCGGCTCGGCGCGATGCTCCGCGACGCCCAGTACACCGTCGCGCTGGCCGCGCTCGCCGCCGGCGGCACCGCCGGGCGCGGTGGGCGGGAGGCCGCCTGCGCGGTGATCAAGGAAGCCGGGTTCGACGACTGCGGCGAGGCCCAGGTGCTGGCCTCGCTCGCCGCGCTCTCCGGGCACGGCGGCGGCGACCCGCTGGACGTGGACGTCGAGGGCGGCGGACTCGCCGTCGAACTGCACGCCGCGCTCGAACCGCTCGCCCCGCACCTGGCCCTCCAGGGCCGCGAGCGCCTGCTCACCCTCGGCGCCGTGATCGCCCTCGCCGACGGCCGCTACCTCCCGCAGGAGCGGGCCGCGCTCGCCGTGGTCGGCCGCTGCCTGCGCCTCACCGCCCCGCAGGTGGACCGGCTGCTGGAGGCGGCCACCCGCGCCCCGCACTGACCCCCCTCCACCGCTCCGCGTCCCCTCTCTCCCGCCCCATCCATGAGCCGGGCCCATACACCCCCCTCCCGGGCCCGCCGTGTCCCGCACCGCACGGGCGAAAGCCCCACAACCCCGGTGCGGGTTCACGGCTGCGCCGCCGTCGGGCCCGTCCCCGGCGGGCCGTCCCCGTCGGGCCGTCGGGGCCCGGGCTGTCGGCGGGGTGCGGGACAATGGGTTCCACCATGAGTCTCTTCCGCGACGACGGCATCGTGCTGCGCACCCAGAAGCTCGGCGAGGCCGACCGGATCATCACCTTCCTGACCCGCCAGCACGGCCAGGTCCGGGCGGTGGCCCGGGGAGTGCGCCGGACCAAGTCGAAGTTCGGCGCCCGCCTCGAACCGTTCTCGCACGTCGACATCCAGTTCTTCAGCCGCGGCAGCGAACTGGTCGGCCGCACCCTGCCGTTGTGCACCCAGGTGGAGACCATCGCCCCCTACGGCGCCCGGATCGTCGACGACTACGCCCGCTACACCGCCGGCACCGCGATGCTGGAGACCGCCGAGCGCTTCGCCGAGAACGAGGGCCAGCCCGCCGTCCAGCAGTACCTGCTGCTGGTCGGCGCCCTCCGCACGCTGGCGGCCGGCACCCACCAGTCGCACCTGGTGCTGGATGCCTTCCTGCTGCGCTCGCTCGCCGTCAACGGCTACGGGGCGAGTTTCACCGACTGCGCCCGCTGCGGGCTGCCCGGACCCAACCGCTTCTTCTCCCTCCAGGCCGGTGGCGTGCTGTGCGGCGACTGCCGGGTGCCCGGAAGTGCCGTACCCTCCCCTGAGACACTGGTACTGCTCGGCGCGCTGCTCTCCGGAGACTGGCAGACCGCCGACGGCTGCGAGCCGCGGTACTGGCGCGAGGGCAGCGGGCTGGTGGCCGCCTACCTGCAGTGGCACCTGGAGCGGGGCATCCGCTCGATGAGATACGTGGAGAAGTGAGCATGGTCGCGCGACGGCTGTTCGGCAGCAAGCGGACGTACGAGACTCCGGCCCCGCACCCGAGCGGCGCCAGGCCGCCGAAGATCCCCGGCGAGCTGGTTCCCGAACACGTCGCGGTGGTCATGGACGGCAACGGCCGCTGGGCCAAGGAGCGCGGCCTGCCCCGGACCGAGGGACACCGGGTCGGTGAGGGCGTCGTCCTCGACGTGCTGCGCGGCTGCCTGGAGATCGGCGTCAAGAACCTCTCGCTGTACGCGTTCTCCACCGAGAACTGGAAGCGCTCCCCGGAGGAGGTGAAGTTCCTGATGAACTTCAACCGGGACGTGATCCGCCGCCGCCGCGACGAGATGGACGCCATGGGCATCCGGATCCGCTGGGTCGGCCGGATGCCGAAGATGTGGAAGAGCGTGGTCCAGGAGCTCCAGGTCGCCCAGGAGCAGACCAAGAACAACGACGCCATGACGCTGTACTTCTGCGTCAACTACGGCGGCCGGGCCGAGATCGCCGACGCCGCGCTGGCCATCGCCCGCGACGTCGCCGCCGGGAAGCTCAACCCGGAGAAGGTCAACGAGAAGCTGTTCGCCAAGTACCTCTACTACCCGGACATGCCGGACGTCGACCTGTTCCTGCGCCCCAGCGGCGAGCAGCGCACCTCCAACTTCCTCGCCTGGCAGTCCGCCTACGCGGAGCTGGTCTTCCAGGACGTGCTCTGGCCGGACTTCGACCGCCGTGACCTGTGGCGCGCCTGCGAGCAGTACGCCCGCCGCGACCGCCGCTTCGGCGGCGCCCTCCCCAACGAGGTCGGCGCCGAGGTCCCGCCGCAGCGCTGACCGGCTGCGGGAGAAGGACGGGGGGACCGCAGCAGGCGCGGGAAACGCGAGTGCGGGGAGTACGGGTGAGGGCCCGGATCGGACTGTTCCGATCCGGGCCCTCACCCGTTGCCCGGGCCGGGCGGCGTCCGCTGCCGGGCCGCGGTGGTGCCTACTCCTCCTGCTGCTGCTTGGCGGCGCAGTCGCCGCAGGTGCCGAAGATCTCCAGGGTGTGCGCGATGTCGCTGAACCCGTGTTCGGCGGCGACCGCGTTGGCCCACCGTTCGACCGCGGGGCCCTCGACCTCGACGGTCGCCCCGCAGTGCCGGCACACCAGGTGGTGGTGGTGCCCGCTGCTGCACCGCCGGTAGACCGCTTCGCCCTCGGCGGTGCGCAGCACGTCCACCTCACCGGCTTCGGCCAGCGACTGCAGCGTGCGGTAGACGGTGGTCAGACCCACCGAGTCGCCCCGGTGCTTGAGCATGTCGTGCAGTTCCTGCGCGCTGCGGAAGTCCTCAATCTCGTCCAGGACCGCCGAGACGGCGGTGCGCTGCCGAGTCGATCGCGCGCGCGGCGACGGGCCTGCGGTGGTCACCGTGGGTCCTCCTGCTGATCGGGTGGTTTCGCACATCATTGTGCCAGCCCCCGACTTGACAGCGACTCCCCCGACGGCGGTGCATCGACCGTCGCCCCTGCCGGTGCCCGAACCGGCCCCGTTCCCTCCAGGACTGCGCCCCCGCCCTCCGCGGTTCCCGGACCGGCGGCGGAACTCCCCGCCGCGGGGCCTCCCACGGCGGAACCCTCGGTAGCGGGGCCGGGCAAGGCCACGTCGCACACCGCCGGGCCGTGTTCGGCGGACGCCCGGTGCCGTCGCCTGGCCAGCGGCGCGGCGACCGCGCTGAACAGGGCGAAGGCGAGGATGGCCAGGAACACGATGGTCGGGCCGGACGGCAGGTCGGCCTGGTAGGAGGTGCCGACGCCGAACAGGGCGGTCAGCACGCCCACGCCGATCGCGGCGGCCTGGGTGGCCGCGAAGGAGCGGGTCAGCTGCTGGGCGGCCGCCACCGGGACCACCATCAGCGCACTCACCAGCAGCAGGCCGACCACCCGCATGGCGACGGTCACGGTGACCGCGGCCATCACCGCGAGCAGCAGGTTCAGCACCCGCACCGGGAGGCCGGTGACCCGGGCGAACTCCTCGTCCTGGCAGACCGCGAACAGCTGGCGGCGCAGGCCCACGGTGACCGCGACGACCACCGCCGCGAGCACGGCGATCACCACCAGGTCGCCGGGGGAGACGAACAGGATGGAGCCCCACAGGTAGCTCTCCAGGCTGCCCGCGCCGGACTGGCTGCTCATCGAGACCAGCAGCTTGCCGCCGGCCATGCCGCCGTAGAAGAGCATCGCCAGCGCGATGTCGCCGCGCTGGTTGCCGCGGGCCCGGACCAGCTCCATCACGACGGCGCCGAGCACGCAGACCAGCACCGCCGTCCACATCGGGTTGGCCTGGAACAGGAAGCCCAGGCCGACGCCGGTGAGCGCGACGTGCCCGATGCCGTCGCCCATCAGCGCCTGCCGGCGCTGCACCAGGTAGATGCCGATCGAGGGTGCGGTGATGCCGACCAGCACGGCGGCGAGGAACGCCCGCTGCATGAAGTCGGGTTGGAACATCTCGATCATGCCAGTAGCCCCTGGGTGGTGCGGTGGTGGTCGTCGGCGTGCGGGTGGACGTGGTCGTGGCCGGGCAGCGCGTGCTGGCCGACGCCCCGGGGCGGCGGTCCGTCGTGCGCCACGCAGCCGTCGCGGAGCACCACGGCGCGGTCGATCAGCGGCTCCAGCGGCCCGAGCTCGTGCAGCACCAGCAGGACCGCGCAGCCGCGCTCCACCTCGCTGCGGAGGATGTCGGCGAGCACCTGCTGGCTGTCCACGTCGACCCCGGCCATCGGCTCGTCCATGATCAGCAGGTCGGGCCGGCCGACCAGGGCGCGGGCGATCAGCACCCGCTGGTGCTGGCCGCCGGACAGGTGGGCCACCCCGTCGGCGGCCCGGTCCAGCATGCCGACGGCGGTCAGCGCCCGGTCCACCGCGGCCCGGTCCTTGCGCCGGAACGGCAGCAGCCCGTGCTGCGGCAGCCGTCCGGTGGAGACCACCTCGCGGACCGTGGCCGGCACCCCGCCGGCCGCGGTGGTGCGCTGCGGGACGTACCCGATCCGGTGCCAGTCCCGGAACCTGCGGTACGGCCGGCCGAACAGTTCCAGGCTGCCCCGGTCCAGCGGCACCGAGCCGATCACGCTCTTCACGGTGGTGGACTTGCCGGACCCGTTGGCACCCAGCAGGGCGACCACCTCGCCCGGCCGGACGGTGAGGTCGACGCCGCGCAGCACCGGCCGCCCCCCGACGGTGGCGACCGCTCCCTGCAGCCCGACGACCGCCGGCCCGGCCTCGCCGCCGGCCTCCTCGCGGACCTCCCCGGCGGTGCGCCCGCTGATGCCCCGGTGGTCGGTGCTGCGGTCGGTGTCGTGGCCGGTGCTGCGGTCGGTGTCGTGGTCGGAGTCCGTCGTGGGGGTGACAGCGCTCATGGTGGTTCCTCGCTCTGCTCTCGCCGCTCGCCCAGGTCCGCTCAGCTGGCGCCGAGCGCGGCCCGCAGGTTGGTCAGGTTCTGCCGCATGACGGAGAAGTAGTCGTTCCGGTCCGGCTCCTTGATCCCCTCCAGGGGGTCGAGCACGGCGGTCTTGAGCCCCAGGTCGGAGGCCACGGTCTCGGCCAGCTTGGGGCTGACCAGGGCCTCGAAGAAGACGGTGGTCGCGCCGTTCTCCTTGGCGGCGCGCTGGATCGCGGCCATCCGGGACGGGGTGGGTTCGGCCTCCGGGTCGACTCCGTTGATGGCGACCTGCTCCAGCCCGTAGTGGTCGGCGAGGTAGCCGAACGCGGCGTGGCTGGTGACGAAGGTCCGGGTGGTGGCGTTCGCCAGGCCGTCCTTGAACTCCTGGTCCAGGGAGGTCAGCCGGGCCACCAGGTCGTCGGTGTTGTGCCGGTAGTCGTCGGCGTTGGCAGGGTCGATCTCCGCGAGTTCGGCGCCCACGCTGCGGGCCACCGTCGCGTACCGGGCCGGGTCCAGCCAGATGTGCGGGTCGCCGGCCGTGCCGCTGTGCTCGTGCCCGCTCTCGCCGTCGTGCGCCTCGGCCTCGTCCTCGCCGCCCTCGTCGAGGTGGTGGTCCACCAGCGGGGAGGCGGCGGTCGCGTCCACCACGTGCTTGAGGTGGCCCTGCTCGACGGCCTTGTCCACGGTCGGCTGCAGGCCCTTCAGGTAGACCACCGCGTCGGCCCGCTGGACGGCCGCGACCTGCTTGGCCGTCAGCTCCAGGTCGTGCGGCTCCACGCCCGGGGCCGTCAGATCGGTGATCCTGACGTGCTCCCCGCCGATCTGCCGGGCCAGGAACTCCATCGGGTAGAAGGAGGCCACCACGTCCAGCTTCCCGCCGTCCTTCCCCGCCGCGCTACTGACGCCGCCGCAGCCGGAGAGCAGCAGGGATCCGGCGAGGGCGGTGGCGGCCAGGGCTATCGAGGTAGAGGGGCGGCGAATCTTCATGACAACCATTCTCATCTTATCTGGAAATGATTGTCAACTTGCGGTAGGGAGACCCTCCCGCACCGCGTGCCGCAGCCCCTCGTTGCGCCGTCCGTGTCGGCCGGGCACCGCGCCTTCACCCCGCGACCTCCAACACGCCGGAGAACGCACGGCTGTTCACTCCCGGTACAGCCACCCGGCGGGCCGCCCGTGCCACTATCGAGTTGAACCCCGCCCCCGCATCCCCGGTACCCTGAGTTATTCGGGCGCGCGCAACCAGCCGCGCCCTGACCGTGCCGTCGTACTGAAGAGAGCACTGTGGCCGCCGACAAGATCGACACGATCGTCAGCCTGAGCAAGCGCCGTGGCTTCGTCTACCCTTGCAGCGAGATCTACGGCGGTACGCGTGCCGCCTGGGACTACGGTCCGCTGGGAGTCGAGCTCAAGGAGAACATCAAGCGCCAGTGGTGGCGCGCGATGGTCACCGCTCGGGAGGACGTCGTCGGTATCGACTCCTCGGTGATCCTGGCCCGCGAGGTCTGGGAGGCGTCCGGCCACGTCGCGACCTTCAACGACCCGCTGACCGAGTGCCTCTCCTGTCACAAGCGCTTCCGCGCCGACCACCTGGAAGAGGCCTACGAGGCCAAGCACGGCAAGCTCCCGGCCAACGGCCTGGCCGACATCAACTGCCCGAACTGCGGCAACAAGGGCGCCTTCACGGAGCCCAAGGAGTTCTCGGGCATGCTGAAGACGCACCTCGGCGTCACCGAGGACGCCGCCGGCCTGGCCTACCTGCGCCCCGAGACCGCGCAGGGCATCTTCACCAACTTCCGCGCCGTCCAGACCACCACGCGCAAGAAGCCGCCGTTCGGCATCGCCCAGGTCGGCAAGAGCTTCCGCAACGAGATCACCCCCGGCAACTTCATCTTCCGCACCCGCGAGTTCGAGCAGATGGAGATGGAGTTCTTCGTCAAGCCGGGCGAGGACGAGACCTGGCACGAGTACTGGCTCGAGCAGCGCTGGAACTGGTACGTCGACCTCGGCCTGCGGACCGAGAACATGCGCTTCTTCGAGCACCCCAAGGAGAAGCTGTCCCACTACGCCAAGCGCACGGTGGACATCGAGTACCGCTTCAACTTCGGTGGCAGCGAGTTCTCCGAGCTGGAGGGCGTGGCCAACCGCACCGACTACGACCTGACGGTGCACAGCGAGCACTCCGGCCAGGACCTCAAGTACTTCGACCAGGACGCGAACGAGCGGTACTTCCCGTACGTCATCGAGCCCGCGGCCGGCCTCAACCGCGCCATGCTGGCCTTCCTGCTCGACGCCTACTTCGAGGACGAGGCGCCGAACGCCAAGGGCGTCATGGAGAAGCGCGTCGGCATGCGGCTCGACCCGCGGCTGGCCCCGGTCAAGGTCGCGGTGCTCCCGCTGTCCCGCAACGCCGACCTCTCGCCGAAGGCCCGCGGCCTCGCCGCCGACCTGCGCTCGGCCTGGAACGTCGAGTTCGACGACGCCGGGGCGATCGGCAAGCGCTACCGCCGCCAGGACGAGATCGGCACCCCGTTCTGCGTCACCGTCGACTTCGACACCCTCGAGGACAACGCGGTGACCGTCCGCGATCGCGACACCATGGCGCAGGAGCGCGTGTCGCTCGACCAGGTGAAGTCCTACCTGGCCACCCGCCTGATCGGCTGCTGACACCGAGCGCCGCGGCGGACCGCGGTCCGCAGTCCTTCGTCCGGCCGGTGGGCCGTCCCCTTCCCGGGGGCGACCCGCCGGCCGTTCGGCGTTCGGCGTTCGGATGCCGGTGCGGGCGACTTCCGTACGGGGTGAGCCGGTCCGCGGGGCGTGAGGCGGGGTGGAGCTATTGCGGTGACGGGCCTCTCGCGGAGCCCCGCTCAGCGGCGCTGGCGGGACTTAGGCCGCGAGCGGGGAGCCGGTTCGGTCGGCAGCCCCGCGGTGCGCAGCGCCGCGAACACGCTGCGGGCCCGGCTCTCCTCCAAGCCGTCGGCGGCGAACAGCAGCGTGTCGTACAGCTCCACCGAGCCCTGGATCGCGGCCGCGAAGTGCCCGACGTCGCTCGCCGACCGCAGCCGCACCAACTCGCCGATCAGCTCGACCGCGGATTCCTCGTCCAGTGCCGCAGCGATCGTCGCGACCTCCTTGATCGGCCGGCCCGCGGCCTGGCGCAGCAGGTGGCGAATGTCCTCGGAGCGCCCCGCGACGCGCAACTCCTGCGACAGTTCGGCGAGTTCATCGGCCGGGGCGGAGGCCCGCTCCCACAGCAGGGTCTGCCCGTCGGCCGACTGGCCCGACCGCTCCAAGGCGGCGAGCAGCGCCGGGAAGGTCTGCGTGCTCACCGACCACAGGGCGTGGAACAGGTCGGCCGCCTCGTCCACCAGCCCGCCCTGACGCAGTTCCGCCAGGGTGGCCGCCGCGTGCGCCGGGGAGCCGAGGGCCACCGACCGGGCCAGGTAGGTGGAGGAGCCGGCTGGTCCCTCGGCCCGCAGCAGCGCGGCCAGCCCGACCAGATCGCTCGGCGTGGTCATCAGGGCCGCCTGGCCCACGAGGCCCGCGGATTCGTGCACCGCGCCCTGCCGGTGCAGGTCGGTGATCCGCTGGGTGAGGGCGACCAGTTCGGCACCTGTCCGGGCCCGCACGCCGCCCTCCGGCGCGGCGGCCTCCGCCCGGTTCCTGGGGCCCGCGAGTCCGGTGCTGTTACTGGGGGTGCCGTTGCTGCGGGGGGCGGTGCCCGGCCTGGTGGGTTCGGTGCCGTTGCGCTCCGTGCCCGGGCGGGCGGTGCTGTCGGCCCGGTGGGAGTCGGTTCCGTTGCCGTGGGTGCCTGTTCCGGCCCAGGAGGTGCCGGTGGGCTCTTCCGCCCGGGCGTCCGTTCCGCCGCTCCGGGAAACCGCGCCGGCCGCGTCGACGATGGGCCGGGATGCGGCGGTGGTGGTGCGGTCGTCGTTCTTCCGGCCGGCGCGACGAGGGCGGCTGGCCCCGAAGCGGGCGCCGCGCAGGGGCGGCCCTCCGGCGGGCAGGGCCGCGGCCGGGTCGGCGCTGCCGGTCAGGTCCGCCGGTCTGTCGGACGTGGCGGCCGGTTCGTGGGCCAGGCCCGATCTGCGGTCTCCGCCGAAGCGGGCTCCGGTCGGGAACGAGCGCGGCGGGGGCATCGGAGGAGCGGCCGGTTCGTCCGGTCGGTGCGCCCAGGGGCCCTGGGCGGGGGTGCCCGGGTCGATGCCGGGTACGGGTGCGGGACGGTCGGCCAACCGCCCGGCCAACTGTCGGTCCTCGGCTGCCAGGAGGCGGTCGCTCAGTTCGAGACAGCGGGCGCCGAGTCCTTCGCGGAGGTTCTGTACCTGGGCGAGCTGTCGCACCAGTTCGGGATCGGGCTGCCGGGGCGGGCGGCCGTAGGCGGGCGAGTGATCGGGTTCGTAGCCGGCCCGGACGGCCTCGGCGAGCCTGCGCTCGCGCTGTGCGGCGAACTGCCGCGCCCTCAGGAGTTCGTCCAACTCCGCCCTGAGCGTCTGGACATCGGCCGAATCCGGCCCTGAATTGCGTACGGTCATCGCGCCCCGCCCCGACCTCTCCAGGAGACCGCCCGACCGGCCTCCGAACACAACAATCTGGTGGCCATCCTGGCGCTGCCATGCGGCGGCCACGTTACGGGAGCAAGTCTTAACCTTTTCGGGACGACGATACGAGTGGCCGGTGCGACACGGGAGGACGGCGGCGTTCACGGGTCGCGACCGACTTCCTCCCGAATCAACCCACTTGTGCGAGTTGCTGGACAACTGCCGCCCTGCATCGGCCAGTTGGTCGGGTTCAGCCCGCGAGTCGCGCCCGTGCCTCCATCAGGGCGAAGCCGAGCAGGTTCAGCCCTCGCCACTGGGCGGGGGTCGCGGCCCGCTCGTCGTCGGCGGCGAGCCCGATTCCCCAGATCCGGTCGAGCGGACTGGCCTCCACCAGAACGCGCTCGCCGGTGCGGAGCAGGTACGTGCGGAGCTGCTCGTCCTGTCCGAACTTCTCGGTGCTGCCGTTCACCACCAGTTCGAAACGCTGCGCGACCCAGCGCTCGTCGTCGAATCCCCGGACCTGGCGCCCCAACTTCTTCGCCTCCGCGGGCGTCCGCGCCCGGAGGATCCTCGGGACGATCTCCTCGTCCCTGAACAGCCGGGCCTTCCCGGCCATCATCCAGTGCTCGGCGGTGCGGTACTCGACCCCGTCGACGGTGAACGGGGAGGGCCACCACTGGCTGAGCGCGCCGGGCCCGATCCGCCCGTCCCGCTGCGGCTGGTGGCCCCAGAAATGCAGGTACTTCGGGCGCGCCCCGGACGCGACCGCGGCCGTCAGCTGCTCGCGGGTGCGCACCTCGCTGGGGGAGGGGGTCGGGTTCGTCGTCATGGCGCCATCCTCGCACCGGCCCCGCCTGCCGGGCCCTCCATTTTCCTGCGGGCACCTGCTCCGATACCCGCCCCTGGGCGAGGGCACGGCCGCCGATCCGGCCCTCGCCGTCCGCCCGTACGGTGGCCCCGTCCTCGTCAGCCCGCCCGCGGCAGGGCCTGCCGACCACACCCCGCACCGGCCGGCGCGACACCCGGGGCGGGGGTCGACGGCCGGCGCGTGGTCGGTGGGCGGCAGGACGTATCGCACTATGCAGTGGTCAAGGAACGGAAGACGCCGGTGTGGAGGAACGCGTTCAGGTCGGCGACAGCGCGGACTGTCAGGTCGTAGGCAGGGTCAGGCGGCTCCTTTCAGCTCCGGACCGGGCGGCCGTTCGAACATGCCCGGTACGGGGAGGGGGGCAGCTCCTTCCGGCGCGGGGCTGCTCGGGCGGGTGGTCAACCTCCCGTGGGGGAGGGGCGGCGTGGACCGGCCGTGCCCTGACGGAGCTTGCGGGAACGCAGCTCCCGGAAGCAGGTCGGCCGCTCCACGGCGGGCCGCCGCAGCACGGGCCTGCGCCGCGACGAGGCGGCTGCCGCTCTCGCCGCGGCGGACGCCGTGCGGGGCGTCCGGCCCGGGCCGGGGCGGGACGCCCGGGGCTCGGCCCGGGCGTGGGCCCCGGCGGTCGGTGCCCGGCCGGTCGAGCCCGCCGGACGGTGGCCCCGGTGCACCTCCGAGACCGCCGGGCCCCCGGGAGCGGCGGAACGCCCCGTCGCGGCGGCCGCCGGGCGGCCCCGCACGCCCGCGGCCGGGGTGACCCGCAGCCGGCTCGACATCGCGGCGTACAACCGGCTCGCCGGAGACCCGGACACGATCCCCGCAGTGGATCGCGCCGTCAGCTCGATGATCTGCACTGACACTCCTTTCGTGAGGAACCCGGTGGGCGGGCCGCCCACCGGAACCGGGGCCACGGCACGACCCCGGAACACTCCGGACACCTGGAACATCCAGAGCCGTGGCCACCGCCCGGCCGCCGGAGCCGGACCGCCGCCCGTGCGGACGGTCCCCTTGCGGAACGCCACCGACCAGCACACGGCGGCCAGTGGCAACTCCGCGCACGCCGCCATCAGCAGGGCGACCAGCAGCCCGGGCCCGTCGACGGCCGTCGCGAGGTCGCACCCGGCGTCCGTGACCAGCAGGACACCGGCCAGCCCGGCCGGCCATAACGGGCTCCGGCCCCGCCGCAGGCACGCGGCGGCAACCGACAGGGCCGCCGACTCGGCCAGATCGAGCACCACCCAGGGGCGGCCACCGGGCAGCACGGCCAGCAGCGCCGACCAGGGCAGCAGGACCAGCCCGCACCCTGGGAACAGCACCTCCGGCCGCAACCACCCGACCGGTCGGAGCGCACCCGTCGACCGCCCCACCGGGACGACGCCGCCGACTCTGGAAAGCCTGGGATTCAACGTGCTCATGCCACCCTCCCCGGCTCCGCGTGCTCGGCGCAGCAGGACGCCGCCGACGCCTGCACCCAGCGGAACCTCCCGGCCGCGGAGGCGAACCAGAACCGGCCCGCCGTCCGTACGGCCACGGCGTCCGCCGCCCGCCGCCGCAACCCGCCGGTGAGGAAGCGCACCGGCGGGGGAGCCCCGCAGGGTGGTAGTCGGCCCCAGGCGCACACGACCGCCCCCGCCCCCGGTCTTCCGGCCGGGCCGCGCCGCGCCCCGCGCAATCCGGCCGCACCGAGCGAGGACTCGACCACGACATCGAGCAGTTCGCCGTACTCGTACACCTCCATGGCCGGTCGGCGGCCCGCCCGCAGGCGCACCGACCACGGGCCGATCGCGGCGAACGCGCCCAACTCATCCACTGTGTAGGTGAGTTCGCTACAAGGATCGGCGAACTCCGGGGCCACCGCCCGAGCAGGGGAGAGCGGACCGCGGTCACAACGCATCAGGTTCGTATTCGTCATGCCGTCAAGAATCCTTCGGCGCAAGGATCTTGTCGGTAGTGTGCGGTTCCGTCTTTGGGGTGTAGCCAGCTTCACCCCAAAGACGGAAGCCTGCGCCATGGAAGCCGAGATCAGGCGGCCCCTACGCTGATCCGCATGTTCCAGTCGAAGATCGACGCGCCCCCGCGCCGGGCGGCCCCGGCCGCCGCAGCCCACGCGGTCACGGCCCATGCCGTCACGGCTCGGGCCACCGCGGTTCGTGCCGCCGTAGCCGCGCGCACGCCGTGGTCCGCGGGCACTCGACGGGACTCCCTCTTCCTGGCCGCCGGTCTCCCGTTCGGCCTGCCCTGCGTGATCCTCCTCGTCCTCCCGAGCGGAGCCCTGCTGCCCGGGCTGGCCCTGCTCGTGGTCCTCTTCGACCTGCTGACCGTCGCCCAGCGCAGCCGGGTCCGCGCCCTGCGCGGGCTGGAGGTCCCGGGCCGGGTCCCACCGGGCGCGGCCTGGCTGGTCCGGCTCCGCGCGGGGCTGACGTGGCGGCAGGCCGCGCACCACCTGCTGGCTGCTCCGGTGCAGGCCCTGTGCGCCGCCTCGGTGCTCGGCCTCTGGGGCGCGTCGATCGTCCTGCTCGGCTTCTTCGGCTGGGTGTGGCTGCTGCCGCCCGACAACCCCCTGAGGGCGGCGCAGGGCTGGACGACCGAGGGCGCCGCCGCGACCGTCGGCGGCCTGCTCCTGCTCGCCGTCACGCCCTGGCTGGTCGCCCTGCTCGCCGCCGTCGACCTGTGGACGGTCCGGGCCCTGCTCGGCCCCAACCGGGCGGAGCTGCTGGAGCGCCGCGTCGAGCACCTGGCCCGCAGCCGGGTGGACGTGGTGGACGCCGCCGACGCCGAACGGCGCCGCATCGAGCGGGACTTGCACGACGGCGCCCAGCAGCGCCTGGTCTCGCTGGCGATGAACCTGGGCCTCGCCCGGCGCACCCTCAAGCACCTCCCGCCCGAAGCCCTGGAGGTCATCGCCGCCGCGCACGAGGAGGCCCAGGCCGCCATCAAGGAGCTGCACGACCTGGTGCGCGGCCTCCACCCGGCGGTGCTGGAGGACCGCGGGCTCGACGCGGCGCTCTCCGGCATCGCCGCCCGCAGCCCCGTCCCCGTGCACCTCACGGTCGACCTGCCGGGCCGGATAGCGCCCACCGTGGAGGCGGTCGCCTACTTCACGGTCTCCGAAGCGCTGGCCAACGCGGCCAAGCACTCCCGGGCCTCCCGGGTCGACCTCGCCCTGCACCGGGCGGCCGACCGGCTGCGCATCACCATCACCGACGACGGTATCGGCGGGGCGGACGCCGACCGCGGCACCGGCCTCACCGGCCTGCGCAAACGCGCCGCCTCGGTCGACGGGTCCTTCACCATCACCAGCCCCCGCGGGGGCCCGACCACCATCACCATGGAGCTGCCGTGCGAGCTGTGATCGCCGAGGACTCGGTCCTCCTGAGGATCGGCATCGTCAAGGTGCTGGAGAGCGAGGGCTACGAGGTCGCCGCCGCCGTGGGGGACGCCGAGACGCTGCTCGCCGCCGTCGAGGAGCACCGCCCGCAGATCGTCGTGGCGGACGTCCGGATGCCCCCGGGCTTCGCCGATGAGGGCGTCCGGGCCGCGCTGATGATCCGCCGGCAGTGGCCCGACACTGCGGTCCTGCTGCTCTCCCAGTACGTCGAGGAGCGCTACGCGGCGGACTTGCTGGCCAAGAACACCAGCGGCGTCGGCTACCTGCTCAAGCAGCGGGTGGCGAACGTCGACGAGTTCGTGGAGGCGCTGCAGCGGGTGGCCGCGGGCGGCACCGCGCTCGACCCCGAAGTCGTCGCCCAGCTGCTGCTGCGCCGCGACCGCGACCCGCTGCACCGGCTGACGCCCCGCGAGCGAGACGTGCTGGCGCTGATGGCCGAGGGCCGTTCGAACACCGCGATCGCCGAATCCCTGGTGGTCAGCGACAGCGCCGTCGCCAAGCACATCAACTCGATCCTCACCAAGCTCGACCTGCCACCCGCCGAGGACACCCACCGCCGGGTGCTCGCGGTGCTGCGCTTCCTGGAGGTCAGCCAATGACCCGGACCGCCCCGCCGCAGCCGCAGCCACGGCTCGCCCCCGCGCCGGGCCGGCTCGCCCGCTGGCTGCCGGCCTCGGGGCCGACGGGCCCGCCCGCCGTGCCGGGCCCCGGCGAGCGCCGGGCCTGGCGGATCGTCGGCGTGCTGGCGCTCGCCTGCGCGCTCCTGACGGGCGCCGCCGTCACGGGGGCGGCCCTCGTCCAGCGGGAGACCACCCGGGAGCGGACGTACTTCGAGGCGATCGGGCAGCTCGACATCGCCTCCGGCCCGGCCCAGGTCACCGTCCGGTCCGGTGGCACCGACCGTGTGGTGGTGGCCGAACAGCTGGGCTGGGCGCTGCGCAGGCCGACGGTCGCCACGCGGATCGACGCGGGCCGGATGACGGTCTCCGTCGACTGCCCGGAGGCCCGGCTCCTGCGCGGCTGCCCGGTCGCCCTGGACATACAGGTGCCGCCGTCGACCGAGGTCCACGCCCGCAACGGCTCCGGACGCACGGAGATCGTGGACGTGACGGGCGCCGTCTCGGCTGAGACCGGCAGCGGCCAGGTCCAGCTGACCAGGGTCAGCGGCCCGATCTGGGCCAAGAGCGGCTCCGGTCAGATCATCGGGACGGGGCTGGGCGCGTCCAGGACCCAGCTGTCCGCTTCCTCCGGGCGGGTCACCCTCCAGTACGACCGCCCGCCGGAATCGGTCACCACCCGCCTCGCCTCGGGAAACCTGGTCCTGGACCTGCCCGACGACCGCAGCCGGTACCGGATCGACCTCAGCAGCGACGGCGGCGGCCAGACGGTCGACCCGTCCCTCCAGGACGCCGACTCCTCGCGGCTGCTCGACATCACCTCCGCCTCCGGCACCGTCACCATCGGCCGCACCGGGAAGCCCTGACCGCACCCGGGGCCGCCACCGCCCAGCGCCCCACCGCCGCCCACCGCCTCGCCGCAGTCCACCGACCGCAGCCCACCCACCGCAGTCCACCCACCGCACGCACCGGCCGTCGCACACCCGTCGCAGCCCCCGGCGGAGCCCGCGCCCGGCCCCGGCCCGGGCGGTCCGGCGGGTGGGAGAGAATGGAGAGTCCGGAAGCCCGACATTGGGGCCCTACCCGTATGAGGATCCGCCGCGCATGACCATCACGCCCGACACCGCCCAGGCCACCCCGGCAGCATCCGGCGCGCCGGAGTTCGCCCCGTTGAACATCGGGCCGATGCAGGTCTGGCCGCCGGTGGTGCTGGCCCCGATGGCCGGCATCACCAACGCGCCCTTCCGCACCCTGTGCCGGGAGCAGAGCGGCGGCCGTGGCCTGTACGTCTCCGAGATGATCACCACCCGCGCCCTGGTCGAGCGCAACGCCAAGACCATGCAGCTGATCAAGTTCGACCCGAGCGAGAAGCCGCGCTCGATCCAGCTGTACGGGGTGGACCCGGAGACGGTCGGCAAGGCGGCCCGGATGATCTCCACGGAGGGGCTCGCCGACCACATCGACCTCAACTTCGGCTGCCCCGTCCCCAAGGTGACCCGCAAGGGCGGCGGCTCCGCGCTGCCGTACAAGCGCAACCTGCTGCGCGACATCCTGCGCCAGGCGGTCGCCAACGCGGGCGACCTGCCCGTCACCATGAAGATGCGCAAGGGCATCGACGACGACCACCTCACCTACCTCGACGCCGGGCGGATCGGCGCGGAGGAGGGCGTCTCCGCGATCGCCCTGCACGGCCGCACCGCGGCCCAGCACTACGGCGGCACCGCGGACTGGTCGGCCATCGCCCGCCTGCGCGAGTCCGTCCCGGCCGGCATCCCGGTGCTCGGCAACGGGGACATCTGGTCCGCCGACGACGCGGTGCGGATGATGCGCGAGACCGGCTGCGACGGCGTGGTCGTCGGCCGCGGCTGCCTGGGGCGGCCCTGGCTGTTCAAGGACCTGGTGTCGATCTTCGAGGGCGACGCCGACTACGCCCGCCCCACCTTCGGTTACGTGGCCCGCGCCATGGTGCGGCACGCCCAGCTGTTGGGGGAGTGGCTCGGCGACGAGGCCCGCGGCGTCATCGACTTCCGCAAACACGTCGCCTGGTACACCAAGGGCTTCTCGGTCGGCTCCGAGCTGCGGGTGAAGCTCGCCGGTTCCAGCTCGCTGGCCGAGCTGACGGAGACGCTCGCCCTGATCGACCAGGAGCAGAGCTGGCCGATCGGTGCCGACGGCCCGCGCGGCCGGACCAGCGGCAACAACCGGGTGGTCCTGCCCGAGGGCTGGTTGGACGATCCGTACGAGTGCGCCCGACTGGCCGAAGACGCCGAATCGGATACCTCTGGCGGATGATCTGTACTCCACGGCAGGTTCAGCTCGGTTCCGGGTCTGGCCGTGGCGTCCCGGCCGGACTGTCCATGGTGGACAACAGGGCTCCTTGAAGGCGAATTCGAGCAACGCAGAGCGACAGATACATCAACGGAAAGCGACGTCCGGCGTAGGAGTCGTCAGCCTGACAGCTGAGATGCGCTCGTGATGCTGGCCACATATCGTGGCGAGTGACAGTCAGTCAGTGGACTTCGCCAAGGTGTACAAGTCCGGATCGCTTCCCGAACGGGCCCTCCGGCGGATCGCCGCAGCTGGCTGCAGGAAATCAAGCCGGGGAAACGTGGCGGAGCGAATGCCGTCACCGTGTGTCCGGTTCGAGTGAGCCCGATGTATCGGTGCGTTCAATTCTTGAACAATGGCTAGCGTCACCCGGACGATTTCAGCAACGCAGGCAAACGCCCGCCCGGGCATTAGATCCGCTGGCCAACCTCCGGCTTCGTGGCTCGTACGAGCTATCCACGCCCCTAGACCGCCTTCGAAATGGGTATGTTCTCCGGCGTCAGGGCAACCGTGTGCGAGGAGAGCGACCCGTGACGGCGCAGCAGAAGTTTGTTTACTCCTTCACCGAAGGAAACAAGGACCTCAAGGATCTTCTCGGCGGCAAGGGTGCAAACCTCGCCGAGATGACCAACCTGGGTCTCCCCGTCCCTCCGGGGTTCACCATCACCACCGACGCCTGCAAGGTCTTCCTGGAGACCGGCACCGAACCGGGCTCGCTGAACGAGGAGATCACCGGCCACCTGGCCGCCCTCGAACAGCGGATGGGCAAGCAGCTCGGCCAGGCCGACAACCCGCTGCTGGTCTCGGTGCGCTCCGGCGCGAAGTTCTCGATGCCCGGAATGATGGACACCGTCCTGAACATCGGTCTCTCCGACGCCTCGGTGGCCGGGCTCGCCGATCAGTCCGGCAACGAGCGCTTCGCCTGGGACTCGTACCGCCGCCTGGTGCAGATGTTCGGCAAGACCGTGCTGGGCGTCGACGGCGAGCTCTTCGAGGAGGCGCTGGAGGAGGCCAAGCACGCCAAGGGCACCGCCAACGACCTCGACCTCACCGCCGAGGACCTGCGGACGCTGGTCGCCACCTTCAAGGCGATCGTGCTCCGGGAGACCGGCCGGGAGTTCCCGCAGGACCCGCGCGAGCAGCTGGACCTGGCGATCCACGCGGTCTTCCACTCCTGGAACGGCGACCGGGCCCGCCTGTACCGCCGGCAGGAGCGGATCCCGAACGACCTGGGCACCGCCGTCAACGTCTGCACCATGGTCTTCGGCAACCTCGGCGAGGACTCGGGCACCGGTGTCGCCTTCACCCGCGACCCCTCCACCGGCACCCAGGGCGTCTACGGCGACTACCTGCAGAACGCCCAGGGCGAGGACGTGGTGGCGGGCATCCGCAACACCCTCCAGCTGGCCGACCTGGAGCAGCTCGACAAGAAGTCGTACGACGAGCTGATGTCCATCATGCACACCCTGGAGAACCACTACCGGGACCTGTGCGACATCGAGTTCACCATCGAGCGCGGCAAGCTCTGGATGCTGCAGACCCGGGTCGGCAAGCGCACCGCCGCCGCCGCGTTCCGGATCGCCGTCCAGCTGGTCGACCAGGGCCTGATCGACCTGGACGAGGCGCTGCACCGGGTCACCGGCGGCCAGCTCGCCCAGCTGATGTTCCCGCGCTTCGCGCCCACCTCCGAGACCAGGCCGGTCGCGTACGGCATCGCGGCCTCGCCCGGCGCGGCGGTCGGCAAGGTGGTCTTCGACTCGTACACCGCGGTGAAGTGGTCGCGCTCCGGCGAGCAGGTCATCCTGGTCCGCCGCGAGACCAACCCGGACGACCTGGAAGGCATGATCGCCGCCGAGGGCATCCTCACCTCGCGCGGCGGCAAGACCTCGCACGCGGCCGTGGTCGCCCGCGGCATGGGAAAGACCTGTGTCTGCGGCGCCGAGGAGCTGGAGGTCGACACCAAGAACCGCAAGTTCACCACCGCCGACGGCCAGGTCGTCCACGAGGGCGACGTGGTCTCCATCGACGGCGCCAACGGCAAGGTGTACCTCGGCGAGGTCCCGGTGCTGCCGTCCCCGGTGGTCGAGTACTTCGAGGGCACCCTGCACGCCGGCGCCGACGTCCAGGGCGGGCTGGTCCAGGCCGTGCACCGGCTGATGTCGCACGCCGACGGCCGCCGCCGCCTCGCGGTGCGCGCCAACGCCGACAACGCCGAGGACGCGAACCGCGCCCGCCGGTACGGCGCCCAGGGCATCGGCCTGTGCCGCACCGAGCACATGTTCCTCGGCGAGGAGCGCCGCAAGGAGGTCGAGCACCTGATCCTGGCGGACAACGACAAGGACCGCGAGACCGCGCTGTCCAGCCTGCTGCCGCTGCAGAAGGGCGACTTCCTGGAGCTGTTCCAGTCGATGGACGGCCTCCCGGTGACGGTCCGGCTGCTCGACCCGCCGCTGCACGAGTTCCTGCCCGACATCACCGAGCTGTCGGTGCGCGTCGCCCTCGCGGAGGCCCGCAAGGACCCGAACGAGAACGACCTGCGCCTGCTCCAGGCCGTGCACCGGCTGCACGAGGCCAACCCGATGCTCGGCCTGCGCGGCGTCCGGCTCGGCCTGGTCATCCCCGGTCTGTTCGGCATGCAGGTCCGGGCGATCGCCGAGGCCGCGGCCGAGCGCAAGCTGGCCGGCGGCGACCCGCGCCCCGAAGTGATGATCCCGCTGGTCGGCACCGTCCAGGAGCTGGAACTGGTCCGCGACGAGTGCGAGCGGGTGCTCGCCGAGGTCGCCGCCTCCACCGGCGTCACCCTGGACATCAAGCTCGGCACCATGATCGAACTGCCGCGCGCCGCCGTGACCGCCGGTCAGATCGCCGAGGCCGCCGACTTCTTCTCCTTCGGCACCAACGACCTGACCCAGACCGTGTGGGGCTTCTCCCGCGACGACGTCGAGGCCTCCTTCTTCACCGCGTACCTGGAGAAGGGCATCTTCGGGGTCAGCCCGTTCGAGACCATCGACCGCGACGGCGTCGGCGCCCTGGTCAGGAACGCCGCCCAGGCCGGCCGGGCCACCCGTCCCGACCTCAAGCTCGGCGTCTGCGGCGAGCACGGCGGCGACCCCGATTCGGTGCACTTCTTCCATGAGGTGGGGCTGGACTACGTATCATGCTCTCCCTTCCGGATTCCGGTGGCGCGCCTGGAGGCAGGCCGCGCCGCCATCGAGACGGCGGGCAGCGACTCGCGCTGACACGAAGCAGCGCGGTTCACTGACCGCACCCCTCCGAAGGGGAGGGGCGTACGGCGGAGCTCGGCGCAGGAGAGCCGCCGTACGGGAAGCAGCCGGGGCGGGGACGGACAACGGCGTCCGTCCCCGCCCCGGCGGCGTTTCCCGGGTCCGGGCCTGGCTGGGTCGGGCCGGGCGCGTGCCGTGCGCCGTCCGGGTGAGCCGGTGCGGCAGGCTGGGGCCATGAACAGCCGAAACCGCCTGATCAGCCTCCTCGCCGTGGTCCTCCTCGGGATCGCGGCCGGAGTCGCCGCCCTGCTGAACGGCGGGCACGACTCGGACGGCGCGGGCAGCGCGAAGTCCCCGGCCACCGCGTCCGCCACCGCCGGCGTCAGCGCCGCCGCCACCGCCACCCGCAGCGGTGCCGCGGGCGCGCCCAAGCCCTCGGCCCCGGCCAAGTCGCCCACCGCCCAGGGCGGCTGGGTGCCCACCAGTTCGGCGCTGGCCGACGTCTGCCGCAGCAAGCTGCCCGCGCAGGCCCTCGACACCCTCGGCCTGATCGCCCGGGGCGGCCCCTACCCGTACCGCTCGGACGGTGTCGTCTTCGAGAACCGGGAGGGCCGGCTGCCCCGTCAGGGCAGCGGCTACTACCACGAGTTCACCGTGGTCACGCCCGGATCGGACGACCGCGGGACCAGGCGGGTCGTCACCGGTGGCGTGGGCGAGCAGTACTGGACCGCCGACCACTACGCCACCTTCCAGGAGATCGACCCGCGCTGCTGAGGAGCCTGTTGACGGTCCGTCGGAAAATTACTTTCCCCTCCGGAAAGCATGTGCCAGAGTGGTAGCACTTGATCCGGCAGCAGGCCGGATCCGACGGCATGTCCGCTCGGGGGATCCCATGGTTGACGACAAGCAGCACGCGCACGAGCAGTCCGAGAGGCTCACGCCCGCGGAGGCACTGGCGCTCGCCGAGCGCGCGCGGGCCGCCGCCCGGCGGCCCGCACCGATGCCCTGGTGGTACGGCCCCGGGGTGGGCGCCTCCCTCGCGGTCTACTGCGCGGCGATCGGACAGAGCTTCCAGCAGCAGGCGCACTGGCTGATACCGCTGTGCGCGGCCGGCCTGGCGGCGGTGCTGGCGGCGATAGTGCGGGTGGCCATGCGCTCCAGCGGCGTCGCCGCGCGGCTGGAGAAGGTGAAGATCCCGCCGAACGTCCTGTGGGCGCTCGGCCTGACGATCCTGGCCGCGGTGCTGGCCTGGCTCGGCACCTGGCTGGCCACCGGCGACCAGGGGTGGGCCATGGCCGCCGCGGGCGTGGTCGGCGGCTTGGCCGTCTGGGGTGTCATCACGATGGCCAATCGAGAGGTCAAGGAGCAGAGCATGAGCAGCGAGCGGTGAACGGACTCGACCCGATACTCCACCAGCCCACCAGGCTCACCGTCCTGGCCTTCCTCAGCGGATGCCAGGAAGCCGAGTTCTCCGTCGTCCGGGACTACTGCCAGGTCTCGGACTCGGTGCTCAGCAAGACCGCGGCGAGCCTGGAGACGGTCGGCTACCTGCGGGCCCGCAAGGGCTACGTCGGCAAGCGGCCCCGCACCTGGCTCTCCGCGACCTCGCCGGGCCGCGCCGCGCTGGCGGCGCACCTCGCGGGGCTGCAGCGCATGGCCGCCGCCGCGGAGGCGGCCGGTTCCGCGGCCGAGCCGGGGCCCGAGCCCGGCTCCGGCCCGGACGGGGCCGAGGGCTGAGCCGGGGCGGAGTGCCAGCAGGATCAGACCCCAGGAACGGAGGTGAGCCGAAGCCCGTGCTGTCCCCGCTCCTTGACAACTTGACAGAGTGCCGAGAAACCCCGCAGGGGAGACCCGGCGGCCGGGGCGTCCGGGTTGGCCGTGCGGCACCGCCGACACCGCACGTCCGCCCCGCCCCGGATCTCTCCGCCCCGGATCGCTCCGGGGCCCGCCCGGTCGGCTCAGGCGGCCGGCATCAGGGAGCCGCCGTGTCTAAGGCACTCCTGGTTGAGCGGCGCCGGGTCCGGCGCGCTGGGCGAGGTCGCGGCGGCGATCCGCAGCTCGATGATGTCCCGGACGGCGGGCCACTCCTCGTCCAGGATCGAGTAGAAGGCGGTGGACCGGACCACCCCGTCCAGACCGCGCGAGTGCGCCCGGCGGACACCCTCGGAGGTCGCGCCCAGCCGCTCGATGGCGATCCGGGAACGGGCGTTGCGGGCATCGGCCCGTAGCGAGATCCGCTGCACCCGCCACACCTCGAAGGCGTGTCGCAGCATCAGCAGCTTCGCCTCCGTGTTGATGCCGGTGCCCTGAGCCCGCGGGGACAGCCAGGTGTTCCCGATCTCCGCGGCGTCCGGCACCGCCTCCAGCGGGTCGCCGTGCGGGACGCCCGGAGCGGGCGGCCAGACCAGCGGGCCCTGCCAGTAGTCGAGTTCCAGGAACCGGGTCGAGCCCACGACCTGGTTGTCCGCGGTGCTCACCGTGGCGAACGGCATCGACCGGCCCGCTGCCCGATCGGCGAGGGCGCGCGCGATGTACTCCCGGGCGGCTTCCAGGCCATGCGGGACGGGAGTGAAGGCGTAGGTCGTACGGTCCTCGGAGCCGGCCACGGCGAGGGCCGCGGCGTGGTGCTCGGCGAGGGGCTCCAGCCGCACGGTGCGGCCGTAGAGGGTGACGGGTACGGGCACGGATCCTTCGGTCCTTCGGCGGTCGTCGGGGCCCGCGTGCCGGGTTCGCGGCGCGAGGGCTGTGGTCGTATCGCCCCGGCCCCGGAGAGCGGCCGCCCGGGGGCGCTACGCCAGAGGCTCGGGCGTGCGGCGGGACGGCAGCCCGGAGGCGGGCAGCGCGGTGCCGGTACGGACACGGGTCGACGGACCGATCCGGCGGGATGAGCGACGGGACAGTGTGCGTCCGCGAGATGGCCGAGAGAGAAACGAGATCACGAAGCGAAGCAGGCGGCCAGGTGAAGGCAAGGTGCGCATGGGAGGGCTGGCAGCGCAACGGACCGGGGCGTGGCCCACGACGTGACAGACGGCGTGGCGCGACGACGCGACGATGCGAGGCAGCGAGAGGACGATACCTGCCCGGAGGCGGTGCGTCACTTCGCGGCGCGCCAACAGGGGCGCACGGGTCCTCCCGGCACGCCGGGACGTCCCGCCGTCCCGCCTGGCGGACCGCGTGCCACGCCCGCGACCAGGCGCTTTGCCGGGAGGTGAGAGGATTCGAGAGACGGCGTGAAGACTCGTGCGGGGGCGGGAATGCCGACGGGCCGTCGCACGCTGGACAGGTCAGGTCCGAAAGCATTCCGAGACGACGAGACGGAACGGGGATGGATGCGCCGTGCGTGATCCCAAGGAGCTGTACGAGCTGGAGCCGCAGGGCGTGACGGCCCTGGCCGCGGCCCGCGCCGCCGCGGAGGCCGGCACCGGCCTGGTGCTGCTGTACCACTTCGAGGGCTTCATGGACGCCGGCGAGGCGGGCGGCCAGGTCGTGGCGCACCTGCTGGAGCAGGGATCCCCGCAGGTGGTGGCCAGGTTCGACCACGACCGGCTGGTCGACTACCGGGCCCGCCGCCCCGCGATGACCTTCGACCGCGAGAGCTGGACGGACTACGACCCGCCGGAGATCCTGCTCCAGCTGGCGCGGGACTCGGTGGGCGCGCCCTTCCTGGTGCTCTCCGGCCCCGAGCCGGACACCGAGTGGGAGCTGTTCGCGGCCGCCGTCGGCGACCTGGTGGAGCGGTTCGAGATCCGGCTCGCCCTCTCCTTCCACGGCATCCCGATGGGCGTCCCGCACACCCGCCCGGTCGGCCTCACCCCGCACGGCAACCGGGTCGACCTGGCGGCCGGCCACCCCAAGTGGTTCGACCAGGCCCAGGTGCCCGGCAGCGCCCAGGCGCTGGTCGAGTACCGGCTCACCCAGGCCGGGCACGACGTGCTGGGCCTCGCGGCCCACGTCCCGCACTACATCGCCCGCTCGACCTACCCGGCCGCCGCGGTGACGATCCTGGAGGCCGTCCAGTCCGCCACCGGCCTGGTCCTGCCCGGCAGCGAGCTGCGCGCCCGGGTCAACGAGGTCTACGCCGAGATCGAGGACCAGCTCTCCCAGGGCGACGGCGAACTGCGCTCGGCGATCCAGGGCATGGAGGGCCAGTACGACGCGGTCTCCGGCGCCGTCGGCCGGGAGAGCCTGCTCGCCGAGGCCAGCGACCTCCCCTCGGCGGACGAACTCGGCCGGAGGTTCGAGGAGTTCCTGGCCGAGCACGAGCGCGGCGCCGAGTAGGTGCGCCGCCGGAGGACGGTCGCCGCGGCGGCCCCGGTCCGTGCTGCCCTGATCGGTGCCGTCCTGCTCGGCGCGGCCGGGTGCGGTGCCGGGGCGGCCCTCCCGGCCCCCGGGCCCGACCGGGCCGCGCCGACCCCCGCGGCCCCGGCCTCCTCGTCCCCCACTCCCTCCGCCACCCCGGCCACTCCGGCCACCGGGCCGTACGCGGCCCTCGGGGACTCCTACACCTCCGGCCTGCGGATCCCGCCCCAGGGCGGATCCCCGCAGGGCTGCGGCCGCTCGGGTGCCAACTACCCGTCGCTGGTGGCCCGGCAGCTCGGCATCGCGGACTTCACCGACGTCAGCTGCAGCGGAGCCCGCACCGGAGACCTGACGGCCGCCCAGCGGACCGACGACGGCACCAACCCGCCGCAGCTGGACGCGCTCAGCACGGCCACCCGACTGGTCACGCTCGGGATCGGCGGCAACGACGCCGGCTTCCTCGACGTCCTGGGCCGCTGCGCGGTCGAGAACGTCCGGCACAGCCTGACCGGTCAGGGCGACGCCGCGCCGTGCCGGGCGTACTACACGACCGGCACCGGGCGGGGCGAGGTCCAGCGGAAGATGACCGCCACCGGCGAGCGGCTCACCGCGGCCCTCGGCGAGATCAGGCGGCGGGCCCCGCAGGCCGAGGTGCTGCTCGTCGGGTACCCGGCCCTGCTGCCGCAGGACCCGGCCCGCTGCGCCGAGACCCTGGGCAGCGGCATCGCGGGTGCCGACCTCGGTTTCGTCACCGAGCAGGAGCAGCAGCTGAACGGCATGCTCCGGCAGCGGGCCGAGGCCGCCGGGGTGGGCTTCGTCGACACCTACGCCTCCTCCGCGGGCCACGACATGTGCGAGGCCGCGGGCACCCGCTGGATCGAGCCCCTCGCCGCCGACCGGGGCCTGGCACCGATCCACCCGAACGCTCAGGGGCAGCAGGGCATGGCCGCCGCCGTCCTGGCGGCGCTCCGGCAGCAGCACTGACCCCGGCCCCCGTCGGCGGGACGACGGGGGCCGGGGCCGGTCGGGAGGGCCGGTCCGGTCCGGAAGAGGCCAGCCGGGCAGTGCGGTGGCGGCCGGGGCGGCCCGCCGGCCGGGTGCGCGCCGCCGGGTCAGGCGGAGCGGACGGCGTGGACGGTGATCCGGACACCCTCGTCGTCCAGGCACTCCCCGGTCAGCAGGTCGAAGCGCTGCTTGAGCAGCGGCGAGGCCACGTAGACCCGGCCGTCCGCGGTGGAGCCCAGCAGGCCCCGGGAGAGGACGTACGCGCCGGTGAACGGGTCGCGGTTGTCGACGGCGTAGAGGCGGTCGCTGCCGTCGCGGAACACGGCGGCCTGGCGGCCGTCCGGCAGCAGGACGGCGACGCCGCGGCCGGGGACCAGCAGGTCCCGGTCGCAGACCGGCGACCAGCCCGCGGCGGAGCGCAGTTCGACCCGGGTGGCAGAGGCGGTGGCGGTCATCGGGCTTCCTCCAGGATGCGGGCGGACGGGAACGGGGCGCGGTCGCGGTCGAGGGCGGCGAGCAGCTGCCCCTCGGTGGCCAGCAGCGCCAGGTCGGGCTTGACCTGGTCGCGCTCGGGGACGAAGCGGATGCTCGGGTCGGGTACCCCGGGGGCGTTGACGAAGGAGACGAACCGGCGCATCCGGTCGGGGTCGGCCAGGGTCGCCGCCCACTCGTCCTGGTAGTCGCCGATGTGCCGGGCCATCAGCGCCTCCAACTCGTCGGCGATGCCCAGCGAGTCCTCGACCACCACCTCGCGGACGTGCTCCAGGCCGCCCTCGATCCGCTCCAGCCAGGTGGAGGTGCGCTCCAGCCGGTCGGCGGTGCGGATGTAGAACATCAGGAACCGGTCGATCAGGCGGACCAGCTGTTCGTCGTCCAGGTCCTGGGCGAGCAGGTCGGCGTGCCGGGGCGTGGCACCGCCGTTGCCGCCGACGTACAGGTTCCAGCCGTTGGTGGTGGCGATGACGCCGAAGTCCTTGCCGCGGGCCTCCGCGCACTCGCGGGCGCAGCCGGAGACCGCGGACTTGAGCTTGTGCGGCGAGCGCAGCCCCCGGTAGCGCAGCTCCAGCCGGATCGCCATGGCGACCGAGTCCTGCACGCCGTAGCGGCACCAGGTGGAGCCGACGCAGGACTTCACGGTGCGCAGCGACTTCCCGTACGCGTGGCCGGACTCGAAGCCCGCCGCGACCAGCCGGCTCCAGATCATCGGCAGCTGGTCCACGCTGGCGCCGAACAGGTCGATCCGCTGACCACCGGTGATCTTGGTGTAGAGGCCGAACTCCTTGGCCACCTCGCCGATCACGATCAGCCTGTCGGGGGTGATCTCGCCGCCGGGGATGCGCGGCACCACCGAGTAGGAGCCGTTCTTCTGCAGGTTCGCCAGGAAGTGGTCGTTGGTGTCCTGCAGAGCGCCCTGCTCGCCGTCCAGGATGTGCCCGGAGGCCTCCAGCTCCGGCGCCAGCGAGGCGATGATCGAGGCCACCGTCGGCTTGCAGACCTCGCAGCCCTCCGCGCCCTCCGGCACCCGGCCGTGCTCGGCGAGCAGCCGGCGGTGCGTGGCGATCCGCTTGACCCGGACGATCTCGTAGAGCTCGGCACGGGTGTGGGCGAAGCACGGGCACAGGCCCCGGTCGACCTCGACGCCGCTCGCCGCCAGCTCGTCCGCGACGATCGTGCCGAGCAGCTTCACGCAGGAGCCGCAGTTGGTGCCCGCCCGGGTGCACTTCTTCACCTCGGGGACGGTGGCGCACCGGTGGTCCGTGACGGCCGCCCGGATCGTGCCCTTGGTGACGTTGTTGCAGCTGCAGACCACCGCGTCGTCGGGCAGCGCGGAGCCGCCCAGCGAGACCGCGGTGTCCGCGCCGGCCGGCAGCACCAGCGACTCGGCGGGGACGGGCAGCGGCCGGCCGGTACCCGCCAGCGGGCGGAGCGTGGCGTAGGCCGAGGCGTCACCGACCAGGATGCCGCCGAGCAGCGCCCCCTCGCCGGTCACCACCAGCTTCTTGTAGACGCCGGAGCGGGAGTCGGAGTAGACCACGTCGAGCGAGCCGGGCGTGCGGCCGAAGGCGTCGCCGAAGCTGGCCACGTCGACGCCGAGCAGCTTGAGCTTGGTGGAGAGGTCCGCGCCGGTGAACGGCTGCGGGGCCTGCCCGGCGAGCTGCCGGGCCACCGCGACGGCCATCTCGTAGCCGGGGGCGACCAGGCCGTACACCCGGCCGTCCACCGCGAGGGCGCACTCGCCGATCGCGAAGACGTGCGGGTCGGAGGTGCGGCAGTGCTCGTCGATCGCGATGCCCCCGCGCTCACCGACCGTCAGCCCGGCCTCGCGGGCCAGCTGGTCGCGGGGGCGGACACCGGCGGAGAACACCACCAGGTCGGTCGCCAGCTCGGAGTCGTCGGTGAAGGACATGCCGACCGCGCGCCCCCCGGCGACGGTGATCGCCTTGGTGCCGATGCCGGTGTGCACCACCACGCCCATCGACTCGATGGTCCGGCGCAGCGCCGCGCCGCCCGCCTCGTCGACCTGGACGGGCATCAGGCGCGGCGCGAACTCCACCACGTGGGTCTCCAGGCCGAGGCCCCGCAGCGCCCCGGCGGCCTCCAGCCCGAGCAGGCCGCCGCCGACCACCGCGCCGACCCTGGCCCCGGCCGCGTAGGACTCGATCGCCTGCAGGTCCTCGATGGTGCGGTAGACGAAGCACCCCTCGGCGTCCCGGCCGTCCACCGGGGGGACGAAGGGGTAGGAGCCGGTGGCCAGCACCAGGGTGTCGTACGGGAGGGTGCGCCCGGCGGCCGTGGTGACGGTCCGGGCCGCCGGGTCGAGTGAGACGGCGGGGGAGGAGAGGTGCACCTCGAACCCGTGCCGATCGGTGAAGCCCTCCTCGGCGAGCAGCAGGTCGTCCGCGCTCCGGCCGGAGAAGTACGAGGTCAGGCCGACCCGGTCGTAGGCGGGCCGGGGCTCCTCGGCGAGGACGACGACCCGGTAGCGGGCGGCCGCCCCGGTGTCGGCCAGGGCTTCCAGGAAGCGGTGGCCGACCATGCCGTAGCCGACCAGGAGCAGTGTGGGCTTGGTGGTGGTCATCGGGAAGTCCCTCCGAGGTCGCGCTCCGGGCGGTGGGGGCCGGAGCTGGCGGGCCGACCGGGCGCCGACCGGACCGCCGTCGGTCCGGGGCGCGGCACGCCTCCGGTCCCGCCGGAGGCCCCGACCGGGCGGGCCGCCGGTGGCCCGGAGCCCGGTCGCTGTCGTGCCACCGAGCATGTGCGGAGGGTGTTTCCCGACCGGGGCCGCGCTGTTTCACCGCCGGAACTTCGCCCTCAGCGGCACCGGGCGCCGACTGTGAGAGCGCCCGGTCCCGGTCCGGCCCGGCACCAGGCCCGGCCGGGCGCCCTCTACCAGGCGGCGGGCCCGCGCGGGGCGGGACCGCCGATCCGGAACGTGATTCGAGGAGAAGCCGGTACGAGGGGGTGGGGGAGTGCGTACCCTGCACGCAGGGGAACGGATTCGAAGATCCGGTCCGAGTCCGGCCGGGAGCTGGCATGACAACAGACGTGCAGGTGAGGGGCCGGGCGACCCGCTCCGCGGTGCTGCGCGAACTCCTGCCGCTCTGGGACGAGGCCCGCCGGACCGGCGGCCGGACGATCACCCAGGAACGGCTCGCCCGCACCGGCGGGATCAGCCCCTCCACCCTGCGCGGCTGGCTGTCCGGACGCTCGGTGCCCCGCGAGGCGGACCGACTCGCCGCGGTGGCCGGGGAGTTGGCCCGCGCCGCGGGTCGGCCGGTGCGGTCGGTCCACCACTGGTCCGCCCTGCTGGAGGCCGACCGCCTCCACGCCCGGCTCCCCCGGCAGCGGAACGACCGCCAGCCGCCCGAGCCGGCCGTCGGCGCGCCGTGCCCGGCCGTCCGGCGGTCGGTGACCGTCCGGGGCACCGAGGGCGCGGGCCGCCGCGTCCGGTCCACGGCGGCCGTCACAGTCGGCAGCGGCGCCCGCCGGGCCGTGAACAGCGGCCCCGTACCGGCCGGGGCGCGGCTGGTGAACCGCTACCGCTCGGCCCCGCCCGCCGCCCGGGCCGTCGTCGACGCGGCGCTGGACGCGGTGCGCCTCGGCCACCGCCCGGTCCTCCCGGCGGCGCTGCTGGCCGCGTCCGCCCCGCACTACCTGACGCCCCGCGAGCTCAGCGCCCTGCGCCCCGGCTGGGTGGCCGACGGGCTGGCCTACCTGCGCAAGGCGGTCCCCGGGACGGGCGCGCTGCTGACCGCCGGCCGGGCCGCGGGCAACCGCACCGCGGGCAGCCGCACCGGGGACGGTCGACCCGCCGCCGGTCGGGCACCGTACGGCGCCGCGGCGGCCCGCGCGGCGGAGGCGCTCCGGACGGCGGGCGGCCACGAGGTGCGGATCGCCGAGGCACTGGTGCGGCAGCTGCGGCCCGAACGGGAGGGGCGCACCGTCCCGGCCGGGCTGTGGGAGGGCCTGGCCAGGTACGCCCACCCCGCCGACCGGTCCGCCCTCGCGCGCTCGGCGGCGACCCGGGGCCTCACCCGGATCGCGGTCGGCCTCTGCGCCTCGGCCGCCGAATCGGGGGACCCGACCGCGCTCTCGATCGGTGCCGCCCTGCTCGCCGAGGCGGGCCGCACCGCCGAAGCGGCCGACTGGTACGGCGCCGCCGCCGACCGGGGAGTGCCGGAAGCCGCCGTCCGGGCGGCGGAACTGCTGGAGCGGGACGGCCGGTTCGCCCAGGCCGTCGACTGGTACGACCGGGCCGCCCAGCACGGGGACGTCGACGCCCACTGCCGCGGCGCCGAACTGCTCGGCCGACACGGCGAGATCGCACCGGCGCTGCACCGCTTCGAGGCGGCCGCCCGGGCCGGTCACCCCACCGCCCGCCACCGGGCCGGCCGCCTGCTCGCCGAACTCGGCCGCACCGACGAGGCGTTGGAGTGGTTCGAACGGGCGGCGGCCGACGGGCACCCCGAGGCGGCCGCCGACGGCGCCAGGCTCTGCGCCGCCGCCGACCGGATCGACCAGGCGGTCGCCTGGTGGGAACGCGCCTGGGCCCTGGGAACGGCCGCCGGCGCGCACGAGGCGGCCCGCACGCTGGAGGCCGCCGGCCGGATCGACGAAGCCGCCGCCTGGTACGAGCGCGCGGCGGCGTCCGGCGACGAGACCGCCTGGCACGAGGCCGCGGCCCTGCTCGCCCGGCACGGCCAGTACGGCAACCTCCCCTGGTACGCGCACATCGGCGACCCGCAGGCGCTGCGCGAACGCGCCGAGCGGTGCGAACGGGCCGGAGACCCGGGCGGCGCGCTCGACTGGTACCGGAAGGCGGCCGAAGCGGGCAGCGAGACCGCCCTCTTCCAGGGCGCCGACCTGCTGGAGCGGCACGGCGACCGCACCCGCGCCGTCCGCTGGTACGAACGCGCCGCCGCCCGCGGCGACGTCTACGCGATGCGCGAACTCGCCCGGCTGCTGGGCGAACTGGGCCGTCTCCGGGAGTCCGCCGACTGGTACCGGTCCGCGCTCGCGGCGGGCGGCCGCCCCGTCCTGCCCGCACCCACCGCCGCGGCCCCGCTCGCGCCCGGCCTCGGACGGTTCGAGCCGCCGCAGCCGCAGGCACCCGCCGACCCGGCCCCGCCCCGGGTCCCGGCCGCCCGCGGCGCGAGCCCGTCCGGACCGGGCACTCCCGGGGACGTCCCGGTGGACGTCCCCGCCGTCCGGCCCGGCCCGGCAACGCTGGACGAGGCGGTGGAACTGCTCAAGGAGGCCGGCCGGTTCTTCGAGGCGAGCCTGCTGCTGCGCTCCACCGACCGCCCGGAGCCGGAGCGGCTGCGCGAGGCGGCCCGGATGCTGTCCGGCGCGACCTGCGGCGACCGGGCCGTCGCCTGGGTGCAGCGGCTCGCCGACGGCGGCGACCGCCCGGCCGTCCGGGAGGCCGCCGAGATGCTGGAGAGCCGGGGCCGGGTCGACGACGCGCTCGCCTGGTACGGGCGGGCGGCGGACGAGGGCGACCGGGACGCCCTGCTCGCGGCGGCCCGGATGCTCGCCGAGCGCCGCCGGCCGCAGCACGCCGCGGAGTGGTACCGCCGGGCCGCCGAGGCGGGCGACCCGCTGGCCCACCGGGAGGCGCTGATGCTCCTCCAGGAGTACGGCGAAGCGGCCCGCCCCTCCGTCGGGACCGGCGCACCTGCCAGGGCGGGTGAACCGGGCGCCGACGGCCGGTGACCGGACGCGGCCCCTGCCGCACCGTCGCCGACCGCCGGTTGCCCTCCCCGCCTGACCCGCAGCGTCCGGGGCCCGCAGCGTCCGGGGCCCGGGCCGCTCTCACCCGCGCGGACCGGCCGGGTGAGAGCGGGGGAAAGCACCCGTGACAGGTGGGCAACCGGATCGAAACAGGGGTCCGGCAAGGTGGTGGTATGACCACCACTCCACTCTCCGGCCGCATCGCCCCGCTGCGGGTGCTGCACGCGGCCCGCCGCCCGGCCCTGGTGCTGGTGGCGCACGGCTCGCACGACCCGGCCGCGTCCGCCGAACTCGGCCGGCTGCACGCCCGGCTGCGACGGGCCCGCCCGGAGCTGGACATCCGGCTCGGCCACCTCGGCCTGAACGACCCGCTGCTGCCCGAGGTGCTGGACGAGCTGAGCGGCCGGGTGGTCCTGGTGCCGCTGCTGCTCAGCCGCGGCTACCACAGCAAGGCGGACATCCCCCGGGTGCTGTCCGCCGCACCGCACCTGGCGGGGGAGTGCGCCCCGCCGCTCGGACCGGACCCGCTGCTCACCGCGGCCTTGGCCGACCGCCTGGCGTCGGCCGGGTGGCGCGGGGAGCCCGTGGTCCTCGCCGCCTCCGGCTCCCGCGACCGGGACGCCGCCCGGGACACCGAGACCCAGGCCGGGCTGCTCTCGGACCACCTGGGCGTCACCGTCCGGCCCGGGTACGTGGCGGCGGGCGGCCCCAGCGTGGCCGCCCGCGTCGCCGAACTCACCGCCGAGGGTCACCCGCGGGTCGCCGTCGCCTCCTACTTCACCGCACCGGGAGACTTCGCCCGCCTGGCCGCCGCGGCCGGCGGCGCCCTGACCTCCGCTCCGCTCGGCGACCACCCGGCCCTGGCCCGGTTGGTCCTGGAGCGCTACCAGTCCTGCGTCAGCCGTCCCCTCCGCCTGGTCGGCTGAGCCCCGCCGCCACCGGCCCGCCACCACCGCCCCACCGCCACCGGCCCACCGCCCGGGCCAGTCGCCCCCGGCCGGTCACCTGCGGCCCGTCACCCTCAGCCTGCGTCGAGCGCGCACGCCGCGTCGCCCGCAGCGCCACCCGGCGCAGGAACCTCCGCTGCGCCTGCGGCCCTCCGACCCTTCCGCACCCGCCCGGCCCGCGTCGCCACCGGAGGTACCGGAGGCACCGGCGTCATCCCGCTCCCGCTCTCGCTCCCGCCGACCGGCGCGCGGCGCTCGGTGGGCAGGTCGCGGACGCGGCGCATCGGCGAGCACCAGAGGATCAGCGCGGCCAGCGGCACGCCGACGGTCATCAGCCACATCGCGGGCCGCACGCCGAGCTGGGTGCCCAGAACGCCGGCCAGCAGCGCGCCGAGCGGGATGGAGCCGAAGTTGAGCACCGCGCTGCTGGCGGAGAGCCGGCCGAGCAGCTCCGGCGGGCAGTAGCGCTGCTGGAAGGTGGCCTTGATGACGTTCCCGGCGACGACCCCGCAGGAGGCGCCGAACCCGCCGACCAGGTACCAGGCCAGCCCGGTGCCGCGGCCGGTCAGCGGGATCAGGACGGTCAGCGCGGGCAGGGCGAGCTCCAGCACCAGCATGGCCCGCGAGGTGCCGATCCGGGCCGCGATCCGGCGGGCGACGGCCGCGCCGACGATGCCGCCGGTGGAGGCCACCGCGACCAGCAGGCCGACGGTGCCCTCGCTGACGCCGACCTCGCGGATCAGGAAGACCACCAGCAGCGACTGGTAGCCCGTCAGCACCAGGTTGGAGGCGGCGCCGAACAGCGCGAAGGTGCGGAACCAGACGTCGGAGGCGAGCAGCCGCAGCCCCTCGCCGATCTCCCGGCGCAGCGCCCGGCGGGGCCGTTCGGCGCGGCGGGGCTCGCGGTGGCCGATCCGCAGGGTGCACCAGAGCGAGAGCAGGAACGTCGCGGTGTTGGCCAGCAGCCCGTTGACCGGCCCGGCCAGCTGGGCGATCAGGCCGCCGCTGCCCAGTCCGGCGATGCCCGCGGCCGAGGCGCTGCCGTGCAGCTTGGCGTTGCCCTCGGACTGGTCGGCGGGTTCGAGCAGTTGCGGCAGGTACGCGGTGTACGCGGTCTGGAAGAACACCCCGGCGGCCCCGGCGAGCAGCGCGACGGCCAGCAGGTGCCACAGCGTCAGCGCCCCGGCGAGCGCGGCCAGCGGGACGGTGGCGTACAGCAGCAGCGAGGCCGCGGTCGAGACGAGCATGATCGGGCGGCAGCGCAGCCGGTCCACCCACACCCCGGCGGGCAGGCCGATCAGCAGCCAGGGCAGCCAGCCGGCGGCGCCGAGCAGGCTGACCTCGAGGGTGCTCGCGTGCAGGGTGCTGACGGCGATCAGCGGCAGGGCCAGCCCGGTGACCGCGGAGCCGTACTTGTTGGCGGTCTCGCCGATCCACAGCATCCGGAAGTCGCGGTGCCGCCGCAGCAGCCCGGCGGGCGCGGTGCCGGTGCCGGTGCCGTCGCCGACACCGGGGTCGAGCACGGACAGGTCGGTGGGCAGGTCGGCGGAGCGGCCGGTGGGGCGGTCGTCCGGGGCGGGTGCGCTCATGACCGGTCGGATTCCTTTCGGGGCAGTGCCTGGATCTGGACGATCACCGGTCGCGCCGCCGGGTCGGGGGCGGCGTCCGGGTCGGGGGTGTGGCGGGTGACCACGGCGGCCAGGTCGTCGATGAGGGCCTGGAGCTGGGCGGGCGTCAGGCGGAGGTTGCTCCAGTCGGAGACGCTGCCGGTGCCCCGCCACTCGCCCTCCCACTCGGCGGCCATCGAGTCGGCGGCCCGCTGGTACTGACGGCGCAGGTTCTCGGCCTGGTACACCGAGAGCGCGGCCCGCGAGCCCGGGTCCTGGTCGAAGTCGGTGGCGGCCAGCACGATGGCGCCGCGCACGGCGCGCCACCAGCGCTCCCGCTTGGTGCCGCGGCCGGACTCCTCCTCGATGAAGCCGTGCTCGGCGAGGTGCCGCAGGTGCCAGCTGATGGTGCCGGTGGACTCGCCGGTGCGCTCGGACAGCCGGGCGGAGGTGGCGGGCCCGTTCATCCGCAGCTCGTCCAGCAGCCGCATCCGCAGCGGGTGGGCGAGCCCGCGCAGCGAACCCGCGTCCAGCTTCCGGCGCGGTGCGTCGGCGGGGCTGGGGGCACGGTCGGCGGACGGGTCTTCGGGGCGGTGCTCGGTCATGGGTCCAGAGTAGGTTGCAGAGAAGTCTCTGCATAGACCTCTCTGCAGAGAATCCTCTGCAATCTTCGATCGGCCCGCACCGCCACCCGCACCGCCGCCCACCCGCCACTTCCCGTTCGCGCTCCCGTTCGCGCGGCGCAGGACCGAATGTCCGTCATTCGGCGTACGGTGACTGGTATATGAAGAACACCGCTCCGTACGATCCGCAGTCCGAGGCGCGCTGGGTGCCCGAGCCCGACAAGCGGCCCGGCCGCACCGCCTTCCAACGGGACCGCGCCCGGGTGCTGCACTCCGCCGCGCTGCGTCGGCTGGCCGGGACGACCCAGGTGGTGGCGCCGATGCGCAGCGACTTCCCGCGCACCCGGCTGACGCACTCGCTGGAGTGCGCGCAGGTCGGCCGCGAGCTGGGCGCCGCGCTCGGCTGCGACCCGGACTTGGTGGAGACCGCCTGCCTGGCCCACGACATCGGCCACCCGCCGTTCGGCCACACCGGCGAGGAGGCGCTCGACCAGGCCGCCCGGGCCTGCGGCGGCTTCGAGGGCAACGCGCAGTCGCTGCGCATCCTGACCAGGCTGGAGCCCAAGCGCTTCGCCCCGCTGGACGAGCCCGAGGTCCGGCTCTCCCCGTGGCCCGGCCGCAGCGTCGGCCTGAACCTGACCCGTGCCGCGCTGGACGCCGCGACCAAGTACCCGTGGCCGCGCGGGCAGCACCCGGCCGACCCCGGGTCCACCAAGTACGGCGTGTACGGGGACGACCTGCCGGTGTTCCGCTGGCTGCGCGCCGGTGCGCCCGACGGCCGCAAGTGCTTCGAGGCCACCGTGATGGACTGGTCCGACGACGTCGCGTACTCCACCCACGACGTGGAGGACGGCCTGCAGGCCGGCCACATCGACCCGGCCGCGCTGCGCTCCCCGGAGGAGCGCGCCGAGCTGTTCGAGACCGCCGAGCGGTTCGTCCCCGGAGCGGGCCCGGAGGAGTTCGGCGAGGCGCTCGACCGCCTGCAGGCCGAGGACTGGTGGCCGGCCGACTACGACGGCACCGCCCGCGCCCGGGCCGGCCTGAAGGACCTCACCAGCCAGCTGATCGGTCGCTTCTGCCTGGCCGCCGAGCAGGCCACCCGGGCCCGCTACGGCCCCGGCCCGCTCACCCGGTACGCCGCCGAGCTGGTCGTCCCGTACGGCGTCCGGTTGGAGTGCGCGGTGCTCAAGGCGGTCGCCGTCCGGTACGTGATGCAGCGTGCCGAGCAGGCCCAACTCCGCTCCCGCCAGCGGGTGGTGATCGCCGAGCTGGCCGACGCCCTGATGGTCGACGCCCCGCACCGGCTGGACCCGGTGTTCGCCGCCCAGTACGCGGAGGCCGAGGACGACCGGGCCGCGCTGCGCAGCGTGATCGACCAGATCGCCACCCTCACCGACGCCTCCGCGCTCGCCCTGCACGCGAAGCTGGTGGCCCGGCAGTCCTGAGCCGCCCGCAAGCCCTCAGCCGCCCGCAAGTCCTCAGCCGCCCGGGAGCCCCGGAGTGTCAGCCCCGCTCCCGTAGACTTCCCGGGTGGCCGGTCGGATCAGGGACGAGGATGTGCAGGCGGTGCGTGCCGCCCTGCCGATCGACGCCGTGGTCGGCGACTACGTGCAGCTGGCGGCGGGTGGCGGCGCGCAGCTGAAGGGCGTCTGCCCGTTCCACGACGAGAAGTCGGCGTCCTTCTACGTGCACCCGGGCAAGGGCGTCTTCCACTGCTTCGGCTGCGGCGAGTCCGGCGACACGATCACCTTCCTGATGAAGATCGAGCACTGCTCGTTCGCGGAGGCGGTCGAGCGGATGGCCGCCCAGGCGGGCATCACCCTGCGCTACGAGGAGGGCGGCTACAGCCCGCGCCACCAGCAGGGCGAGCGGACCAGGCTGGTCGAGGCGCACAAGGTGGCCGCCGCCTGGTTCCAGGAGCAACTGGCCACGCCCGAGGCCGAGATCGGCCGCCGCTTCCTGGCCGAGCGGGGCTTCGACGAGGCCGCCGCCAAGCACTTCGGGGTGGGCTACGCCCCGGCCGGCTGGGAGCACCTGGTGCGCTTCCTGCGCGGTCGCGGCTTCACCGACAAGGAGATCTCGGTCGGCGGCCTGGCCTCGCAGGGCCAGCGCGGCGGCCTGATCGACCGCTTCCGGGGCCGCCTGGTCTGGCCGATCCGGGACAGCTCGGGCGACGTGGTCGGCTTCGGCGCGCGCCGGCTGCGCGAGGACGACAACGGCCCGAAGTACCTGAACACCCCCGAGACGCCGCTCTACAAGAAGTCGAACGTCCTGTACGGCATCGACCTGGCCCGCAAGGAGATCGCCAAGTCCGGCCGGGCGGTGGTGGTCGAAGGCTACACCGACGTGATGGCCTGCCACCTGGCGGGCGTCACCACGGCGGTGGCCACCTGCGGCACCGCCTTCGGCGAGGACCACATCAAGATCATCCGCCGGCTGCTGATGGACACCACCTCCACCGCGGGCTACCGCGGCGAGACGGTCTTCACCTTCGACGGCGACGCGGCCGGTCAGAAGGCCGCCCTGCGCGCCTTCGAGGACGACCAGAAGTTCGCCGCCCGCACCTCCATCGCCATCACCCCGGGCGGCATGGACCCGTGCGAACTGCGCCTGGCCCAGGGCGACGAGGCGGTCCGCGCCCTGGTGGACAACCCCGTCCCGCTGTTCGAGTTCGCGCTCCGCTCCGCCGTCGCCCGGCACCGGGTGGACACCGCGGAGGGCCGGGCCGCCGCCCTGGAGGAGGCCGCCGGGATCATCGTCAAGATCAAGGACCGCTCGATCCAGCACGAGTACGCCGTCCAACTGGCCGGCATGGTCGGCATCCTGGACGAGCGCTTCGTGGTCAACCGGATCGCCCAGCTGGCCCGCTGGCAGCGCGAGAACCAGCAGAGCGGCCCGCAGCGCGCGCTGCGCCGCCCCGACGCCGCCCCGCAGCCGGTCCGCCCGGAGCGGCCGGTCTTCCGGCTCAACCCGCGCGACCCGGCCCAGTTCGTCGAACGCGAACTGCTCAAGCTCGCCCTCCAGCACCCCGACCTGGTCAGCCCGGCCTTCGACCAGTACGGCGAGGACGAGTTCCCCACCCCGCCCTACCGGGCCGTCCGCCGCGCGATCGGCCAGGTCGGCGGCACCGCGTACGGCGCGAGCCTGCCCGACTTCACCGCCGCCGTCCGCGAGGCCAGCCCGGACGACCAGGTGCGCGGCCTGGTCACCGAACTGACCGTCGAGCCGATCCGCTCCCGCCGCAAGGCCGACCAGCTGTACGCGGGGGAGTTCCTGGTCAAGCTGCGGCTGCAGGCCGTGGACCGCCGGATCGACGAGGTCCGCGCCCACCTGCGCCGGCTCGGCGACCGGGCCACCGCCGAGGAGCAGCACCCGGTGCAGAGCGAGCTGTGGGCCCTGCAGCAGTACGGCCAGCAGCTCCGGTCCCGCGGCGCCGCCGCGCTCTGACCCGGCGTCGACTCGCGGCACCCGCAGGTCCGACGGGTGCCGTTCGGCCACCTCGCGGCCGCTCGCAGGTGCCCGGGCCCGCCGCGCTGGGTATCCCCTCGGGTGTGGCGCGGCAACCCCCATGCCGCGCGCGGCCCCTGGAGGGATGCCCGTGGAGCTTTCCGTTGCCCGCCCGGCCCAGACCGCCCCAGCCCGGGACGCCGCGATCCCGCCCCAGCCCGGCCCGCCCGGCCCCGAGCTCACCGTCGTGCCCGCCCCCGGCCCGGACACCGGCCGCACCGGCTCCGTTGCCGAGGAGGCCACCCCGACCGCCGACGGCCTCCTCCCCGAGGACCCCGCCGCCGGTGAGCCCGCCGTCGAGGAGCCCGCCGTCGAGGAGCTCGCCGACGAGCCGCCGGAACCCGCGCTGGACGAGGGCACCGGCCCGGCCGCCGACCTGCTGCGCCAGTACCTGCGCGAGATCGGCCGGATCCGGCTGCTCACCGCCGTCGAGGAGGTGGAGCTGGCCCGCGCCATCGAGGCCGGCCTGTTCGCGGAGGAGGCGCTGAACCGCGTCCCGGACGCCGACGAGCGCCTGCTCGGCGACCTGGACCGGCTGGTGGTGCTGGGCCGGATCGCCAAGCGCCGCCTGATCGAGGCCAACCTGCGGCTGGTCGTCTCGGTCGCCAAGCGCCACGTCGGGCGCGGCCTGACCCTGCTCGACCTGGTCCAGGAGGGGAACCTGGGCCTGATCCGGGCGGTGGAGAAGTTCGACTACGCGCGCGGCTACAAGTTCTCCACCTACGCCACCTGGTGGATCCGCCAGGCGATGAGCCGCGCCCTCGCCGACCAGGCCCGCACCATCCGGGTGCCGGTGCACGTCGTGGAGCTGATCAACCGGGTGCTGCGGGTGCAGCGCTCGATGCTGCAGGAGCACGGCGTGGAGCCGACCGCCGCCGAGGTCGGGGCGGCGCTGCAACTGTCGCCGGAGCGGGTCCGGGAGATCCGCCGGCTGGCCCAGGAACCGGTCTCCCTGCACACCCCGGTCGGGGCGGAGGACGACATCGCCCTCGGTGACCTGATCGAGGACGCCGACGCCGCCTCCCCGGCGGAGAGCGCCGCCTTCCTGCTGCTGCGCGAGCACCTGGAGGCGGTGCTGGCCACCCTCGGCGAGCGCGAGCGGCAGGTGGTCCAGCTCCGCTACGGCCTCGACGACGGCCGCCCCCGCACCCTGGAGGAGATCGGCCACCTGTTCGGGGTGACCCGGGAGCGGATCCGCCAGATCGAGGCGAAGACGCTCGGCAAGCTCCGCGACCACGCCTTCGCCGACCAGCTCCGCGGCTACCTCGACTGACGCCCGACGGTCCGGCCGCGCCACAGCGCCGGCGCGCCGTCGAACGGACGCGCACCCGGGCCGGGCCGGGCCGCGGGCCTCAGTGGTGGAACCCGCTGCGCGGCGGCATCCCCAGCGCGCTGAGCGGCGCGGGCTGGCGCTCCAGCTCGGGCAGCAGCCGCCGCAGGTCGGCCAGCAGCAGGTCCGCCAGGTCCCGGGTGAACCCGTTGCGGCACACCACCCGCAGCACCGCCAGGTCGGTCCGCCCCTCCGGGAAGGTGTACGCGGGCACCTGCCAGCCGCGTTCGCGCAGCCGCCGCGAGACGTCGAACACGTCGAACGGGCAGTCGTCGACGGTGGTGAACGCGAAAACCGGCAGCTGGTCGCCCCTGGTGATCATCCGGAACGGCCCGAGCCCGGCGATCTCCTCGGCCAGGTACCCGGCGACGTCCCGGCAGGCCTGCTGGATCGCGTGGTACCCGCCGAACCCGAGCCGCAGGAACGCGTAGTACTGGGCGACCACCTCGGCGCCCGGCCGGGAGAAGTTCAGCGCGAAGGTCGGCATCTCGCCGCCCAGGTAGTTGACCTTGAACACCAGCTCCTGGGGCAGCGCTGCCCCGTCCCGCCACAGCGCCCAGCCGACCCCCGGGTACACCAGCCCGTACTTGTGCCCGCTGGTGTTGATCGAGGCCACCCGGGGCAGCCGGAAGTCCCAGACCAGCTCCGGGTCCAGGAACGGCGCCACCATGCCGCCCGACGCCCCGTCCACGTGCACCGGCACGTCCAGCCCGGTGCGCTGCTGGAAGGCGTCCAGGGCGGCGCAGATCTCGGCGATCGGCTCGTACGAGCCGTCGAAGGTGGAGCCGAGGATGCCGACCACGCCGATGGTGTTCTCGTCGCAGTGCGCCACCGCCTCCTCGGCGCTCAGGTGGAAGCGGTCGCCCGCCATCGGGACGAGCCGCGCTTCGACCTCCCAGAAGTTGCAGAACTTCTCCCAGCAGACCTGCACGTTGACGCCCATCACCAGGTTCGGCCGGGCCCCGGCGGCGTACCGGTCGGCGTTGCGGGTCGTCCATCGCCGCTTGAGCGCCATCCCGGCCAGCATGCACGCCTCGCTGGAGCCGGTGGTCGAGCAGCCCACCGCGGCCGACGGGTCGGGCGCGTGCCACAGGTCGGCGAGGATCGCCACGCAGCGCCGCTCCAGTTCGGCGGTCTGCGGGTACTCGTCCTTGTCGATCATGTTCTTGTCGGAGCACTCGGCCATCAGCCGGTCCGCGTGCTCGTCCATCTGGGTGGTGACGAAGGTCGCCAGGTTGAGCTTGGCGTTGCCGTCCAGCATCAGCTCGTCGTGGATCAACTGGTAGGCGACGTCCGGCGGGATCGGCACCCGGGGCAGTTGGTGCAGCGCCGGTGCCAGCTGCATCGCGCCCAGCGGATCGGTCAGCGCGTGCAGCGGGCTGACCGGCAGTTTGCGGTCGTCCTCGCCCTGTCCCTTGTGCAGCGCCATGGCGAACCGTCCCTCCACTCGTGGAACCTCCACGGTGGCACCGGCCCGCCGCCCGCGCACGTCCGCCCGCGGCGGGGTCGAAGCGCGGCCGGGGCGGGTCAGGAGGCGGCGGCGGTCTCCGGGTGGTACTGCTCGCGCACCGCCGCGAACTGCTGGCGCACCGCGCCGCCGACCGCCAGGTCGTGCTCCTGGTCGGGGGCGAGCACGGTGAGGTCGGGCAGCTCCCAGTGCGGGGGCTCGGGCGTCCCGGCCAGCGCCCAGGCGGCCTGCCGGGCCGCGCCGCGCGCCGCGTGGTCGCCGCCCGGCGGGGGGACCACCACGGGCAGGCCGAACAGCTGCGGCGCGATCTGCTGCACGGCGGGCAGCCGCCCGGCCGTCCCCAGCAGGAACACCCGGTTCACCGCCACCCCGTGCCCGCGCAGCACGTCCAGCGCCTCCGCCAGGTTGCACAGCATGCCCTCGACGGCGGCCCGCGCCACGTGCTGCGGCGCCATCGACTCGGCCCGCAGCCCGGTCAGGGTGCCCGCCGCGTGCGGCAGCTTCGGGGTCCGTTCGCCGTCCAGGTAGGGCAGGAAGACCATCCCGTACGCGCCGGGCGACGACTGCAGGGCCAGTTCGGACAGGCCCGCCAGGTCGGTGCCGAGCATCGCGGCGGTGGAGCGCAGCACCTGCGCGGCGTTCAGGGTGGCCACCATCGGCAGGTGCCGGCCGGTGGCGTCCGCGAACGAGGAGACCAGGCCGGACGGGTCGACCACCGCCCGGTCGTGCACCGCGAAGATCGTGCCGTTGCCGCCCAGCGACACCACCGCGTCGCCCGGGCCCAGCCCGAGGCCCAGCGAGGCCGCCATGTTCTCCCCGGTGCCGGCCGAGATCAGCAGCCCCTCGGGGGTGTGCCCGGCGGGCTCGGCCGGGCCGAGCACGTCCGGGAGGTTCAGCTCGTGGCCGAGCGCCAGCTTGACCAGGTCCTGCCGGTACTCGCCGGTGATCGGCGACCAGTAGCCGGTGCCGGAGGCGTCGCCGCGGTCCGTGGTGCGCCGCCGGGCCCCGCCCAGCAGCTGGGAGACCAGCCAGTCGTGCGGCAGCAGCACCTCGGCGATCCGCTGCGCCGACACCGGTTCGAACTCGGCCAGCCAGCGCAGCTTGGCGATGGTGTACGTGGGGCCCGGCACCGCGCCGATCGCCTCCACCCAGGGCTGCGGGCCGCCCAGCGCGTCCAGCAGCGCGGCCGCCGAACCCGCCGAGCGGGGGTCGTTCCACAGCAGCGCGGGGCGCACCAGCACGCCGCCCGCGTCCAGCCCGATCAGCCCGTGCTGCTGGGCGGAGACCCCGATCGCCCGGACCCCCTCCAGCAGGCCCCCGGCGGCGGCGTCGCCCAGCGAGTGCAGCCAGTTCTGCGGGTCGACCTCGGTGCTTCTGGCGTCCTCGCCCTCCGGCAGCGGGTGCGGAGCCCGGCCCTGCCGCAGCACGGCGCCGGTGTCGGCGTCGCACGCGACGATCCGGGTGCGAGTGGTGGAGCTGTCGATGCCCGCGACGATGGCCATGCCGAGATCATGCCGCAGTCGACGGCCGGGGCGGGACCGACTGCCGCAAGTGTTGCCCAGTCGGTACCGGAACCACCCCGTCCGGCGACCGTCCGCCCCAGCTCAGCGGGGCTCCACGGCTCAGGGGCGGACCGTGCCCCAGCCGTCGTCCTCGCCGTGCTGCTTGGCGAAGTACGGGACGCGCTCGGTCAGCGCGTTCGGCAGCTTCTCGCCGACCTTGTCGGCGACCGCCCCGGCGGCCTTCCCGGCCACCGCGCCGGCCTGCTGCTTGGCCTTCTCCGCCGCGTCCTGCACCCGCGGGTTGTCCCGCACGTGCCGGGCCGCGCCGGCCAACTGCTCGTAGCGCTCGCGCCCGGCCCGGGTGCCGAGGACGTACCCGATCCCGAGACCCACCAACAACGACACCTTCCACATGCCCTGGTTCCACCCTTCGTCGCCGCGCGATTGTGTGCCGCGTCTACCCGTCCGGCCGGGCCGTGAACCACCCTTCCGGTGGCGGGTCCGGGTCGGCCGGAGCCGCCGTGCACCAGCATCCCCGTCCGCACCGCGGGGCGCGCGCGGGGCGCGCCGGACCGGGCGGGGCGCGGGCGGCCCCGAGGTGGGGGAGCGGGTGGCCCCGGGGCGGGCGAGCGGGCCGGGCAAAGCGATTGGCGGAACACCCCCCTGAGTGCGCTAATGTATGTCCCGCAGCGAGCACCGTAGGCCCCGGAGCGATCCGGAGACCGGGGTGGGCGAGGCGGAAGCACGATCCTCCATAGCTCAATTGGCAGAGCAGCCGACTGTTAATCGGCAGGTTATTGGTTCGAGTCCAATTGGAGGAGCGCGGTCCCCCATAGCTCAATTGGCAGAGCAGCCGACTGTTAATCGGCAGGTTATTGGTTCGAGTCCAATTGGGGGAGCTTCACCGGAAGTTGCGGTGATCGGTACAGAGCGAGGGCCCTTCGGCGATGCCGGGGGGCCCTCGTGTTTCCCGGGCAGGCATCACCGGTCCAGGCATCACCGGGCCAGGTATCACCGGAGCGGGCTCCCGGAACCGGCCCCGACTCAGCCGGAGGCCCGTCGGTACAGGTCGGTGACGTGCGCGTCGAAGGCCACGCTGTACGAGGTGTCCGGGCTGATCCCGCCCTCCTGGTGGCCCCCTATCACCCCGACCACCTGGCCCGCGTCGGTGACCCACGGGCTGCCGCTGGTGCCGTTGGTGAACCCGGCGCAGTCGAAGCGCTGCTGGGTGGCGCTGTACGAGGAGGTGCGGGCCCGGCAGGTGATCGGGGCGTCGTCCTCGTTGGGGTAGCCGGTGACGGTGACGTCCAGCCCGGAGCCGAGGCCGGCGGCGAGCGCGTCGGCGCCCACCGCGTCCTCGACCTGCTCGCCGTCGAGCGCCCCGACGGTCAGGAAGGCGACGTCGTGGTCCTCGTCCTGCCCGGCCTCCCAGTCCGGGTCGAGGGTCACCTCGGTGACCGGCCACGTCCCGTGCGGGGCCCGGCCGTCCCGGTAGCCGGGGACGAACACCAGGCCGTCGGTCCGGACGCCGCCGGGGGCCGCGCAGTGGGCGGCGGTGACCAGCAGGTTCCGGCCGGGGCTGTGCACCACCCCGGCGGTGCAGGCGCGGGCGCCGTCGGGGCCGCCGACGAACAGCGCGCCGACCCGGTCGGCGGCCGGACCGGCGGCGGCGGGACGGGCGACGGCCTGCCCCTGCTGCCCGTCGCCGGCCTGCTCGGCGGAGCCGCAACCGGCCGCGGTCGCGGCCAGCAGCAGCGCCAGCGCGCCGACGGCCGCGGCCGGGAACGCGCCCGGCCCGGGGGAGGTGCGCGACACCGTCGCTCCCTTCCGCTCGGCGGCCCGCCCGGGATGCCGGACGGGTGGTCCCAGCAAGATCTACCAGGGCCCGCACGGGCCGGGCAACCGAGGTCCGGCGGCCGCCCTCCCGGCATCCGGGCGGGGCCCGACGTGGCGTCACGAGCCGTCGGACGCCTGTTGGTGGAGCTTCCGGGCCCGGCCGCCGCAGCAGTTGCGGTAGGAGGTGGCGGCGGTGCCGCCGCCCTCCCGGTAGCCGCTGATCGCGCTGGTCGCGCCGGCCACGGTACCGGCGTGGGGCTTCGGGGCGATCCGCGGTTGGTCGGAGCTCTGTTCGGGTGCCCGGTGGTCTCCGTCTACAGCCCCGGTCGGTGCCGAGCCGGTCGCCGCCCGGCGCTTCCCTCACTCCCGCGCCTGCCGTCCGTCCTGCGGCCGTGCGGTGGCGAGGGCCGCGTCCAGGTGCTGGCCGCCGCCGCGTCGCCAGGACGAGGGAGGGCGCGGCAGTCGGGCGATCGGATAGGCCGGACCCGGGGGCGACCGGGCCGGGGTCGTCGCTCGCGCCGCTCCCGTTCCCGCTCCTGCTCGTGCTCGTGCCGATCCGACGGTCGAGCATCACCCGCCGCCGGACGGTCCGTCATCGCCGTTCCGCCGGCACCGTCCGCAGCCCCGGGCGGCTCCGCTGCGCCGGGTGTCGACGGGGCGTCCCGGGGCACCGGGCCGGGCTGGCGTGGCCCGCTGCCGGGGCAGGTCCGGCGGCGTGGAGGGGCGGCGGACCTGCCCTACTCGGATGCGCCCCCGGCGCGCACCACGGGTGATCGACCGGCTATGCTGCCGGGGGCGGCCCTGAGGGGCCGTCTGCTGCTGCCAGGACCGCATCGTCGGCCCCGGCGGGTCGAGTCGGGGGGCGGTAGCTCAGCCGGTTAGAGCAGGGGACTCATAATCCCTTGGTCGTGGGTTCGAGTCCCACCCGCCCTACCTCGGCCGCTGACGGACAGTCAGCCGGTGGGGCCCCCTGACCAGGCGAAACGCCTGACGTGCCACGCAAACTTTAGAGCATCGACCCGCTGCGCGGCCTCTTCCGCGCCGAAGTTCACCCGCTAGTGAGACAACCGGCGAAACGCTGACGAAGCCCGCGGACCCCCGGGACCCGCGGGCCTCGCCGTTTCCGGCCCCCGCCGACCGGCGCCCGGAGCCATGGGCCGGTCTCCGCGCGGAAGGGACTCGTCATCCCCTGGGTATCCCGTGGGCCCGGGTTCGGCAGCCGTCCGGGCCGCGCGGGGAGACTCCCTGACCGGGTGTCGGGTGGCACGCCCGGCCACGGGCTCCTCCGGCGGGCTCCAGGGCGCTGAGCTGCGGTGATGTGGGCGGGCGCGGCTGTGCATCGACCGATCGGATGATGCGGGGGTCCACCGGAACGCTCGCCGGGTCGAGCCGGTTCGCCGACGAAGTGGGGCCGGGGGCGGGGCAAATATGGAGTCAGGACGTCGACTGACCCGCCCCCACCTGCCGCCCCGCATCTGTTGAGGCATTCCGTGCCGTACCTGCCGCCCCTCAGGAGGAGGACCGTGATCACCGCCCACGACCAACGCCTGCTCACCGCCGCGCACACCGGCGACCTCGACGCCGCCCGGACCGCCCTGGCGGCGGGCGCCGACCCGGAGGCCCGTGATCCGCACGGGCGGACGCCGCTGCTGCTGGCGGCGCTCGCCGACCGGGTGCCCGTCGCCGAACTGCTGGTCGCCGCCGGGGCGGACCCGGACGCGCAGGACGAGCGGGAGGACAGCCCCTGGCTGGTCACCGGCGTCACCGGCAGCGTGCCGATGATGCGCGCCCTGCTGCCCGCCGGGCCGGACTTCGGACTGACCAACCGGTTCGGCGGGGTGAGCCTGATACCCGCCGCCGAGCGCGGCCACGTCGCCTACGTGCGGGCCGTGCTGGCGGAGACCGACATCGACGTCGACCACGTCAACCGACTGGGCTGGACGGCTCTGCTGGAGGCCGTGATCCTCGGCGACGGCGGCAGCGCGCACGCCGAGGTCGTCCGGCTGCTGCTCGCCGCGGGCGCGGACCCGGGGCTCGCCGACACCGACGGCGTGACACCGCTGCGGCACGCCGAACGGCGCGGCTTCGGCACCCTCGCCGAACTGCTCCGGAAGGCCGAGGCCGAGGCCGAGGCCGGGACCAGAGCCGAAACCCGGGCCGAGACCCGGGCCGGAGCCCGGAACGAACGGGAGAACGGAGGAACCGGATGATGACCACCCGCCGCAGGCGCACCGGCCGCACCGGCCGCACCGGCCCGCTGCTGCGGCTGCTGCTGGCGGCCGTGCCGGTGCTGGCCCTCCTGCTGGCCGGCTGCGCCGACCCGGACGGCGACGGTGCGGCCGGAGCCCGCGCCGTACCCGCCCCCGCCGCCGCGCGATCGGCCGACGCGGCGCCGACCCCGGCCGGGACGCTGCTGGTGGCCGACTTCGGGTCCGACACCGCGACCTTCGTCGACCCGGCGCGCGGAGCGGTCGGCTCGGTGCGGGTCGGCACGGCGCCGTACGCGGTGGCGGTCGGGCCGGACGGGCGGGCCTGGGTGAGCACCGCGGAGGGCGTCGCCGAGATCGACACCCGGGCGCGCACGCTGCTCCGGAGCATCCCGTACCGCAGCTGGGCCGGGCCCGCGGGCACGGGCGAGTACCGGGGCGGCGGCATGGGGCTGGCCCTGTCGCCCGACGGCACCCGGCTGTACGTCGGCGTGAACATACCGGGAGGCGACGGCGTGCTGGAGGTCATCGACACCGCGAAGGGCGAGGTCACCGGCGCGGCCCCGATCGGTCGGCGCCCCTTCGACGTCGACGTCTCGCCGGACGGGCGGGAGGTCTACGCGACCGGCCACGACTCCTTCGACGTGACGGTGGTCGCGGCGGACGGCCTGGCCACCCGCCGGATCCAGGTCGCGCCCTACGGCACCGAGGGCGGGCTCGGCTCCTGGCTGAAACCGCACTACACGGCGGTCCGACCGGGCGACGGCAGACTGCTGCTCCCCTTCGAGGGCGAGCGCCTCGCGGTGGTCGACCCGGCCACCGGCCGGGTCGCCATCGAGCCGATGACCGCCGACACCCATCAGCACGGCGTCACCATCGCCCCGGACGGACGCCTGCTGGTGGTCGGCTCCGGCCCGATCACCAAGGACGACCGTGGCCCCAGCCTGACGGTCCGCAACCCCGACGGCAGCGAACGGATCTACCCACTCGGCATCCCGCACGAGAACGTGGCGCTCTCGGTGGACGGACACACGGCCTACGTCACCGGCGGCTTCACCAGGGACGGCTCCTGGGACGGAGTCACCCTGGTCGATCTCGACAGCGGCGCCACCCACCGGGTGGAGGCCGGTCACCGGCCACTGGGGGTGGCGGTGCTCTGACGGCCCGGCAGTCGGCGAGGGGGGAGCAGCGGAGGGAGAGCGGCACAGGATCGAGCGGTCGAGCGATGCCCGGCGGGAGGGAGGTGGAGTGGTGGAGGGCGGATGAGGTCCGGCCGCCGGACGGCGAACGGTGCCGGGCGGTGCCGGGCGGCGCTCCGGCGGGCTGCCGGGAGGCAGGCTCTAGGGTGGGCGGATGCTTCCCGCCGCTGTCCTGCCCACGCCGTTGATGCCGGTCGACGATCCGGAGTTCGCCGCCGCGGGCGCGGAGTTGTGGCTCAAGCGGGACGACCTGGCGCATCCGACGGTGCCCGGCAACAAGTGGCGCAAGCTCGCGCCGAACCTGGAGCGGGCGGTCGCGGAGGGGGCCCGGGGGCTGCTCACCTACGGTGGGGCGTACTCCACGCACGTGCGGGCGGTGGCGGCGGCTGCGGGCGGGCTCGGGTTGGCCAGCGTCGGGGTGATCCGCGGGGCGGAACTCGCCGGGCAGCCGCGCAACTGGTCGCTGGCGCGGGCCGAACGGGACGGGATGGTGCTGGAGTTCGTCGAGCGTTCCGTCTACCGGGCGGTGGCGGGCGGCCGGGCGGAGCGGCGGGCGGGGTACTACGTGCTGCCCGAGGGCGGCTCCAACGGCCTGGCCGTACGCGGTGCCGCGGTGATCGCCGGTGAACTCGCCCACCAGCTAACGGACTTCGGCTCGCGGGACGTGGTCTGCTGCGCGGTCGGCACCGGTGGCACGCTGGCCGGGATCGCGGCGGGGCTGCCGGCGGGGCCACGGGCGCTCGGCGTGGCGGTGCTGCGCGGGGAGGGCTACCTGGAGGACGAGGTGACGGCGCTCCACCGGGCCGGCTACGGGCGGGAGTTCGCCAACTGGCGGCTGGCCCACGGGTGGCACGGCGGCGGCTACGGGCGGGTGCCCCCGGAGCTGGAACGATTCGCCGGCTGGTTCGAGGCCGCGTACGGGGTGCCGGTGGAGCGCCGGTACGTGGCGAAGGCGCTGTGGGCGGTGTACGGGCTGCTGCGGGCGGGTGAGTTGCGGGAGCGCCGGGTGACGGTGGTGGTGACGGGGGTCCCCGACCCGGCGCCGTGAAGCCGTGCGGCGGGGTGGCGCGGTGGGGCGACCGGGTGGGGCCCGACCACCCGCCCGTTCCCGGGGCGGCCTCGGGAACGGACGGGCAGCGGACGAGCGAGCAGGCGGCCGGTCAGCCGAAGTTGAGGTCGCTGCAGAGGTCGGTGTCGGCGGGGCGGGTGTTGTCGGTGATGCCGGACGGGATGGCGGTGGGCAGGGCGCTGGGCGAGGCGCTGCTGCCGGTACTGCCGGTACTGCCGGTACCGGTGATGCCGCCGGTACCGGTGCTGCCGTCCGGGTCGGCGGCGTCGGGCCCGCCGAGGGTGTCGGCGCGGTCCTGGCCCAGGGTGAGGACGATGCCGTCGAGGGGGCTGCTGCGCAGTTCGGCGCCGGGGTAGAGCCGGGCGAGCTGTTCGGCGGCGGACCGCAGGGAGGGGGCGTACTCGATCAGGGTGGTGCGGCGGGTCGGGGTGTTGGCGCCGATGGTGATGTCGGTGTAGCCGCTGCCGCGCAGCGAGAGCGCGGTGCGGCCGGCCAGCCCGGCCGTCTTGGCGGCGTTGTGCACGGTGACGGGCACGTTCAGCGTCGCGCCATCGGTGGCGCCCGTGCCGCCCGCGCCCGCGCCGCCCGCGCCGCCGCTCGCGGTGGCCGTCGCGGTGGCGGAGGGGGACGCGCCGGGGCTCGGCTCGCCGCTCGCGCCGGGGCTCGCGCTCACCCCCACCGCCACACCCGTCCCGGGGCTCGCGCTCGCGCCGGCCCCGCCGGTGGGGTGGCCGTCGAGGGTGCGGTCCTGGCGCAGCAGGCCCCACAGGATGCTCGCGTCGGGTTCGACCACGGCGACGCGGGCGCCCTGGAAGCGCCAGGGGAGGGTGACGAACTGGATGTCGGAGAGCTGGATGTCCTGGAGGGACTGGGCGAACTCGGCGAGCTTGTAGGGGGAGCCGAGCTCGGGGTCGACGGTCAGCGACTTGGTGGCGGCGTCGGCCAAGGGCAGCAGGGTGGTCAGGTCGAAGCCCTCGCCCTGCACCTTCTTGATCAGCGAGGACATGAAGGCCTGTTGGCGGAGCATCCGGCCGATGTCGGAGCTGTCGCCGAGGCCGTGCCGGGCCCGGACGTAGTCCACGGCCTGCTGTCCGGAGACGGTCTGCCGGCCCTTGGTGAGGTGGATGCCGTACGAGTCCACGTCGTTGGGGACGCAGACGTCCACGCCGCCGACGGCGCTGGTGATGGCGGCGAAGCCCTTGAAGTCGACCACCAGGGTGTGGTCGACCCGCAGGCCGGTCAGCGCTTCGACGGTGTTCTGCGTGCAGGCCGGGTTGCCGGCCTTGAACTCGCCGACGGTGAAGGCCGAGTTGAACATCTGGTTGGTCCGCTGCGGGCTCCACTTGCCGTCCGGCAGCAGGCAGGGCGGGACGGTGACCAGGGTGTCGCGCGGTATCGACACACCGACGGCGTGCTTGTGATCGGCGTACACGTGCAGCAGGATCGCGGTGTCGGAGTGGCCCACGCCCTCGTCGCCGCCGCCCAGCGAGCTGTTGCCGTCGTCGCGGGTGTCGGAACCGAGCAGCAGGATGTTGACCGGGCGCCCGCCGGTGGGCGCGGGCGTGGCGACCGGGGGGCGGCTGGAGGCGATGCCCTCGGGCGCGAAGGTCGTGATGTTGCGGTCCAGCCGCTGGTAGTACCAGGCACCGGCGCCGGCCGCGGCGACGACGAGCGCGGCAGCGGTGGCGCCGAGCCCCCGGGCTATTCGGCGGCCACGGGAACGGGTCGGAGCGGCCTTCGGCGTGGCGTCGGTCATCGGTCGGCGGTCTCTCTGCGCGCAGCGGCAACTGGTACCCGAGGGAAGGCACTCGGCTGATCCGCCGCACTGCGGATCGGCACTCGTCACTACTTGGACGGTTCGGCGAACGGAATGGTTACACGCGAACCATCTTTTTCGAGAATTTCTTCGATCCGCCGGAACCGGCCAGGTCGGCGGTGTCGTCCGGGCGCGAGAGGGGGGCGGCAGCGGGAGGGCGCGGGCGGGCCCCAGTGGGCTCAGCCCGCCCGACCGCCGGGCGCGGAGGCCGGGCCGGGGGCGGTGCCGGACGTGGAGTCCAGCATCCGCCGCAGCAGGTCGCGCAGCCGGGCGCGCTCGTCGCCGTCGAGGGCGGCCAGCGGCTCGCGGGCGAAGTTCAGCGACTCGCGCAGTTCGGTGGAGGCGGAGCGGCCGGACTCGGTGGCGACCACCAGCTTGACCCGGCGGTCCTGCGGGTCGGACTCGCGGGTGACGAAGCCGCGGCCCTCCAGCCGGTCGACGATGCCGGTGATGTTGGACGGCTCGCAGGAGAGGGTCTGGGCGATGTGCCGCATCGGCATCGGCCCGCGCCGGAGCAGGGCCAGCACCTTGGCCTGGGCGCCGGTGAGCGAGCGGGCGGCCGCGGCCTCCTCGTACTCGCGGTGGAAGAGCCCGACCAGGCGCGCCATCAGGTCGACGACCTCCAGCGTGATCGGGTCGGCGGCCGGGGTCCGCTCCGCCGTCATGGCCTGCTCCTCCTGCTGCTCCATGCTTCCGAGTCTAGCTGAACATTTGACAACGTGAACCTTTCATCCTCACGATTGCTTTAGCCAGTGAATATTTCACCCTGAGGAGTAAGTGATGACGGAGCAGGACGCCCTCCCCGCCACCGGCCGCGAGTGGCACCTGGCCGCCCGCCCGCAGGGCTGGCCCGTGCCCGGGGACTTCGCCCTGGTCGAGGCCCCGGTCCGGCGGCCCGAACCCGGCCGGATCACGGTGCGCAACGCCTACCTCTCGGTCGACCCGTACATGCGCGGCCGGATGAACGACGTGAAGTCCTACGTCCCGCCGTACGCGCTCGGCGCGCCGATGGACGGCGGCGCGGTCGGGTACGTGGTCGCCTCGGAGGCCGAGGGCTTCGCGGTCGGCGACGCGGTGCTGCACGGGCTCGGCTGGCGCGAGTACGCGACGCTGGACGCCGCGCACGCCGTCAAGGTGGACCCGGAGCTCGCCCCGCTCTCCGCCTACCTGGGCGTCCTGGGCATGCCGGGCCTGACCGCCTACGCCGGGCTGCTGGAGGTCGCCTCGTTCAAGGAGGGCGACACCGTGTTCGTCTCCGGCGCGGCCGGTGCGGTCGGCTCGCTGGTCGGGCAGATCGCCCGGCTCAAGGGCGCCAAGCGGGTCGTCGGCTCGGCCGGTTCGCCCGCGAAGGTCGCCGCCCTGGTCGAGCACTACGGCTTCGACGCCGCCTTCGACTACAAGGCCGGTCCGATCGCGGAGCAGCTGGCCGCGGCCGCCCCCGAGGGCATCGACGTGTACTTCGACAACGTCGGCGGCGAGCACCTGGAGGCCGCGATCGGCGCGCTCAACCTGCACGGCCGGGTCACCCTGTGCGGCGCCATCGCCCAGTACAACGACACCGCCGCCCCCGCCGGCCCGCGCAACCTGGCGCTCGCCATCGGCAAGCGGCTGCGCCTGCAGGGCATGATCGTCGGCGACCACGCTGCGCTGCGCGGGCAGTTCCTCGCCGAGGTCGGCGGCTGGCTGCGGGAGGGCGCGCTGCGCTCCGACGAGACCGTGGTCGAGGGCGTGGAGAACGCCGTCGACGCCTTCCTCGGCATGCTGCGCGGCGCCAACACCGGAAAGATGGTGGTCAAGGTCGGCGCCTGACGCCGCGTCGGCTGCCGCACCGTCAGCACGCCCCCGCCGGAGCGCGATCCCCGGCGGGGGCGTGCGCGTGCGGCCGTTCGGGGGAGCTGGGCGCTGCGGGGGTAGACCTCTCGGACGGACCGACTAGCATGGGGTGAAAGCTTGTCCGTTTTGCTCGATTTGATGACCTAATGTCGAATAAATTGAGCTCCCCGGGGTAGCCACTGATCAGGACCCGCCGGTGACGGAGCGAGGCAGCTGGGGAAGGCGACCCTCGTCCACAGCCAGGAGGTCCCGGTGACGACACGTGGTGTGCTCTACATCCACTCCGCGCCCCGCGCGCTGTGCCCGCACGTCGAGTGGGCGGTCGCGGGCGTGCTCGGCGTGCGGGTCAACCTCGACTGGATCAGGCAACCCGCCGCGGCCGGCCACTGGCGGTCCGAACTCTCCTGGCAGGGGGAGCCCGGCACCGCCTCCAAGCTCGCCTCCGCGCTGCGCGGCTGGCAGCTGATGCGCTACGAGGTGACCAGCGAGCCCTGCGCCACGGCGGAGGGCGAGCGGTACTCCTCCACGCCCGCGCTCGGCATCTTCCACGCCGTCACGGGCCTCCACGGCGACATCCTGATCCCCGAGGACCGGCTGCGCGCCGTGCTGCTGCGCGCCCGCAGCGAGGGCGGCGACCTGGAGGCGGAGATCGCCAAGCTGCTCGGCAAGCCCTGGGACGACGAACTGGAGCCGTTCCGGTACGCGGGCGAGGGCGCGCCCGTGCGCTGGCTGCACCAGGTGGTGTGACGCGTCGAGGGGGGTGGGGGGGGGGGTTACCCCCCCCCCCCCCCCCCGCGCCCCCCGCCGCCCCCCCCCCCCCCCGCCGGGCGGGCCCGCCCCCCCCCCCCCGCGCCCCCCCCCGCCGTCGGCTGTGGGGGGGGGGGGGGGGGGGGGGGGGGGGGGGGGGGGGGGCGGGGGCCGGCGCGGGGGGGGGGGGGGGGGGGGGGGGGGGGGGGCCCCCCCCCCCCCCCACCCCCCTCGCGGGCAGTGCGACGTACCGTCGTCAGACGGTGCGGAAGGCCAGCACCACGTTGTGGCCGCCGAAGCCGAAGGAGTTGTTGAGGGCGGCGATCCGGCCCTCGACCGGCAGCTTGCGGGCCTCGTCGCGGACGATGTCGGCGTCGATGTCGTCGTCCAGGTCGACCACGTTGACGGTCGGCGGCGCGATCCGGTTGTACAGGGCCAGCACGGTGGCGACGGTCTCGATGCCGCCGGCGCCGCCCAGCAGGTGGCCGGTCATCGACTTGGTGGCGGAGACGGCCACGTGGTCGAGGTGCTCGCCCAGGGTGCGGCGCAGCGCCTTGATCTCGGCGGTGTCGCCCTGCGGGGTCGAGGTGGCGTGCGCGTTGACGTGCACCACCTCGGACTTGTCCAGCTCGTTGCGGGCGAACAGGTCGTCGATGGCGCGGGCCACGCCGGCGCCGGTCGGTTCGGGCTGGGCGATGTGGTGGGCGTCCGAGGACAGGCCCTGGCCGACGGCCTCGCAGTAGACCCGGGCGCCGCGGGCGGCGGCGTGCTCGGCGGACTCCAGCACGATCACGCCCGCGCCCTCGCCGAGCACGAAGCCGTCGCGGGCCTTGTCGTACGGGCGGGAGGCGTGCTGCGGGTCGTCGTTGTTCTTGGACATCGCCATCATGTTGGAGAAGGCGACGATCGGCAGCGGGTGCACCGCGGCCTCGGTGCCGCCGGCCACGACCACGTCGGCGCGGCCGGTGCGGATCATCTCGATCGCGTAGCCGATCGCCTCGGCGCCGGAGGCGCAGGCGGAGACGGGGGTGTGCACGCCAGCGCGGGCGCCGACCTCCAGGCCGACGTTGGCCGCCGGGGAGTTGGGCATCAGCATCGGGACGGTGTGCGGGGAGACCTTGCGGACGCCCTGCTCCTTGAGCACGTCGTACTGGTCGAGCAGGGTGGTGACGCCGCCGATGCCGGAGGCGATGACCGCGCCCAGGCGCTCGGGGGCCAGCGGGTTGGCGTCGTCGGTGGCCGGGGCCTGGTAGCCCGCGTCCTTCCACGCCTCGCGGGCGGCGATCAGCGCGAACTGGGCCGAGCGGTCCAGCTTGCGGGCCAGCGGACGGGGCAGGATCTCACCGGGTTCGACGGCCACCCGGGCGGCGATCCGCACCGGCAGCTCGGCCGCCCAGTCCTCGGTGAGGGCGCGGACCCCGGACTTGCCGGCCAGCAGCCCCTCCCAGAAAGTGGCGGCGTCGCCGCCCAGCGGCGTGAAGGCGCCGATACCCGTGACGACCACGGTGCGGTTTTCAGCAGTCACTGGTTTCTTCTTCTCTCACATCTGGGGGAGGCCCGGGAGGCCGGTGGGAGGGGGACCGGTCGGGGCGCGGCCGGCGCGCCCCGACCGGGAGCCTGACGGCAGGTCAGACGTTGGCGACGATGAAGTCCACCGCGTCGCCGACGGTCTTGAGGTTCTTGACCTCGTCGTCCGGGATCTTCGCGCCGAAGCGCTCCTCGGCGGCGACGACGACCTCGACCATGGACAGCGAGTCGACGTCCAAGTCGTCGGTGAAGGACTTGTCGAGCGCGACGTCCTCGACCGGGATGCCGGCGATCTCGTTCACGATCTCGGCGAGACCTTCGAGAACCTCTTCGCGGGTAGCCATATCGGCTGCTCCTTCTCGGTGTTGACAGCGTGCGGTCCGGCGGACCGACGCGGGTTTCCAGGGGGGCGGGGGAAGAACGCCTAGGGGAGCGTAACGACTGCGGCGGCGTAGACCAGACCGGCCCCGAAGCCGATGATCAGCGCCAGGTCGCCGCTCTTGGCCTCGCCGCGCTCCAGCATCCGCTCCATGGCGAGCGGAATGGAGGCGGCGGAGGTGTTGCCGGTCTCCGCGATGTCGCGGGCCACCGGGACGTTCGGGGGCAGGTCCAGCTTCTTGACCATGGCGTCGATGATCCGCATGTTGGCCTGGTGCGGGATGAACGCGCCGAGCTGGTCGGCGGTGATCCCGGCGGCCTCCAGGGCCTGCTCGGCGACCTTCGCCATGTCGTACACGGCCCAGCGGAAGACCGTCTGGCCCTCCATCCGCAGGGCCGGCCACTTCGCCTCCTCGCCGGGCCCGTTGACCGCGTCCGGCTTGGCGAACGCGGTGTCCCAGGCCTGGGTCTGCGAGATCACGTCGGCCTGCGAGCCGTCCGAGCCCCAGATCACCCGGCCGATGCCGGGGGTGTCGGAGGGGCCGACGATCGCGGCGCCCGCGCCGTCGCCGAAGATGAACGCGGTCGACCGGTCGGTGACGTCGGTCAGGTCGGACAGCCGCTCCACGCCGATCACCAGCACGTACTCGGCGCTGCCGCCGCGCACCATGCCGTCGGCCAGGCTCAGGCCGTAGCCGAAGCCCGCGCAGGCGGCCGAGATGTCGAACGCCGGGGCGGTGCCGCAGCCGAGCCGCTGGGCGATCTCGGTGGCGATCGCCGGGGTCTGCTTCAGGTGCGAGACGGTGGCGACGATCACGCCGCCGATCTGCTCCGGGCGGATGCCGGCCATCGCGACGGCCTTGCCGGCCGCCTGCACCGACATCTCGGCGACGCTCTCCTCCGGCCCGGCCCAGCGGCGCTCGGCGATGCCGGAGCGGGTGCGGATCCACTCGTCCGAGGAGTCGATCCAGTTCAGCACCTCGGAGTTGGGGATCACCCGGGTCGGCCGGTAGCCGCCCACGCCGTGGATGCGGGAGTACTGGGCGCCGGTGGCCGGCTTGATGGTCGCGCTCATGCGCTCTCCTCCTGGCCGCCGTGCTCGGCCACGAGGGCGCGGGCCTTGTCGAGATCGGCGGGGGTCTTCAGGGCCAGCGTGGCGACACCCTTGACGTTGCGCTTGACCAGGTTGGTGAGCGTCCCGGCGGGGGACAGCTCGATCACGGCGGTCGCGCCGAGCTGCTGCAGGGTCTCCATGCACAGGTCCCAGCGGACCGGGTGGGAGACCTGCGCGACCAGGCGGGCCAGCACCTCGGCGCCGGAGCCGACCACCTCGCCGTCCCGGTTCGAGACGTACGCGAGGGCCGGGTCCGCGGCGGTCAGGGTCGGCGCCAGCTTCTCCAGCCGCGCCACGCCCGGGGCCATGTGCGCGGTGTGGAACGCGCCCGCGACCTTCAGCGGGATCAGCCGCGCGCCGGCCGGCGGGTCCGCCTTCAGCGCGGCCAGCTGCTCCAGCGTGCCGGCCGCGACGATCTGGCCGCCGCCGTTGTTGTTCGCCGGGGTCACGCCGTGCTCGGCGAGCTTCGCGGCGACCTCCTCCGGATCGCCGCCGAGCACCGCGGTCATGCCGGTCGCGGTCGCCGCGGCGGCCTCGGCCATGCCCAGGCTGCGCTCGCGGACGAAGCCCAGCGCGTCCTCCTCGGAGAGCACCCCGGCCAGCGCCGCGGCGGTGATCTCGCCGACGCTGTGGCCCGCCACCGCGCCGACCGTCCCGGCCACGCCCTCGGGGAACAGCGCCGCGGCGGTCACCAGTCCGGCGGCCACCAGCAGCGGCTGGGCGACGGCGGTGTCCTTGATCTCCTCTTCGGAGGCCGCGGTTCCGGCGTGCACCAGGTCGAGCCCGGCCGTCGCCGACCACCGGCGCAGCCGGTCGGCGGCGCCGTCCAGTTCGAGCCAGGGGTTGAGGAAGCCGGGAGTCTGGGCACCCTGTCCAGGGGCGACGATAACGAGCACGGTTCAACCCTCTCTCGCCGGACGCCCGGGGGCGGGTAGGCGACGATGACGAAGAAAAGCACGTCGGCTTGTGGGTTCCCTACAGTCCGTTCAGCCCTGGTCCGATCCGGAACCGAGACGCCCCAGAGCAAGGGCGATGCGCAGGGTGAACGCCGAACGTACGTCTGACGGAGCATAGCCGGTGACGTCTGTCACACGACGCAGCCGGTAGCGCACGGTGTTCGGGTGGACGAAGAGCATCCGGGCCGCGCCCTCCAGGGAGGACGCCTGCTCCAGGTAGACACTCAGCGTCTCCAGGAGTGCCGAACCGGCCTCCTCCAGGGGTGTGTAGATCTCCTCCACCAACTGACGGCGCGCCACTTCGTCGCCCGCCAGCGCCCGTTCCGGCAGCAGGTCGTCGGCCAGCACCGGGCGCGGCGCGTCCGGCCAGGCCGCGCACGCCTTCAGGCCCTGCGCGGCGGCGTGCGCCGAGCGGGTCGCCGAGAGCAGGTCGCCGACCGTCGGGCCGACCACCACCGGGCCGGGTGCGAACTGGCCGATCAGCGCCCGGGCCGCGTGCACCGGCTCCTTGTCGCCGCCGACCACCACCACCAGGCGGCGGCCCAGCACACCCGTCAGCACGTGCAGTTTGGCGTACCGGGCGGCCCGCCGGATCGCCTCCACCACCAGCTCGCTGTCCCCGTCCGGGGCGCTGCCCATCACCACCCGCACCTGGCTGGGCTGCCCCCAGCCGAGCGCCGCCGCCCGCGACAGCACGCCCTCGTCGGCGTCGCCGGACAGCAGCGAGTTCACCACCAGCGCCTCCAGCCGGGCGTCCCACGCGCCGCGCGCCTCGGCGGCCTGCGCGTACACCTGGGCGGTGGCGAACGCGATCTCCCGGGCGTAGACCAGCACCGACTCGCGCATCCCGGCCTCGTCGCCGGGCGCGGCCACCTCCTCGATGGCCTCCTCCATCACCTCGATGGTGGTGCGGATCAGCTCCACGGTCTGCCGCAGCGTGATCGCCCGGGTCAACTCCCGCGGCGCGGTGCCGAACACGTCCGTGGAGATCGCCTGCGGCGCCTCCGGGTGCCGGTACCACTCGGTGAACGCCGCGATGCCCGCCTGTGCGACCAGGCCGATCCACGAGCGGTGCTCCGGCGGCATCCGCCGGTACCAGGCCAGCTGGTCGTCCATCCGGGCGATCGCCGCGGACGCCAGCTTGCCCGCCGACTTCTCCAGCCGCTTCAGCGTCGCGGCCCGCAACTCCGCCCGCTCGGCGGCCAGCCGGCGCTCCTCGGCCGTCATCCGCCCCCGGCCCGGTACGGCGGCGGGGCGCCCGGGCGCGGCGGCGCGCTTGGCGGGCTTCTTCTCCGGGGCCCGTTCGGCGGACCGCTCCGGGGAGGAGCGTTCGCCGGACGACCGGTCGGAGGGCTTGTCGGGTTTCGCTGAAGCGGACGGCACGGCACTAGCCTGCCTCACCCTGACGGGTGCTCGTGCACGCCGGGCCCGATGTCGGCCGGTGGCACCCGTCACACCGGCTACCGTGGTGCCCGTGAGCGTGGATTCTTCGCCCCGGGGCGGGCAGGCATTCGAACCGGTCGAACCGGCGTCCGGGTCCGTCCGGAAGGAGCGCGGCCGGGCCGATCTGCGGCGCACCGCCGAGCGTTACCTGTCGGAACCCGCCGAAGGCGTCACCACCCGGCACGCCTTCTCCTTCGCCGGCCACTACGACCCGAGGAACACCTCCTTCGGCGCGCTGCTCGCCTGCAACGAGGAGACGCTCGCCCCCGGCGCCGGGTACGCGGTCCACCGGCACAGCGAGACCGAGATCGTCACCTGGGTGCTCTCCGGCGCCCTCGCCCACCGCGACGACGCGGGCCACGCCGGCGTGGTGCGGCCCGGCACCGTCCAGGTGCAGTCCACCGGGACGGGCATCAGCCACACCGAACGCAACCTCGGCGGGGCCGTCGAACCGGTCACCTTCGTCCAGATGTGGCTCCAGCCCGACGCGTACGGCGGCCCGCCCGGCTTCGGGCTCGCCACCGTCCCCGACGGGGACGGACTGACCCTGCTCGCCTCCGGGCGGGACGGCGACCGGGCGCTGCGGCTGCGGCGCAGCGACGCCGCGCTCTGGCTGGTCCGGACCCCGGCCTGGATGCCGCTGCCCGAACTCCCCGCCGCGCCCTTCCGCTACGTCCACGTGGTCGCCGGCTCGGTCGGCTACCGCACCGTCCCGGGCCCGCAGGGCGGCGGCCGCTCGGCCGGGCCCGGCGACTCCGTCCGGATCACGGGCGACGCGTTCGCCGACCCGACGGCGGGCGAGGACGGCGTCGAACTGCTGCTCTGGGAGATGCACACGCCCGTGCGGTTCGGCTGAGGCCGTACCACCGGGGCGCGGGGAACTGCGCGCGGCGGGAGATGAACGCTGGCAAGGGCGCGAGGCGGTTGGTGAGGTGACGTCACCTCGCGATCTCGCCGGCGGTGCCTGGCCGGTCGCGCAGTTCCCCGCGCCCCCGTCGGTGTGCTCCTCGGCGGTGCGCTCCCTCGCGGTGCTGCGCCGCTCAGACTTCGGTGAGGACTGCGTCGCTGAGCCGGGGCCAGACCTCCGCCGCCCAGGGGCCGAAGTCGCGGTCGGTGAGGGCGAGGCAGGCGAGGCCGGCGTCGGGGTCGACCCAGAGGAAGGTGCCGGACTGGCCGAAGTGGCCGAAGGTCGCGGGGGAGTTGGCGGTGCCCGTCCAGTGCGGGGCCTTGTGGTCGCGGATCTCGAAGCCGAGGCCCCAGTCGTTGGGGCGGCGGTGGCCGAAGCCGGGCAGGACGCCGCTGGTGCCGGGGAAGGCGACCTCGCGGGTGGCCGCGCGCACGGTGGCCGGGTCGAGCAGCTCGGGGGACTGCAGCTCGGCGGCGAAGCGGACCAGGTCCGCGGCGGTGGACAGGCCGCCCGCGCCGGCCGGGGCGCGGTGGGCGGTGTTGATCAGGGTGGCGTGCATGCCGAGCGGCTGGAAGACCGCCTCGGCCGCGTACTGGGCGAACGGGATGCCGGAGGCGCCCTCCAGGGTGGCGGCCAGCACGTCGAACCCGGCGTTGGAGTAGAGGCGGCGGTTGCCGGGCTCGGCCATCACCCGGTGCTCGTCGAAGGCCAGGCCGGAGGTGTGCGCCAGCAGGTGGCGGACGGTGGAGCCGTCCGGCCCGGCCGGGTCGTCGAGTTCGAAGACGCCCTCCTCGACGGCGACCAGCACGGCGTACGCGCTGAGCAGCTTGGTCACCGAGGCGAGCGGGAACAGGTGCTCCTGCGGGCCGTGCGCGCCCAGCAGCGCGCCGTCGCTCCCGCGGACCACCGCCGCCGCGGCGTGGGGTACCGGCCAGTCCTCGATCATCCGCAAGCTCTGCATGGGCGGAACTCTAAACGACCGGTGGCGGGCCGCGGGCCGGTGTGTGTCAGGCTTGCTTGGAGTGCGCTCCAACTCAGTAGCGTCGGTGTCGTCGCCGAGGACGGGGGTCGTAGCAATGGCAGGGTCCGAGCAGTGGCCGGTGAGGGAGCCGGCGTGCGAGGAGGCGTTCCGCAGCCCCCGCTCCGCACCGGACCGGACACCGCGCCACGCGATCAGCGAGGTGGCCGCGATCAGCGGCCTGACCGCGCACACGCTGCGCTGGTACGAGCGGATCGGCCTGCTGGAACCGGTGGACCGCTCGTACGCCGGGCAGCGCCGGTACACCGACGCGGACCTGGCCCGGCTGGCGTTCCTGACCAAGCTGCGGCTGACCGGCATGCCGGTGGCCGACATGGTGCGGTACGTCGAGCTGATCCGGGCCGGGGACGGCACCCGGGACGAGCGCCGGGAGCTGCTGGTCGCGCACCGCGCGGAGGTGCGCCGGCGACTGGCCGACCTGCACGCCACGCTCGCCGTGATCGACCGGAAGATCGACCACTACGGCGGTCCCGGCGTCCCGGTCGGCGGCGACGAGGAGACAGCGGACCACTCAGGACAGGACAGGAAGAGCGCATGAGCGGCATCGACACCACCCGCCTCGGCACCGGCGGCCCGATCGTGGGCGTGCAGGGACTGGGCTGCATGGGCATGAGCGAGTTCTACGGCCCGACCGACACCGACGAGGCGCTGGCCACCCTGGAGCGGGCGCTGGAACTGGGCGTGACCCTGTTCGACACCGCCGACGTCTACGGCTCGGGCGCCAACGAGGAGCTGATCGGCCCGTTCGTCCGGGCGCACCGCGAACAGGTCGTGCTGGCCACCAAGTTCGCCATCGAGCGGCGCGCCGACGACGCCAAGTTCCGCGGCGTCAACAACGACCCGGCGTACATCCGCCGGGCGGTGGACGGCTCGCTGCGCCGCCTCGGCGTGGACGTGATCGACCTCTACTACATGCACCGCCGCGACCCGCGGGTGCCGCTGGCCGAGTCGGTGGGCGCGATGGCCGAGCTGGTCGCGGCCGGCAAGGTCCGCCACCTGGGCCTGTCCGAGGTGACCGGCCCGGAGCTGCGGGAGGCGCACGCGGTGCACCCGATCGCGGCGCTGCAGTCCGAGTGGTCGATCTTCGCCCGGGGCGTGGAGCGCAGCGCCGTCCCGGCGGCGGCCGAGCTGGGCGTGGCGCTGGTGCCGTACTCGCCGCTCGGCCGGGGCTTCCTGACCGGGGCGCTCCCCGACGCCGGGCAGTTGGCCGCCGACGACTTCCGCCGCCACCTGCCGCAGTTCACCGGCGAGAACGCGGCCGGGAACGCCGAACTGATCGCCCCGATCCGGCGGATCGCCGAGCAGCGCGGTGCGACGGCCGCGCAGGTCGCGCTGGCCTGGGTGCAGCAGCGGGCCGAGGTGCACGGCCTGACCGCGGTGGTGCCGATCCCGGGCACCCGCAAGCGCACCCGGCTGGAGGAGAACCTGGGCGCCACCCGGCTGGTGCTCAGCAAGGAGGAGCTGGCCGAGCTGGAGCCGATCGCCGGGCAGGTGGCCGGCGGCCGGTACGCCGACATGGGCTCCACGGCGGACGCCCGCGAGGTGTGACCGCGGTCCGGGCGGCGGACCGCCGGCGGTTCCGGTGGCGGTCCGTCAGCCCTGGGTCTCGGACGGGCCGCTGACGTCCCCGTAGTGGCCGAGCGCGATGGCGGCGAAGTTGTGCCGGCTCGCGGTGCCCTCGGCCAGGTAGCCGGTGTGGCCGGTGGCGCCCAGCGAGGAGACCGACACCGCGCCGAAGGCGTGGGTGGTCGGGTCGGCGCCGTGGCCCAGGCCGCCGACCTCCAGGTAGGGGACGTTGCCGATCCAGTCGCCGGGGTTGCGGGCCGCCCACACCTGGACGCCGGTGCCCAGCTCGGCCGCCGAGTCGACGCCCATCCCGGGGCTGCCGAACGCCACCACGTCGGTGGGCTGCGCGGCGTGCAGGGTCGGCGCGGTGGTGCCGCACACCACCGAGCCGTACGAGTGGCACAGCAGCGCGGGCGGCGCCTCCGGGTGGGTGGTCTGCTCCAGGCCGCCGAGCAGCCGGTGCAGCCGGGGCGCGGCGGCCTCCGCCAGCCGGGAGGTGACCGCGTCCGGGCCCAGGCCCTGCGGGGTGACGTACCCGGTCCAGGCGATCACCGCGGTGCGGGTGCCGGGCGACTGGGCGTGCTCCTCGGCGTACAGCGCGCGGGCCATCCCGGCGGGGGAGCGCAGCGGGTCGGTGCTCTGGTCGAAGTGGCCGAGGTCGGCGTCCGAGCCGGGCACCAGGACGGCGATCCGCTGGGCGGTGGCGAGGTCGCCCCAGACCTCGGTGACCAGGCCGCGGCCGCGCGGGTCGAAGGCGAGGACCTGCCGGTCCGCGCCGAGCAGCCGCTCCGAGTCGTTGGCGCGGGAGAGGGCCAGCGCGCGGGTGGTGGGGTCCAGGCCGGTGTCCGCGGCGCGCTGCCGGGAGCGGTCCCGTTCGGCGGTGATCGCCACCCGGTTGGCGCGGTAGCGGACGGCCGGCGGGGCGCCGTCCAGGTTGCCGACCACCAGCGGGTACTCGGCGACCAGCCGGTCCAGCTCGGCGGGCTCCAGCGAGGCGAAGAACGCGGCGACGGCGGCCGGGGCGGCGGTGGCCGGGTCCGGCAGCTCGCGGCCGAGGGAGCGGTCGGCGACCCAGGCGGAGCTGCCCGCGGGCGGGGTGGTGATGGCCAGCTGCTCGTTGGAGGCGGCGGCCTGCGCGGCCGCCGCGCCGGCGTCCACCAGGGCGGCACAGCCCGCGAACACGCCGATCAGGATCCGCTTCACCCGCCTGCGGTGCATGGCGTCCACTCCCTCGGGCCGTACATCGCGGCGGGACGGGCCCGACGGTGCTGTGACTTCCGACTACTAGTCAGCCAGCGTAGAGGGCGACCGACCCGGGGGGCAGGGAGTAAACAGTGTTCCCCGTCACATTCGCCCGTACGCTACTCCCCCGTGCTCCCCGAGCTCGGCCACCACCCGTTTCGGTGCGACCGACCGCCAGGCGTCGGTGAGCAGTTCGCGCAGCTCCTCGGGGCCGATCCCGGCCAGCCGGACCCGCACCCAGCCGAACCGGCCGGTGTACGGCGCCACCGAGTACACCCCGGGCGCGGCGGCGATCAGCTCGGCCTGCTCCGCCGGGGTGGCCTTCACCGTCACCTCCCCGGACTCCGGGTGGCCCATCGCGAAGATCTTCCGCCCCACCCGCAGCGTCACCTGCTCCCAGGTCTCCTCCTGGTGGGCCCGCGGCAGGGACAGGGCCAGCTCGGTCAGCTCGTCGAAGGTCGCCATGGCCGCCAGCGTACGGGCCGCCGCCGACAGCTGACGCCCGCTCAGACCGCGCCCAGCGCGTACGCCGCGGACAGCGCCGCGCCCGCGCCCGCCACCGCCCGCCAGGCCCGGGACGGCTACGGGGGCTACTGCGCGCCGGGCCGGACCAGGCCGCTCTCGTAGGCGAGCACGACGGCCTGGGCGCGGTCGCGCAGGTCGAGCTTGGCGAAGATCCGGCCGATGTGGGTCTTGACGGTCTGCTCGGCGAGGACGAGGTGGGCGGCGATCTCCTGGTTGGACAGGCCGCGGGCGATGAGCTCCAGGACCTCGGTCTCGCGCGGGGTGAGGCCGTTCAGCCGCAGCCGGGGGTCGCGGCGCGGCGCGGGCCGGTTCCGGGCGAAGTCGGCGATCAGGCGGCGGGTGACGGAGGGCGCGAGCAGCGCGTCGCCGGCCGCGACGACCCGGACGGCGGAGATCAGGTCGGCGGGCGGGGCGTCCTTGAGCAGGAAGCCGCTGGCGCCGGCCCGCAGCGCCTCGTACACGTAGTCGTCCACGTCGAAGGTGGTGAGCATCAGCACCCGCGGCCGGTGCACCACGCCGGGCGGCGGGTCGAGCAGCCGGCGGGCGGCCTCCAGGCCGTCCATCCCGGGCATCCGGACGTCCATCAGGACCACGTCGGGGTGGGTGCGCCCGCTGACCTCCAGGGCCTGCCGGCCGTCGGGCGCGTCGCCGACCACGTCGATGTCGCTCTGGGCGTCGAGCAGGGCGGCGAATCCGGCGCGGACCATCGCCTGGTCGTCGACGACGAGGACGCGGATGGTCATGCGGTGATCTCCCCCGGACCGGTGCCGTCCAACGGCAGGACGGCGGTGACCCGGTAGCCGCCCTCGGCGGTCGGGCCGGTGTCCAGGGTGCCAGCCAGCAGCCGGACGCGCTCGCGCATTCCGACCAGCCCCTGCCCGGTGCCGCCGGAGGTCTCGACGGCGGCGCGGGCCCGGCCGGGCGGCGGGCCGTTGCGGACGGCCAGGGCGAGCGCGCCGTCCGCGGCGGTGACCGCGACCTCGGCGGCGGCGCCCGGGGCGTGCCGGACGACGTTGGCCAGCGCCTCCTGGACGATCCGGTACGCGGACAGGCCGACCGCCTCGGGCACCGGGCCGAGCGCCGACACCCCGTCCCCGACGGCCAGTTCGGCCCGCACCCCGGCCTGGCCGACGGTGGCCAGCAGCTCCGGCAGGTCGTCCAGGCCCGGCTGCGGGGCCCGGTCGGCGGCGCTGTCGGCGGTCCGCAGCACCCCCAGCAGGCGCCGCATCTCGGCGAGCGAGCCGCGTGCGGCGGCGGCGATCTGCCCGAACTCCTCGACCGCGGCCGGGGGCAGGCCCTCGATCCGGTACGGGGCGCTGTCCGCCTGGACGGTGATCACCGACATGTGGTGGGCCACCACGTCGTGCAGCTCGCGGGCGATCCGGGCCCGCTCCTCCAGCAGGGCGCGCCGGGCCCGCTCGGTCTCCGAGATCCGCTCCTGCGCGGCGAGCAGCCGCTTGGCCTCGCCGCGCCCGCGCAGGCTCCAGCCGAGCAGCAGGACCACGCCGGACAGCGCGGTGACGACCACCGAGGAGCCGTCGAAGTGCGCGCTGAAGACCGTCCGGCTCAGGCCGCAGCCGAGGAAGGTGACGACCCAGACCGCGAGCAGGGTGCGCCCGCGCTCCCGGACGGCCAGGAGGACCATCAGGGACAGGTACCCGAGCAGCGTGGTGACCGGCCACGGCCAGGACCGCTCGGCGGCGGCGGCGCCGTGCGTGGCGACCGCGCCGACCAGCACCGAGGGCACCACCAGCTGCCAGGCCAGCAGCGGCCGGGTCAGCGCCAGCGGCAGCACCCCGGCCTGCACCGCGGCGAGCGCGGTGGCCAGCGAGGGGGCCACCCCGTGGAACCGGACCAGCGTCACGATGCCGGTGGGCAGCAGCGAGCCGGCCACGAGCAGCACCAGCGCGTACGGGGCCAGCCGGAGCCAGGGCCGGCGGGCCGTCGCCAGCGGCGGCCGGTGGTCGCCGAGGGGCTCGGTGAGGGCGCGGAGGAACTCTTTCCACAGGGTCACCGGGCCGAGGGTAGGGCGGGAGCGGGGCGCTGTCCTCATGCTCCGGTAGCCGGTCCGGGGGGCCCGGGTACGGGGTCGGCCGCCGTCAGCGCCAGGAGCCGGCCAGGGCCGGGCCCAGCTGGTCGAAGTGACGCTCGATCAGCTCCAGCATGCCGTCCATCGAGTGGCTCCCGGCGTCCGGGTCGGCGGCGTAGGCGAGGTGCGAGATCCGCACCACGGTGCCGAACACGGCGGCCAGCAGGCGGGGGCGCAGGTCGACGGCCGGGTCGAGGCCCTCGCGGTCGGCCAGGATCCGGGCCACCTCGACCTCCTGCTGGATGGCGTGCCGCAGGTGGGCGGCGAGCAGCGTCGGGGTGGACTCGATCAGTTCGAACAGCTCCAGGGCGGCCGGACCGCTGTCCCGCCCCCGGTCGACGGCCTGCCAGACCTCGCGGACCGCGCCGCGCATCGCCTCCAGCGGGTTCTCCCCGGCCGGGCGGGCCCGCAGGAACTCCAGGAACGCCTCCTCGGCCTCGGCCAGCACCGCGAGGGCGACCTCCTCCTTGTTGGCGAAGTACCGGAAGAAGGTGCGCTGGGAGACCTCCACCTCGGAGGCGATCTCGTCCACCGTGGTGCGCCCGTAGCCGTGGCAGAGGAAGAGCCGGTGCGCGGCGTCGACCAGGGCGTCCCGGGTGCGCCGCTTCTTGCGTTCCCGCAGGCCGACGGGCTGCGGGTCGGCGGCGGTGGTGGGGGTGGCCATGGCCTCCACGATAGCGCCGCGATCAGGAGATGGCATCAAGTGACAGGAGTCACCGTTTGTCGAATGTCAGTGGCTGACATAATGTTCCCGATGGCGGTGTCCGTTCGTCGTGGAGCTCGTGGGGACGGGCGTGAGGGCCGGGCACCGCCCTTCTCGTGCCCAGCGCGGTCTCCTGCACACCACACGAACGGGGAAGTCCCGAGACATGAGCCAGTCCGTAGTACTCGACAAGGAAGCGGCTCCGTCCGCCGGCGGCCGGCTGCGGGGACACCCCTGGCTGACGCTGCTCACCGTCGCCGTCGGCGTCATGATGGTCGCCCTCGACGGCACCGTCGTCGCCATCGCCAACCCGGCCATCCAGCACGACCTGAACGCCTCGCCCGCCGACATCCAGTGGGTCACCTCCGGCTACCTGCTGGCCCTCGCGGTCTTCCTGATCACCGCCGGCAAGATCGGTGACCGGTTCGGCCACAAGACCACCTTCCTGGTCGGCGCGGTCGGCTTCGCCGCCACCTCCGCCGCCATCGGCTTCGCCGGCTCGATCCAGCAGGTGATCCTGTTCCGGGTGCTCCAGGGCCTGTTCGGCGCCCTGCTCCAGCCCGCCGCGCTCGGCCTGCTGCGCGGGGCCTTCCCCGCCGAGAAGCTCAACATGGCGATCGGCATCTGGGGCGGCGTCATCGGCGCCTCCACCGCGGCCGGCCCGATCGTCGGCGGCCTGCTGGTCGAGCACGTCAACTGGGAGTCGGTGTTCTACATCAACATCCCGGTCGGCATCGTCGCGCTGGTCCTCGGCCTGCTGGTGCTCAGGGACGTCCGGGCCGAGAACGCCGCCAAGTCCTTCGACATCCCCGGCATCGTGCTGCTCTCCGGCGCGATGTTCATGCTGGTCTGGGGCATCATCAAGGCCCCCAGCTGGGGCTGGGGCGACCCGGCCACCCTGCTCTTCCTGGGCGGCGCGGTGCTCGCCCTGGCGGCCTTCGCGGTCTGGCAGAAGTACGCCAAGGAGCCGCTGGTCCCGCTCTCGCTGTTCCGCTCGGTGCCGCTCTCGGCCGGCACCCTGCTGATGGTGCTGATGGCCTTCGCCTTCTTCGGCGGCATCTTCTTCGTCACCTTCTACCTGCAGAACGTGCACGGGATGGCCCCGGTCGACGCCGGCGTCCACCTGCTCCCGATGACCGGCATGATGATCGTCGGCGCGCCGCTGGCCGGCTACCTGATCGGCAAGGTCGGACCGCGCATCCCGATCGTCGGCGGCATGCTCTTCACCACCGCCGCGATGCTCGGCATGTCCACCCTCGACATCCACTCCGGCAACGGCGCGATGGCCCTCTGGTTCGTCCTGATGGGCCTGGGCCTCAGCCCGGTCATGGTCGGCGCCACCGAGGTCATCGTCGGCAACGCCCCGATGGAGCTGTCCGGCGTGGCCGGCGGCCTCCAGCAGGCCGCGATGCAGGTCGGCGGCAGCCTCGGCACCGCCGTCCTCGGCGCCGTGATGGCCTCCAAGGTCACCAGTGCGCTGCCCGGCAAGTGGCAGGCCGCGACCGGCCAGCCGCTGCCCGCCGGCCCGGACGGCGAGCAGCTCAAGCAGGCCGCCCAGCTCGGCATCGCCCCGCCTGACGTCCCGCAGGGCGTCGCCGACGCCGTCCACTCCTCCTTCGTCAGCGGCATGGGGGTGGCCTTCGTGGTCGCCGCGGTCGTCGCCCTGGCGGCGGCCGGGCTGGGCCTGCTCACCCGCCGCGGCGTGAACGAGACGGGGCCCGCGGTCCACATCTGAACCCGCACGCGCCGGTGGTCCGCCCGGGGAGGGAACCCCCCTCCCCGGGCGGACCTCGCTGTTCTCCGGGGTTGCCCGCGCCCCCTGCCGGGGCCGATCACCCGCGTCCCGCCAGGGGCGAGGGGAACTGCGCGGAGCGGGAGGCGGAGACGGAGAGGTCCGCCCGGGGAAGGGAACTCCCCTCCCCGGGCGGACCTCCGGTCAGCGGCCGGCGCTTACGCGTCGCCGCCGGCGGCACCCGGGTCCGCCGCCGCCACGTCGAGCAGCTGGTAGCGGTCGATCGCGGCCTTCAGCAGCGAGCGGTCGATCTTGCCCTGCTTGGCCAGCTCGGTGAGCGTGCCCAGGACGATCGACTGCGCGTCGATGTGGAAGAAGCGACGGGCCGCGCCGCGGGTGTCGGCGAAGCCGAAGCCGTCGGCGCCCAGGGACTGGTACTGGCCGGGAACCCAGCGGGAGATCTGGTCCGGGACGGCCCGCATCCAGTCGGAGACGGCCACGAACGGACCCTCGGCCCCGGAGAGCTTGGTGGTCACGTACGGGACGCGCTGCGGCTCCTCGGGGTGCAGCAGGTTGAACTCCTCCGCCTCGACCGCGTCGCGGCGCAGCTCGTTCCAGGAGGTCGCCGACCAGACGTCCGCCTTGACGTTCCACTCCTCGGCGAGGATGCGCTGGGCCTCCAGGGCCCACGGCACCGCCACGCCGGAGGCGAGGAGCTGCGCGGGGATCTGGCCGTCCTCGGCGTCCTTGAGCTTGTAGAGGCCCTTGAGGATGCCCTCGACGTCCACGCCCTCCGGCTCGGCCGGCATCTTGATGGGCTCGTTGTAGACGGTGATGTAGTAGAAGACGTCCTCGCCGTGCGGGTGCTCGGCGGAGGAGCCGTACATCCGGCGCAGGCCGTCCTGCATGATGTGGGCGATCTCGTACCCGTAGGCCGGGTCGTAGGCGACCACGCCGGGGTTGGTGGAGGCCAGCAGGTGCGAGTGGCCGTCGGCGTGCTGCAGGCCCTCGCCGGTGAGGGTGGTGCGGCCGGCGGTGGCGCCGATCACGAAGCCGCGGGCCAGCTGGTCGGACATCTGCCAGAACTGGTCGCCGGTGCGCTGGAACCCGAACATCGAGTAGAAGACGTACACCGGGATCAGCGGCTCGCCGTGCGTCGCGTACGAGGAGCCGGCCGCGATCAGCGAGGCGGTGCAGCCGGCCTCGGAGATGCCGTCGTGCAGCATCTGGCCGCTCGGGGACTCCTTGTACGCCAGCAGCAGCTCGCGGTCGACCGACTCGTAGGTCTGGCCGAGCGGGTTGTAGATCTTGGCGGACGGGAACAGCGAGTCCATGCCGAAGGTGCGGTACTCGTCGGGCGCGATCGGCACGAAGCGGTTGCCGATGCCCTTGTCGCGCATCAGGTCCTTGAGCACCCGGACGAACGCCATGGTGGTGGCGATGGTCTGGTTGCCGGAGCCCTTCTTGACCGCCTTGTACGCGTCGTCGCCCGGCAGTTCGAGCTTGCGCGGGCGGACCTTGCGGGTGGGCACGTAGCCGCCGAGCTCCTCGCGGCGGTCGTGCATGTACTGGATCTCCTCCGAGTTGCGGCCCGGGTGGTAGTAGGGCGGGTAGCCCTCGTCGAGCTGCTTGTCGGTGATCGGCAGGTGCAGCCGGTCGCGGAAGCGCTTGAGGTCCTCGACCGTCAGCTTCTTCATCTGGTGGGTGGCGTTGCGGCCCTCGAAGTTGGGGCCCAGCGTCCAGCCCTTGACGGTCTGCGCCAGGATGACGGTCGGCTGGCCCTTGTGCTCGCGGGCGGCCTTGAACGCGGCGTAGACCTTGCGGTGGTCGTGGCCGCCGCGGCCCAGGTGCTGGATCTGGTGGTCGGTCATGTTCTCGACCATCGAGCGCAGCCGCAGGTCGCCGCCGAAGAAGTGGTCGCGGATGTACGCGCCGGACTCGGTGGCGTAGGTCTGGAACTGGCCGTCCGGGGTGGTGTTCAGCTTGTTGACCAGGACGCCGTCGCGGTCCTGGGCCAGCAGCGGGTCCCAGGAGCGGTCCCAGATCAGCTTGATGACGTTCCAGCCGGCGCCGCGGAACTGCGACTCCAGCTCCTGGATGATCTTGCCGTTGCCGCGGACCGGGCCGTCCAGGCGCTGCAGGTTGCAGTTGACCACGAAGGTCAGGTTGTCCAGGCCCTCGCGGGCGGCCAGCGAGAGCTGGCCGAGCGACTCGGGCTCGTCCATCTCGCCGTCGCCGAGGAAGGCGTACACCTGCGAGTCGGAGGTGTCCTTGATGCCCCGGTGCTCCAGGTAGCGGTTCATCCGGGCCTGGTAGATCGCGCCGAGCGGGCCGAGGCCCATCGAGACGGTCGGGAACTCCCAGAAGTCCGGCATCAGCCGCGGGTGCGGGTAGCTGGAGAGGCCGAACGGCGCCTTGGACTTCTCCTGCCGGAACGCGTCGAGCTGCTGCTCGGTCAGCCGGTCCAGCAGGAAGGCGCGGGCGTAGATGCCCGGCGAGGCGTGGCCCTGGAAGAAGACCTGGTCGCCGGACTCGCCGTCGGCGTCCTTGCCGCGGAAGAAGTAGTTGAAGCCCACGTCGTACAGCGACGCGGAGGAGGCGAAGGTGGCGATGTGGCCGCCGACGCCGATGCCGGGACGCTGGGCGCGGGAGACCATGACGGCCGCGTTCCAGCGCGTCGCGTTGAGGATCTTGCGCTCGATCTCCTCGTTGCCGGGGAAGAACGGCTCGTCCTTGGTCGCGATGGTGTTGACGTAGTCCGTGCTGCGCATCTCGGGCACGGCGACACGCTTTTCACGGGCGCGCTCGATCAGCCGGAGCATCAGGTAGCGGGCGCGCTCGCGCCCGCGCTCGTCGATGGCGGCGTCAAGCGACTCCAGCCATTCCGCGGTCTCCTCGGGATCGAAGTCCGGGACCTGGCTCGGGAGGCCGCCAATGATGATCGGGTTGCGATCGGATCCGGAAGCCACGCTGTTCCTTCACTGTCGGTCGAAGCTGAGTTGTCGCGCCGCCTCCATCGTGCTACCGCGTTCGGAGATCCGTCATCTCTACCGATCGGTAACCGTTCCGCCGGTTGGGGCGGTACGGTCAGGAGGTGGTCCGACCTGGGACCCCGGCCGGACGATGGCGGCCGGTCGGGATGAGGGCCAACAGGAGACTTTACGCCCGCACCCTGCTCCGACCCGAATGCCGTTCGCATCTCGGGCAGGCGTGCGGGGGATGAACGGGCTGCGGGCGGGTACGAGACGAAGCATCCTTGTCGGTACGGACAGGGACATACGGGTGTGTTCACCACCACAGTGGGCGGCGTGTCGCCGGGCGACACGTCAACCTTTGGGTGGGATCGGGGGTCGGGTACTTGCGCGAACCGCCGCTCCCGTGTGGACTACGGCCACAGCCCCGGCATGGACGCCGGGCCGAATACTGGAGGTTATTCCCGTGAGCGCGACCGCGGACCCCGCGGACAAGTCCAACCCGGCGCTTCGTCTGGGCTTCGAACAGGGCCAGATCATCCAGGAGCTCGGGTACGACGAAGACAGTGACCAGGAGCTCCGCGAGGGGATCGAGGACATCACTGGCTCCGAACTCGTCGACGAGGACTACGACGACGTCGCCGACGGCGTCCTGCTGTGGCACCGCGACGAGGACGGGGATCTCACCGACGCCCTGGTCGACGCCCTGGAGTACCTGGCAGAGGGCGGCCTGATCTGGCTGCTCACCCCGAAGACCGGCCGCGACGGACACGTCGAGGCGCACGAGATCGCCGACGCCGCGAAGACCGCCGGTCTCTCGCAGACCAGCTCGGTGGCGATCGCCAAGGACTGGGCGGGCACCCGCCTGGCCACCCCCAAGGCCACGAAGACCGGCAAGCGCTGACCTTCGGACCCGGACCCGCGACGGGCCCCGCCGGCGACCTCGCCGGCGGGGCCCGTCGGCGTCCGGCCGCGACCCGCCCGGCCCCGGCCTGTTCACCCGCAGCGAACGCCTCCCCCGGACGGGCCCGCCCGGCTCACCCGGACGGCCGAACCCGGCGCGGCGGGTGGGAGGATCGTCCTGCCCGCACCACCGTCCAGGCAGGAAGGTCCTCCCATGACCATCGAGATCGGCGCCCAGGCCCCGGACTTCGAGCTGAAGAACCAGCACGGCGAGTCGGTGAAGCTCTCCGACTTCCGCGGCGAGAAGAACGTCGTCCTGGTCTTCTACCCGTTCGCCTTCACCGGGGTCTGCACCGGCGAGGTCTGCGAGATCCAGAAGGAGCTGCCGCGCCTGCAGAACGACGGGGTGCAGGTGCTCGCGGTCTCCAACGACTCGCCGTTCTCGCTGCGGGTCTTCGGCGACCAGCAGGGCCTGGAGTACCCGCTGCTGTCGGACTTCTGGCCGCACGGCGAGGTCTCCCGGGCCTACGGCGTCTTCAACGAGGAGAAGGGCTGCGCGGTGCGCGGCACCTTCGTCATCGACAAGGAGGGCGTGGTCCGCTGGAGCGTCGTCAACGGCCTGCCGGACGCCCGGGACACCCAGGAGTACCTGGCCGCCCTCGGCGCGCTCTGAGCCCCCCGCCGCCGCCCGGCCCGGCGTCCGGCGGAAGTTCCGCCGGACGCCGGGCCGGGTCGCCGCCGCGGCCCGGGAACCCGGCACTACGATCGGGCCGTTGACGGAACGGGAACCCGACTTCTTGGAGGACCACGTGGGTGTCAGCCTGAGCAAGGGCGGAAATGTCTCGCTCACCAAGGAGGCGCCCGGCCTGACCGCCGTGGTCGTCGGCCTCGGGTGGGACGTGCGCACCACCACCGGCACGGACTTCGACCTGGACGCCAGCGCGCTGCTCTGCACCGAGCAGGGCCGGGTCCGGTCCGACGCCGACTTCATCTTCTTCAACAACCTGAAGAGCGCCGACGGCTCGGTCGAGCACACCGGCGACAACCTCACCGGCGAGGGCGAGGGCGACGACGAGCAGATCAAGGTGAACCTGGCCGGCGTCCCGGCCGACATCGCCAAGATCGTCTTCCCGGTGTCGATCTACGACGCGGAGAACCGGCAGCAGAGCTTCGGCCAGGTCCGCAACGCCTTCATCCGGGTGCTGAACCAGGCCGGCGGCGCCGAGATCGCCCGCTACGACCTCTCCGAGGACGCCTCGACCGAGACGGCGATGGTCTTCGGCGAGCTCTACCGCAACGGCGCCGAGTGGAAGTTCCGCGCCATCGGCCAGGGCTACGCCTCCGGCCTGCGCGGCATCGCGCAGGACTTCGGTGTCAACGTCTGACCCGGCGTCAGGACCATTGCGGGCCGGGGCCGTTCGCGGCCCCGGCCCGCCGCGCCGCTACTCCGGCGGCAGCGCCATCACCTGGTTGCCCTGGACGGCGATCAGCAGGTCGTCGCCGCCGGCCAGGTGCCAGGGCAGCTCGGCGCCCGCGTTGGTCTGGAAGACCCAGCGGACCTTGTGGTTCACCACGTCGACGGCGTAGATGCCGCGGTCCTCGGTGGACACGAACAGGGTGTTCCGGACCAGCACCGGATTGGTGTCCATCGACACCTCGGTGGGCAGCTCCAGGTGCCACAGCTCGGCGCCGTCGGCGGCGTTGAGGGCCACCACCCGGGTCGGGGCGGTCGGGGTGTAGGTGGTGCCCTGGTAGGTGAGCGTCATGCCGCCGAGCACCGAGTACACGACGTGCCCGCCCGCCGCGGGCGGCGAGTACCACATCCGGGTCGAGCGGTCCGAGGTCTTCGCCCAGACCTGCTTGCCGTCGGAGACCCGCACGCCCTGGATGCCGTTCGGGTCGACCGAGCAGAACACCAGGCCGTCCTGGAGCACCGGCCGGTACTCCGAGCGCGAGTTGGTGGCGGCGAACCAGGTCTGGGCGCCGTCGGCCAGCGACCGGGCGACCAGGTTCTCCTTGCTGTCGGTGTAGAGCAGGGTGTCGGCGGTCAGGTCGGAGCTGACCGTGTAGTCGGCGGTCTGCTGGCGGTGCTGGTTCCACAGCATCGAGCCGTCCTCGCGGGACAGCGCCATGATCCCCTTGCCGGTCCTGGCCCCCGCGTCGGGCAGCGCCTGGGCGTCCAGCTGGAGGTAGGAGCACATCGCGTACACCGCCCGGTCGTCGGCGTTCAGCACCGTGTCCGAGGCGATCTGGGTGCCGTTCGGCTTCCCGCGCTCGGAGCGGTACTTCCACAGCACGGTGCCGGTGGCGGCGTCCACCGTGATCAGGTCGGAGACGGTGCCGTAGCTGACCGTGCCGCCCGCGCAGGCCAGGTGGTAGGCCATCGCGTCCTTGACGATCCACCTCTCCTTCCCGTCGGCCAGGCCGACCGCGACCAGGTCGGCGTTGCCGAGGTGCAGCAGGCCGGGGGAGAAGGCCATCCCGAGGCTGCCGACGTTGCTCGCCTCGGTCCGGTACGTCCACAGCGGGGCTGGCGGCATGCCGGGGGCCCGGGACGGGGCGGCGCTCGACGCGGCGGCCGGGACGGCCGGGGAGCCGGTCGGCGGGGCCGGGTCCGGGCCCGGGCCGGGCCGCGAACCGCCGACCAGCGCCCAGGCGGTCAGGCCGCCCGCGCCGGCCAGCACCGCCGCGCCGCCGCCGAACAGCAGCGCCCGGCGGGGCGGGCGGGGGCCGCCGGCGGCCGGGGCGGGCCCGATCGGCCCGGTGGGGTCCCCGACCGGCGCGGCGGCGCCGGTGGTCGCGTCGGCCGGGGCCGGGACGCCGGGGCGCAGGCGGACGGTGCCCGGGTCGGCGGGGGCGGACCGCTCGGTCGGGGTGCGGACGGCCGGGGCGGCGGAGCCCGACCGGGGGTCGCGGGGGCGGACCGGCGCCTCCAGGTCCATCACCTCGGCGGCGTGGGTGGCGATGTCCGAGGCCAGCGCGGCCGGCAGCCAGCCGGAGCGGGCCGGGACGACCGCCTCGCCCAGCAGCCCGCCGAGTTCGGCGGGCGTCGGGCGGCCCGCCGGGTCCTTGGACAGGCAGGCGGCGACCGCCGGACGCAGCGCCCCGGGCAGCCCGGACAGCTCGGGCTCGTCGTGCACCACCCGGTACAGCAGCGAGGCCGCGGACGGCGCCGCGCCGTCCTCGGCGTGGTCGAACGGGCCGTGGCCGGTGGCGGCGAAGACCAGCACCGAGCCCAGCGAGAACACGTCGCCGGCCGGGCCCAGCCGGCGCCCGGCGGCCTGCTCGGGGCTCATGAACCCGGGCGAGCCGACCACCACGCCGGTGGAGGTCATCCGGTCGCCGTCCAGCGCCCGGGCGATGCCGAAGTCGATCACCCGCGGCCCGTCGGCGGCCAGCAGCACGTTGGACGGCTTGAGGTCGCGGTGCACCAGCCCGGCGGCGTGGATCGCGGCCAGCGCCCGGGCCAGGCCCACGCCCAGGGTGCGCACCGTCTCCACCGGGAGCGGCCCGTGGGCGCGCACCGCCTCGTCCAGCGCCGGGCCGAGCACGTACGCGGTGGCCAGCCAGGGCGACGGGCCGTCCCGGTCGGCGTCCACCACCGGGGCGGTGAAGGTGCCGCCCACGGACTGCGCGGCGGACACCTCGCGCCGGAACCGCTCGCGGAAGTCGGCGTCCCCGGCCAGGTCGGCGCGGACCACCTTGACCGCGACCGTCCGGCCGCCGGCGGAACGGGCCAGGTACACCCGGCCCATGCCGCCGGCGCCGAGTCTTGCCAGCAGGCGGTAGGGGCCGACCGACTCGGGGTCGGTGCGGTCGAGCGGTTCGAACGGCATCGCTCCGGTGCTCCCTCTGTTCGTCCGTGTGTCGTGCCGCGTGGTGCTTGGTCCGGCGGTCCCGGCAGCGTACCGGCCGGGCCCGGAGCGGCCCCCGGTCGGTCTCCGGCGGTCTCCGGCGGACTCCCGCGAGGTCTTCGCCGGGGTCCTCGCCGAGGCGTCGGGCCGGGGCGGCGGGCGGTGGGCGAGGCCGCCGGGCGGGACGGGGGAGCTTGATAGATTCGGCGGCGATCCGCACACCGACCGGGGTGCGCGCGGGGCGGTCCGAGGCCGCCGGGCGGGGCGACCGGGTCGGCGGCCGCGCGGAGTTCAGGAAGTTCAGTCGGGTGTGCAGCACTGCACGGCCGCTCGGGGGCGTAGACCTCTTGGGGTGCGTCCGCCGGACGCGCCCGCCGGACCGGCCCTCCCGGGCGGGACGGCGGCGGTCCACCGCGTGCACACCCCGGGAGCCCCGGAGACGGGAGCTGGGAGGAAGTCCGATGTCCGTCACCCTCGCCAAGGGCGGGAACGTCTCGCTCACCAAGGCCGCGCCGAACCTGACGCAGGTGCAGATCGGCCTCGGCTGGGACGCCCGGTCCACCACCGGCGCGCCCTTCGACCTGGACGCCAGCGCGCTGCTGTGCTCCAACGGCCGCGTCCTCGGCGACGAGTACTTCGTGTTCTACAACAACCTGCGCAGCCCCGAGGGCTCGGTCGAGCACCAGGGCGACAACCTCACCGGTGACGGCGACGGCGACGACGAGGTGGTGCAGGTGCACCTCGACCTGGTGCCCGTGCAGATCGACAAGGTCGTGTTCGCCGTCTCCATCTACGACGCCGACGCCCGGCTCCAGAGCTTCGGCCAGGTCTCCAACGCCTACATCCGGGTGGTCAACCTGGCGGACGGCGCCGAGATCGCCCGCTACGACCTCTCCGAGGACGCGTCCAGCGAGACCGCGATGATCTTCGGCGAGCTCTACCGCTACCAGGGCGAGTGGAAGTTCCGGGCCGTCGGCCAGGGCTACGCCTCGGGTCTGCGCGGCATCGCGCTCGACTTCGGCGTCAACGTCCAGTAATCCGGCCCACCGCAGCAGTTCAGTCCGGAATCGGTCAATTCCGGCAGCCAGAAAGGTAACCGACCCCGTGTTCCTCCGTACGTTCGGATGGTCCTTCGCCATCACGATCGCCGGCCTGATCGCCGCCGGCCTGATCTGGGGGGCCGAAGGATTCGGCGTCGTCCTGATCCTCTCGATCCTCGAGATCTCCCTGTCCTTCGACAACGCCGTCGTCAACGCCACCGTCCTGAAGCGGATGAACGCCTTCTGGCAGAAGCTGTTCCTGACGGTCGGCGTGCTGATCGCGGTCTTCGGCATGCGGCTGGTCTTCCCGCTGCTGGTCGTCGGCCTCACCGCGCACCTCAGCCCCGGCACCGTCATCGAGCTGGCGCTCGACTCCGGCAAGACCCACGACGGCCACACCTACGCCGAGTACCTCGACCTGGCCAACCCGGCCATCGCGGCCTTCGGCGGCGTCTTCCTGCTGATGATCTTCCTCGACTTCGTCTTCGAGGAGAAGGACTTCAACTGGCTGCGCTGGCTGGAGAAGCCGCTGGAGAAGATCGGCCGGCTGGACGCGCTCTCCTCGGTCGTCGCCCTGGTGGTGCTCGCCCTGTCCTCCCGCTTCTTCGCCGGTGACCGCGCCGAGACGGTGCTGCTGGCCGGTCTCTGCGGCCTCGCCACCTACCTCGCCGTCAACGGCCTCTCCGAGGTCTTCGAATCCGGCCTGGAGGAGCAGCAGGAGGCCGAGGAGCAGGCCGAGCGCAGCGGCAAGTCGATCGTCAAGGTCGGCGGCAAGGCCGCGTTCTTCCTCTTCATCTACCTGGAGGTCCTCGACGCGTCGTTCTCCTTCGACGGCGTGGTCGGCGCGTTCGCCATCTCCCAGGACATCTTCCAGATCACCCTGGGCCTGGGCATCGGCGCCATGTACATCCGGTCGCTGACCGTCTTCCTGGTCCGCAAGGGCACCCTGGACGACTACGTGTACCTGGAGCACGGCGCGCACTACGCGATCGGCGCGCTGTCGCTGATCCTGCTCGCCTCGATCAAGTACCACATCCCGGAGATCGTCACCGGCCTGATCGGCGTCGCCTTCATCGGCGCGGCGCTGGCCTCCTCGATGGTCCGCAACAAGCGCCAGCAGGCGCTGGAGGACGCGGGAGCGGGAACGGGCGCGGAGGGCTAGCGACCTCCCGCCGACGACCGTCGGTCCGCCGACGACGAGAGCCGCGCCCACCGGGGTAACGATCCCGGTGGGCGCGGCTCTTCGTACGTGCGGCGCGTGCGGCGCGTGCGGCGCGGTTGCTCAGCCGAGCTGCTGCTCGATCGCCCGGAGCTTGCGCTCCAGCGAGTCCAGCTTCGGCATCGACAGGGTGTCCTCGTCCATCGTCAGGTCGATGCTCGACGCGTACGAGGAGGAGCTGCTGCTGCTCGACGCGTAGGGGGACGACGACGAGCTGCTGCCGGTGGACTCGACGGCCGCGCGGGGGCGGCGACCGGCGTTCAGGGCGGCGGGCTCCAGGGCGGAGGCGCTGACCCGGTCGAGGGTGGTCTCCTCGGCGGCTAGGGCAGGCTCCGTTGCGGACGGGGTGTCGCCACCGGCCGCGGCCAGGGCCGGGACCTGGCGGGCGTGCCGGGCCCGGGCCAGCACGCCGCCCTGGCGGGCGATCGCCTTCAGCTCGGCCCGCTCGCGGCGGTCGGCGCTGCGGGCGCGGAGCTTGGCGTCCATCTTGGCCTGGCGCTCCTCGCGCACCTCCTCGACGGCCTCGTCCAGGCTGCGGACGTTCTCCAGCAGCATCAGCGACCAGGCCGCGTAGGTCTCGCGCGGGGCGCGCAGCCAGCGGACCACCCGGATCTGCGGCAGCGGGCGGGGCACCAGGCCCTGCTCGCGCAGCGCGGCCCGGCGGGTCTGCTTGAGCGCCCGGTCGAACAGCACGGCCGCCGAGATCGACATGCCGGCGAAGAACTGCGGGGCGCCGTCGTGCGCGCCGCCGCGCGGGGCGTGCACCCAGTTGAACCAGGCGGAGGCGATGGCGAACAGCCACACCAGCATCCGGGAGCCGAGCGCGGCGTCGCCGTGGCTGGCCTCGCGGACGGCGAGCACCGAGCAGAACATGGCCGCGCCGTCCAGACCGAACGGGACCAGGTACTCCCAGCCGCCGGACAGGTTCAGGTTCTGCTGGCCGAAACCGACCAGACCGTGGAACGACAGCGCGGCGGCCACACCGGCGCAGCAGAACAGCAGCACGTAGGAGGCGCCGCCGTAGATGGCCTCCTTGCGGCGCCGGCGCTCCTCGCTCCGCTCCCACGAGTCGCCGGAGGACTCGTCGGGCTTGTTGTTCTTGAAGCGCAGGAAGGCCACCAGGATGGCGGTGAACAGCAGGGCTGCACCGCCTACCACGGCCCAGACCAGCTGTATGGAGGAGAGGTTCATCGCGGGGAGGGCCTCGGCTTTCCGCAGGGCAGGGGGAAGAGAGGTGACGCACGGTACACCTGTGCGGAGAGACGATATCGCGTCCGGGGAGCGGGCATCGTACGGGAGTGACGAACCCTCTGCCAGCAGGGCTCGCCGGGGCGTTGACGTTGACTCAGGGCCCTCCGGGTGGGTATGGAGAGGGCGAGGAAGGTACCGGTGCTGGGGGAGGACACGATGGTCTCGGTGTGGGAGTTCCTGAAAGGGGACCGCAGCAACAACTTCGACACCGGAGGGCAGTTCAAGGTCACACTGACCAAGTCCCGGCCGCACCACGCCATCACCGGCACCGCGGCCACCACCGGCTACCTGTACATCAACCTGCACTGGTCGACCCGCAGCGCCGAGGGCCAGGGCGGGAGCGGCGCCCTGCGCCGCTTCTTCGACCCGCGCATCCTGCGCCCGCTGGCACCCGCCACCGCCGGGGTCGCGCCGGTCAGCGTCGACCTCGACCTGGCCTGCATGTACGAACTCGCCGACGGCACCCGGGGCGTGGTGCAGCCGCTCGGCCGGCTGTTCGGCGACCTGAACCGGCCGCCGTACATCAAGCTCTCCGGCGACGACGTGTCGGGCGCGCCCTCCGGCGAGACCATGCACATCAACCTGGAGAAGAAGGACCAGTTCAAGCGGCTGCTGATCTTCGTCTACATCTACGACGACACCCCGGCCTTCGACCGCACCCAGGCCGTGCTCACCATCGTCCCGCAGAGCGGCCCGCGGATCGAGATCCAGCTCGACGAGCGCGCCCCGGCGGCCCGTTCGTGCGCGGTGGTGCTGATCGAGAACGACGGGGACGGCGAGCTGACGATCCGGCGCGAGGTGCGGTACGTGCACGGGTTCCAGTCCGACCTGGACCGGCTGTACGGCTTCGGCATGCAGTGGGAGCGCGGCTACAAGACGCCGTCCGAGCCCGGGAACTGACGGCCGCGCCGGGGAGACGGCGCGAGGGCCGCGCCGGGGTCACGAGGGCCGCCCCCCGGCCGCGCCGGGGCGGCCCTGGAGCGGGTGCCGCCGGGGTGCGGCGGTCGGCCCGGCGGCCGGCCCGGCGCGGGGCGCTCAGCGCGGCTGGAACTGCGGGCCCTGCGGCGGCAGGGCGAACGGGGCGCCCGACTGCTGCTGCGGGGGCTGGGCCTGGGGCTGCTGCGGCTGTTGGGGCTGGTGCTGGGGCGGCTGGGGTTGCTGCTGGGGGTAGCCGTAGCCCTGCGGCTGGGGCTGGGGCTGCGGCGGGGGGTAGCCGTACCCCTGGGCGGCGGCCGGCTGCGGGTAGCCGTAGCCGCCGGGCTGGGCCTGGGGCTGCGGGGGCTGGGGTTGCGGGTAGCCGTAGCCCGGCTGCGGCGGGGGGTAGCCGTACCCGGCGGGCTGCGGCTGCTGCTGGACGTGGTGGACGGTCGGCGGCAGCGCGGGCGGCGGCGGGGCGGTGACCGGCGCGGCCGGGGCCGGCTCCGGAGCCGGGTCCGAGGCCGGCCGGGAGCCCGCGGCGGGCGTCGCCGGGGCGATCGTCCAGTCGTCCTCGTCGACCGGCAGCGGCGCGGGCCGCGGCTCGGCGGCCGGGCCGGGGACGCGGACGTCGCCGCTGTGGTCGGTCAGGTCGACCGCGGAGCCGCCCGGGGCGGCGTCCTCGTCCTCGACGGCGATGCCGAAGTCGGTGGCCAGCGCGACCAGTCCGTCCAGGTAGCCCTGGCCGACGGCGCGGAACTTCCAGCCGCCGGCCCGGCGGTACAGCTCGGCGGCGACCAGCGCGGTCACCTGCTCGTGCTCGTCGATCGCGAACTCGGCCAGCGCGGGCGCCCCCTCGGGCGCCGCCGCGTCGAACAGCAGCACCCGCAGCCCGGGCACCGCGGGGAAGGCGCCGCCCTCCGCCGAACCGGCCAGCACCACCCGGTCGATCTCGGGCGGCAGCTGGGCCAGGTCGATCTCCAGCGCGTCCCGCACCGTCCCGTCCGCGGCCTGCTTGGGCAGGTGCCGGACCAGGCCCGACGGGTGCCGCGGCTGGTTGTAGAACACGAAGTCGGTGTCGTCGCGGACCTTGCCCCGGTCGGTCACCAGCAGCGCCGAGGCGTCCACGTCCGGGATGCCCGGGGTGTCCGTCCACCGCAGGACGGCACGGACGGCGTCGGCCGTCAGCGGGATGTTTGCGCCCTTCGCCATCACGTGCGTCATAGCGCACCATCCTGCCGTCTGCCGGGGGCCCGGGACAACGCGGGGCGCGGCATCGGCGAGCCCCGGCGGCGGGCCCCTTCCGGGCGCTCCGGGGGCGTTCCGGGGGCGGGGCGGCGCCTGGGCTGATGACAGCGCAGACAAACTTGCGAGAATTCGATGTTTCGAACTCTTTCTCGGAGGTCATCCGCCCGTACGATGAACCGCCAACGGCTCCGGCGCTCCGCACCCCGCGACGGTGTCGGCGTTCCGGCGAACTTTCCGGCCGCGCCGACCGTCCCATGGAGGGAGAGGCGTCAGCCGTTCCCGCCGTCGGCGGGCCCCACCAGACCACAGCGGGAGAGCACTTTGCGCCACTTCGGGCATCTCGCGGACGACGTCCGCACCCGGCTCTTTCACGAGCAGCCCGCCGCTTTCGACCGCGACAGCGAGGCGTCCGTCCTCGCCACCGCGCTCGGTGCCACGCTCTACAGCCCCGCCACCCGGCCCACCCTGGCCCGCGACATCCGGAAGCAGGCCGCCCGCGGGGTGGTCTCGATGGTGCTCTGCCTGGAGGACGCGATCGCCGACCACGAGGTCGACGACGCCGAGCAGAACCTGGTCGCCCAGCTCACCGAACTGGCCGGGCAGGGCGCCGACGCCGAACTGCCGCTGCTGTTCGTCCGGGTCCGGGCCGCCGAGCAGATCACCGACCTGGCCGGCCGCCTCGGCCCCGCGCTGCGCCTGCTCAGCGGCTTCGTGGTGCCCAAGTTCACCGAGGACAGCGGCCTGCCCTTCCTGGAGGCGCTGACCGACGCCGAGGAGCGCACCGGGCAGCGGCTGTTCGTCATGCCGGTGCTCGAATCGCCCGAACTCGCCCACCTGGAGAGCCGCCGCGACCAGCTGCACGGCATCGCCCGGCTGCTCGACAAGCACCGCCCGCGGGTCCTCGCCGTCCGGCTCGGCGTCACCGACCTGTGCTCCGCGTACGGGCTGCGCCGCTCGCCCGACCTGACCGCCTACGACGTGGCCCTGGTGGCCGGCGTGATCGGCGACGTGGTCAACGTGCTCGGCCGGGCCGACGGCACCGGGTACACCGTCACCGGGCCGGTCTGGGAGTACTTCCCGCTGCACGAGCGGATGTTCAAGCCGCAGCTGCGCCGCACCCCGTTCACCGAGGCCACCCCGCCCGCCGACCGGGTCCGCCAGCGGCTGATCGAACACGACCTGGACGGGCTGATCCGGGAGATCGAACTCGACCGGGCCAACGGCCTGCTCGGCAAGACCTGCATCCACCCCAGCCACGTCGCCGCCGTGCACGCGCTGTCCGTGGTCACCCACGAGGAGCTGTGCGACGCCCGGGACATCCTGCAGCAGCACCGCGGCGGCGGCGGGGTCAGCCGCTCCGCGTACACCAACAAGATGAACGAGGCCAAGCCGCACCGGGCCTGGGCGGAGCGGGTGCTGCTGCGGGCCGAGGTGTTCGGCGTGGCCCGGCCCGAGGTCACCTTCGCGGAGCTGCTGTCGGCCTGCGTGTGCTGACCGGCGGGGTCCTCGGCGGGCGGGTCCTCGGCGGGTGGGGCCCTTGACGGGCAGGCCCTTTGACGGTGCGTCAGCCGATCGGTCGATGGCCGGGTCGGCCGTTCGGCGCGCCGGGAGTGGCCGGTCGGTGCGCGGACGCTGGCCGGTCGGATGATCCGGGGGCGGTGGCGCGCCCCGTAGGCTCGAACCCGAACCGCACAGCCGTGCGCCCGCGTCCGTCCCACTGGCACCAGCTGTACCGAGCCGCACCAGCCGTACCGTCCACACCACCCGTACCGCTTGAACCACCCGCGCCGTCCGTACCTGCCTGCCCGTCGAGAGGAGCCCCGATGACCACCGACACCGACACCACCGCCCCCGGGCCGGTCGGGGCCGACCCCTGGCCCGGCCAGTGGGTCACCGACCGGCTCGGCCTGCGCCTCACCGGCGGGCCCGAGCTGACCGGGCTGATCGGCCTCGCCCTGCGGGTCAACCCCCGGCGGGCCCACCTGCTGGTCTCCCAGGTGCTGGGCAAGCACGTCCCGCAGCGGCCCGCGGCGGTGCACGGCGCCGGGCTCGACCTCGGCCGCCGGGTCGCCGACCTGCTCGGCCCGGCGGACGCCGCGCGCGCCGTCGTGCTCGGCTACGCCGAGACCGCCACCGCCCTCGGCCACAGCGTCGCCGACGGGCTCGACGCCCCCTACCTGCACTCCACCCGGCGGCCCGTCCCCGGCGTCGCCCCGCTCGGCGGCTTCGAGGAGGAGCACTCGCACGCCACCAGCCACCTGCTGCTCCCCGAGGACCCGGGGCTGCTGGCCGGCGACGGCCCGCTGGTGCTGGTCGACGACGAGTTCTCCACCGGCACCACCGTCATCAACACCATCCGCGCCCTGCACGCCGCCCACCCGCGCGAGCGGTACGTCGCCGTCGCCCTGGTCGACCTGCGCACCCCCGCCGACCGGGCCCGGCTGCACGCCGCCGCGGCCGAGCTCGGCGCCCGCCTCGACCTGGTCGCCACCGCCGCCGGCGGCGTCGACCTGCCCGCGGACGTGCTGGACCGGGCCCGCGAGCTGATCGCCGCCGCCCCCGCGCCCCCGCCGCCCACCGGCCCGCTCGGCGAACTGACCAGGGCCGACCTGCCCTGGCCCGCCGACCTGCCCGACGGCGGCCGGCACGGCTTCACCCCCGCCCACCGCCGCCGCCTCGACGCCGCCCTGCCCGCCCTCGGCACCGCCCTCGCCGAGGCCGTCGGCCCCCGCCTCGGCCGGGTCCTGGTGCTCGGCTGCGAGGAGCTGATGTACGCCCCGCTGCGGCTCGCCGGGGCCCTCCAGCAGGCCCGGCCCGACGCCGAGGTGCGGTTCTCCACCACCACCCGCTCCCCGGTGTTCGCCCTCGACGACCCCGGCTACGCCATCCGCACCCGCCTCGCCTTCGCCGCGCACGACGACCCGGCCGACCGCTCCACCGAGCGCTACGCCTACAACGTCGCCCCCGGCGCCGACCCCGCCCGCCGCTTCGACACCGTCGTCCTGGTCGTCGACGACCCCGCCGACACCCCCGCCCTGCACCACGGCCCGGCCGCCCTGCTGCCCGCCCTGCGCACCGCCACCGACCGGGTGGTGCTCGCCGTTCTCCCGTCGTACCGCCCCGCGACACCCGCCTGACGCCCCGCTGCCCGAGCATGTCCCTTACTCGTCGAAGGCACAGCATGACCGCACACACCGTCCCGTCCCCGCCCACCGCCCGCCCGCTGCACGGCCCGGACTTCTCCAGCTACCCGGCCGCCGACGTCACCTGGCTGCTCAAGGACCTCTCCGACGTCCACCTCGAAGCGCCCACCGAGGAGCGCGAGGAGGCCGTGCAGTCCGGCGGCGCCCACTACGCCGAGTCGCTGCCCGTCGAGTACCAGCCCAGCCCCGAGTACCAGCAGCTCTTCCACACCGCGCTGGCCGCCTCCACCACCCGGCTGGCCACCGCCGTCGGTGCCGTCGCCGAGACGCTGCTGCGCGAGCGCGGCCCGCACCTGGTGCTCGCCTCGCTCGCCCGGGCCGGCACCCCCGTCGGCGTCCTGATCCGCCGCTGGCTGGCCCACGCGCACGGCCTCGACGTGCCGCACTACACCGTCTCCATCGTCCGCGGCCGCGGCATCGACCAGGTCGCCCTGCGCCACCTCGCCGCCCACCACCGCCCCGCCGACGTGGTCTTCGTCGACGGCTGGACGGGCAAGGGCGCCATCACCCGCGAGCTCGAAGAGGCCCTGGCCGGCACCGGCTTCGACCCCGAGCTCGCCGTCCTCGCCGACCCCGGCGGCTGCGTGCGCACCTACGGCACCCGGGACGACTTCCTGATCCCCTCCGCCTGCCTCAACTCCACCGTCTCCGGCCTGGTCTCCCGCACCGTGCTGCGCGCCGACCTGATCGGGCCGGACGAGTTCCACGGCGCCAAGTTCTACCGCGAGCTGGCCGGGGGCGACGTCTCCCGCCAGTTCGTCGACACCGTCGCCGCCGCCTTCCCGGCCGTCGCCGACGCCGTCGCCGCCGAGGCCGCCCGGCTCGCCGCCGCCGACCGCACCCCCACCTGGGAGGGCTGGGCCGCCGTCGAGCGGATCAGCGCCGAGTACGGCATCGACAGCGTCAACCTGGTCAAGCCGGGCGTCGGCGAGACCACCCGGGTGCTGCTGCGCCGCGTCCCCTGGCGCATCCTGGCCCGCCGCGGCGCCGGGGCCGACCTCGACCACGTCCGCCTGCTCGCCGCCCAGCGCGGCGTCCCCGTCGAGGAGACCGACGACCTGCCGTACACCTGCGTCGGCCTCATCCACCCGCGCTACACCCGCGGCGCCACCGGCGCGGACGGCACCGCCGTCCAGACCTGACCCCGCCCCCGAACGAAGGAGACCCCGCCCGTGCCGCAGTTCCTGGTCGCCAGCGACCTCGACCGCACCCTCGTCTACTCCAACCGCGCCCTCGCCCTGGACGTGCCCGACCGGCTCGCCCCACGGCTGCTGTCGGTGGAAGTGCACGACGGCAAGGCGCTCTCCTTCATGACCGAACAGGCCGCCGCGCTGCTCGCCGAGATCGCGGTCCTCGCCCCGGTCGTCCCCATCACCACCCGCACCCGCACCCAGTACGAGCGGATCAACCTCCCCGGCCCCACCGCCGACTGGACCCCGCCGTACGCGGTCTGCGCCAACGGCGGCCACCTGCTCGTCGACGGCGTCCCCGACCAGGACTGGCAGCGCGCGATCCGCGCCCGCCTCGACGCCGAGAGCGCGCCGCTGGCCCAGGTCGTCGAACACCTCGCCATCGCCGCCGACCCGGAGTGGACCCACAAGCGGCGGGTCGCCGACGAGCTCTTCGCCTACCTGGTCGTCGAACGGGCCGAGCTCCCGCCCGGCTGGATCGCCGAACTCAGCGCCTGGTGCGCCGAACGCGGCTGGAAGGTCTCCCTCCAGGGCCGCAAGGTCTACGCCGTCCCCGCCCCGCTCTCCAAGAGCGCGGCCCTCGCCGAGGTGCGCCGCCGCACCGGGGCCGAGACCGTCCTGGCGGCCGGCGACTCCCTGCTCGACGCCGAACTCCTGCTCGCCGCGGACCTCGCCTGGCGCCCCGGCCACGGCGAACTCGCCGAGACCGCGTGGACGGCGGAGGGCGTCACCGCCCTCACCGAGATCGGGGTGGGCGCGGGGGAGGAGATCCTCCGGCAGATGCTCAAGCACCTCGGCTGAGGGACCCCGCGCCCCGCGCTGTACGCACCCCGTGCGCGCTACCCGCAGCAGCCCCCGCCACAGCACCCGCCGCCGCCGCCAGCGGGGGCCGGGGCGGAGGCCGCCGCACCGGTCACGGCGACGGTGGAGAGCAGCTTGACGGTGTCGGGGTGGCCCTCCGGGCAGGTGGCCGGGTCGTTCGCCCGGGCCATCGGACGGTTGAGCTCGAAAGTGGCGCCGCAGGAGCGGCAGCGGAAGTCGTAGCGAGGCATACCGAGCAGGGTACCCAGCGGCCGGGAGTCCGACCGGGGTTCAGTGCCCGCGGATCATCGAGACCACCTCGGCCGCGGTCTCCCGGACGGCGGCCAGCTCGGTCAGGAAAAGCCAGTAGTCGGGGTGCCGGCCGGCCTCCTCCAGGGTGGCGACGGCCCGGTCGAGGCGGCCCACCGCGGCGTCCAGCGGGCCCGCGTGGCGCGGGTCCGGGGCCTGGCGGCCGGCCATCGCGAGGCGCTGGGCGTCGCGCAGCGCGAACCGGGCCCGCTCGATCTCGCGGTGCGGGTCGTGCTGGACTTCGTTGAGCTGCTGCAACCGGTCGTTGACCGCGTCGACCGCGCCCCCGGCGGTGTCGAGCAGGGCGCGCACGGTGCCGATCGCGGCCGTCGCGTCCGCCCAGCGCTGCTCGTCACGGGCCCGGCCCGCCTCGGTCAGCCTGGCGCGGGCGGTGCGGACGGCGTCGGCGGTCTGCGCGGGCACCTGCTGGAGGTCCTGCCAGCAGGCCGTCGAGAACCGGCGGCGCAGCTCGCTGAGCGCCGGGTCGACGGTGTGGGCCCGGTTCTCCAGCGCGTCGATCCGGGTCCGCAGCGAGGCCACCCGGCGGTCGATCTCGGCGGCCCGCTCCGGCAGGTGCGCGGCCTCGGTCCGGACGGCCTCGGCCCGCCGGGCCACGTCCTCGGCCCGCTGCAGGGTGGCAGGCACGCCGTGCTGCGAGACGCCCTGGTTGAGCCGGGTCAGCTCGGGCGCCAGCTCGGCCAGCCGGGCCGCCAGGTCGTCCGCGCGCAGGCCCGCGCCGCGGACCTGCTCCAGGGCGGTGGTCGCGGCGAGCAGCGCCTGCTTGGCCCGCTCGACCGCGGGCGTGACCCGGATCAGCTGGGCCTCGGCGTGGTCGAGGACCGGCTGCAGGCGGCTGACGAAGGTGCCCAGCTCGGTCCGCTTGGCGTCCAGCTCGCGCTTGGCCTGCTCCAGCTGCTGCTTGGCCCGGGAGGCCGCGCCCGGGTCGGTCTCGGGGGACTCCAGGTCGACCGCGTCCAGCGCGCTCAGGTAGGCGACGGTGACCTGGTCGATCCGGGCGGTCAGGTCGGCGAAGTCCTGCTCCACCCGACGCGCGGTGGCGGGCTCGCCCGCGGACTTCACGGTCTCCACCGCGAGCAGCGCGTCCCGCTGGGCCGAGTCCAGCTCGTAGAACGACTCCTGGGCGGCCTCCCGCGCCGCCCGGGCGTCCGCACGCACGCCGTCCCGCCGGCCACCGCCCCACCAGCCGCCCCGACCCCCGCCACCGCCGCCGGCCACCCTCACCACGTGCTCCCTGCTCCGTATCCGTCCCGCCGCTTCCCCGCCATTCTTGCCGATCACCCGCCCCGTCCGGCACCCCCCGTCCGTCTCCCCCGCCGGACAGGGGGCGGCGGAGCACCCCCCGGACCGGGTAGTCTGTCCACTCGTCGTGTGACCGGCCGCGCCGGTCCACTTCGGCGAGGGCGCATAGCTCAGCGGTAGAGCGCCGCCCTTACAAGGCGGATGTCGGCGGTTCGAAACCGTCTGCGCCCACTCTGGAGATGCAGGTCGAAGGCCCCGCCACCGAACCGGGTGGCGGGGCCTTCGGCGTGGGCGGCGCCTGGTGGCGCCCGGTGGCGCCTCGGCGGCTACCGGAACTCGTGCACCACCTGGATGTCGCCGACGAGGTGGGTGTTGAACTCGTCCAGTTCCTCGGCGGGGACCCACAGTTCGAGGATGGTCTCGCCGCCCGCCTGCCGGACGGGGTACCGGCGCAGGAACTCCGACTCGACCTCGAAGCGGGTCACGAATCCGGCGCCGTCGTGCTTGACGTTCCAGTCCCGCGCGATCCGGATCGCGTAGTCCTCGTTGAGGACCGGGTAGAAGATCGGCTGCTCGGGCAGGCGGGGCGGCCAGGCGCGCCAGCTCAGTTCGCGGACCAGTTCCAGTTCCCTGGGGCCGGTGGGTCGCCACAGGGTCGTCGTCGGACGCTCGCTGGTCATGGGGCTGCTCTCCGCACTCGGCCGGGCCGCCGGTGCGGCTCGGGGGAGACCGGACGCTACCGGTGTCACGAGCCTTCCGGCCAGCGAGTTTCGGGCCGGGCCGTCCACCGGGCGGAGGGCGGAGGACGGAGGGCGGCGGGCGCGGTTCAGAGGAGTCGGCGCGGGGCGACGGCCGGGGCGGGGTCGTCGGGGTGGCGGTGCGGGTGGAGGAGGGGGGTGGCGGTGCGGAGCCTGGCGGCGGTGCGGGTGGGGAGGACCAGGGTGTAGAGGTGGCCTTCGCCGCGCGGGCCCTCGACGAGCCATGAGGTCCAGGGGAGTTGGAGGGTCGCGGCGGGGCTGAAGGCGATCGGGCGGTGGCCGGCCAGGGGGAGGTCCTGGAGGCCGAGGCGGCACCAGCTGGAGATGGTGAGGGTGCGGCGGGCGGGGTCGAAGCCGGCCGGGACGCAGTCGGTGACGCGGTCGCGGCCGATCGTGTCGAGGAAGCGCAGGTTGCTCCGGACGCTGAGGTGCTTCTCGGTGAACTCCTCGACTGCGGTGCGCAGTTCGGCGGCGTACCGGGCGGGTGCGGTGCCGGGGCGGTAGGGCAGCCGGATCTCGCCGAGCAGGTTGCCGAGGGTGCCGTCGGGCAGGCCGAGGACGCGGCGGAGGTTGACCGGCATGGTGAGTGTCTGCTCCTCGTCGCCCGCGCCGTCGAGTTCGCGCAGGACGTGCAGCAGGTGGGCGCAGAGCGCGTCGTTGGCGGAGAGGCGGCGGCCGGCCTCGGTGCTGTACGCGGTGCGCAGGCGGTTGGTCTCGGCGGGGGAGAACCAGACCTGCACGGTGCGGTTGGCGAGCGGGGCGCCGGCGATGGCGCGGCGCAGTTCGGCGGCCTCGGCGGGGTCGGGCAGCCGCAGGGCGGGGGTGCCGCAGTCCTCGGCGGGGAGGTGGGCGTCGAGCTGGAGGTCCCGGTCGGGCGCGCGGAGGACCTCGGGGAGGGCGGTGCCCTCGGTGCACGCGGACCAGGTGCGCATCAGCAGGGCGAAGGTCTGCATGTCGCCGACGGCGTGGTGCCAGGAGACGCCGAGCGCGGCGGCGCCGTCGGCGAGCCGGTTGAGGCGGACGGTGAGCAGCGGCAGCGGTTCGCGGCGGGCCTGGCCGGCCCGGACGTGGTCGACCAGGCCGTTGGCGGGCAGGACCATCCGGTCGAGGGCCTCGGTGAGGGTGTAGGGGGCGTCGGCGACGGTGAAGGGGACGCCGGAGTCGTCGGGGTCGATCCAGAGGCCGCCGCCGTCGTCGGTGCGCAGCCGGCCGGCGAACTCGGGGAGGTGGCCGAGGGCGCGGGCGAGGCCGTCGGCGAGGGCGTCGGGGTCGAGCGGCCGGTCGTGGAAGAAGACCACGGAGACGGGCAGGTCGGCGAGCAGCAGGTCGCCGACGGAGCAGCGGACGGGCCCGGGGCCGGGGCGGCCGGCCCGGACGGTGCGGATCTCGGTGTCGGACGTCAGCGTGCCGGTCATGCCGGTCCCCTCCCTGGAGTGACGGGGGAACGATAGGGGCCCGCGGGCGGCGGAAACCAGAGGTGCCCGAACGGTCGGTTCCGCTTCGCACGGGTATGTGGCGTTTCTCATACTCATGACCGAAAAGGCGGAAACGGGGTGGGGTGCGGTTTTCGTCCCCGGTCGAGCACGGGCTCGGAAGGCCGAAACGAAGGCGATAAGCACTCGAAGATCATGTAATCAACGGAAACAAACCCTATCATCGCGATGAAACCAAGGCGATCTCCCGGCTTCCGCCTCGGCCTACTGCGGAAACAGTGGGGGTTACGGTTCCGGCATGGTTCAGCTCCACAACCGCCCGAGCCCTGGCGCCGACGCCGCCGCCAGTGCCCCCGGGGGCGTCCGCTCCAAGGGCCTCGACAGCAACTCGGTGGGCCTGCTCGGCAACGCGGTGATCGGCGTGTCCACCGTGGCCCCGGTGTACTGCCTGACCACCACCCTGGGCACCACCGTGGCCGCCGTCGGCCTCCAGATGCCGGCCCTCTTCCTGGCCGGCTTCCTGCCGATGATGCTGGTGGCCTTCGCCTACCGGGAGCTGAACAAGGCGATCCCGGACAGCGGCACCTCGTTCACCTGGACGGTCAAGGCGTTCGGCCCCAAGGTCGGCTGGATGTGCGGCTGGGGCCTGGTGATCGCCACCATCATCGTGCTGTCCAACCTGGCGGGCGTCGCCACCGAGTACCTGTACCTGCTGCTGGGCGAGATCACCCGCAGCGACTCGGTGGCCGCGCTCAACGACGACAAGCTGATCCACGTGGTCACCTGCCTGGCCCTGATCGCGGTCGCCACCCTGATCAGCTACCGCGGCATGACCGCCACCAAGGGCGTCCAGTACGCCCTGGTCGGGCTCCAACTGGCGGTCCTCGCCCTGTTCGGCGTGATGGCGATCGCCAAGGCCACCGGCCACGGCGCGGCCGGCTCGCTGGACTTCTCCTGGAGCTGGCTCGACCCGTTCCGGGCCGGCTCGTTCACCTCCTTCGTGGCGGGCCTGTCGCTCTCGCTCTTCATGTACTGGGGCTGGGACGCCTGCCTGAGCGCCAACGAGGAGACCGGCGGCAGCGAGAAGACCCCCGGCCGGGCCGCGATGCTCGCCATGGCGGTGCTGGTCGGCTCCTACCTGTTCACCGCCGTCGCGGTGCAGATGTACGCGGGCACCGGCACCACCGGCACCGGCCTGGGCAACCCGGAGACCTCCTCCAACGTGCTCGCCGTGCTGGCCGGCCCGGTGATGGGCACCGGCCTGGGCGTGCTGCTGTTCGTCGCGGTGCTGGCCTCCGCCTCCGCGAGCCTGCAGACCACCTTCATCCCGGTCAGCCGCACCGTGCTGGCGATGAGCGTGTACGAGGCGCTGCCCGCCTCCTTCACCACCGTCAACGAGCGCCACAAGACCCCCGGCCGGGCGATCGTCACCGCGGGCGTCGGCACCGGCGTGTTCTACACCGTGATGACCCTGGTCAGCTCGCACGTGCTGGCCGACACCATCGCCGCGCTGACCCTGATGATCTGCTTCTACTACTCGCTGACCGCGTTCGCCTGCGCCTGGTACTTCCGCCGCGACCTGCGGGCCTCGGTCCGCGACGCGCTGCTCAAGTGCGTCTTCCCGCTGATCGGCGGGCTCACCCTGGCCGCGATCTTCGCCAAGTCGCTGGTCGACATGGCCGACCCCTCGTACGGCAGCGGCAGTTCGGTGTTCGGCGTCGGCTCGGTCTTCGTGGTCGGGGCCGGGCTGCTGGCCCTCGGGCTGGTGGTGATGGCCGTCATGATGCGCCGCAGCCCGGCGTTCTTCCGCGGCGAGGTGCTCACCCGGGACACCCCCGCCCTGGTCATCCCCGACTGAGCCGGGGAGAGCGCGGAGGGCCCCGGAACGCGTTCCGGGGCCCTCCGGCGTACTCCGATCCGGGGCGCCGTACCCGAATCCGGCGCCCGGCCCAGCGCGCGGTGCGCGGCGCGCCCGGTCAGTACGCGACGGTGAAGCGCTCGCCGAGGTGCTTCGGGTGCTCGACCTCGTCCAGCAGCGCCACCGCGTAGTCCTCGGTGGAGATCCGGCTCTCGCCGTCGGCGCCGACCAGCAGGTCCTCCAGGCCCTCGCGGTAGCCGCCGGTGCGCTCGCCGGGGGCGATGGTGCCGGCCGGGGAGAGGTTGGTCCAGCGCAGGTCGGTGACGGTGCGCAGGTAGTCGAGCGCGTCGCCGTGGGCGTGCATGATCTGCAGCAGGAACTCCGGCAGGCCCTCGGCGTCCCAGACCCGCTTGCCGTCGGGGGTGCGCAGCGAGCCCGCGCCGCCCACCGTGACCAGCCGCGGCGCGTCGGCGCCCAGCGTGCGCAGCCCCGCCACCAGCGACTCGAAGGACGGCGCGATCAGCGCCTGGTGGCCCGGCCCGTCGCCGCCGCCGACCGCGCTGACCACCACGTCGGCACCCTTGGCGTGCTCGGCCACCGAGGCCGGGTCGAGCACGTCGCCGACCGCCACGGTCAGCGCCGGGTGGGCGGCGGTCAGCTTGGCGGGGTCGCGGACCACGGCGGTCACGGTGTGGCCGCGGCGCAGCGCCTCGTCCAGCACGCGGGAGCCGATGGTGCCGGTGGCGCCGTACAGGGTGATGGTGCTCATCGCGGGGGTGTCTCCTCTGGTGGGTCTGCTGTGGATCGCCGAGGCCGCCGGGTCCGCCGGGTCCGCCGGGTCCGCAGTGGGCCCGCCGCTTGGCGTTTTCCGTCGACAGCACGACCGTACGGGCGTTCCGGGCAGGTGGGCGAGGTGCCGGGCCGACAGGGCCTGGTGAAAAACGGACAGCCGGTGGCGGCGGGGGAGCGGCCCCGGGACGCGACTCTGCAACGGTTTGTTGAAACGCACCTTGACGACCCCGGCGCGGCCGCCTTAGCTTGCTTTCGCATCCCAAAACTATTCTTCCGCATCGCGGAAGAAGCGTCGACGGCAGGAGTAGCCGATGCCCCGCATGACAGCCGCCCGCGCGGCCGTGGAGATCCTCAAGCTCGAAGGCGTCGAGGTGGCGTTCGGTGTGCCCGGCGCCGCGATCAACCCCTTCTACGCCGCGCTCAAGGCGGCCGGCGGCATCCGGCACACCCTGGCCCGGCACGTCGAGGGCGCCTCCCACATGGCCGAGGGCTACACCCGGGCGAAGGCGGGCAACATCGGCGTCTGCGTCGGGACGTCCGGCCCGGCCGGCACCGACATGATCACCGGCCTGTACTCGGCCACCGCCGACTCGATCCCGATCCTGTGCATCACCGGCCAGGCGCCGGTCGCCCGGCTGCACAAGGAGGACTTCCAGGCCGTCGACATCGCCTCGATCGCCAAGCCGGTCACCAAGGCCGCCACCACCGTGCTGGAGGCCGCGCAGGTCCCCGGGGTGTTCCAGCAGGCGTTCCACCTGATGCGCTCCGGGCGGCCCGGGCCGGTCCTGGTCGACCTGCCGATCGACGTCCAGCTCACCGAGATCGAGTTCGACCCCGAGGCGTACCAGCCGCTGCCGGTCTACAAGCCCGCCGCCAACCGGACCCAGATCGAGAAGGCGATCGCGCTGCTCCAGGAGTCCGAGCGGCCGCTGATCGTGGCCGGCGGCGGCGTCGTCAACGCCGACGCGGCCGAACTGCTGCTGGAGTTCGCCGAGTTGACCGGCGTCCCGGTGGTGCCCACGCTGATGGGCTGGGGCGTCGTCCCGGACGACCACGGGCTCAACGCGGGCATGGTCGGCCTGCAGACCTCGCACCGCTACGGCAACGAGAACTTCCTCGCCTCCGACTTCGTGCTCGGCATCGGCAACCGCTGGGCCAACCGCCACACCGGCGGCCTGGACGTCTACACCGCGGGCCGGAAGTTCGTCCACATCGACGTCGAGCCCACCCAGCTCGGCCGGATCTTCCCGCCCGAGCTGGGCATCGCCTCCGACGCGGGGGCCGCGCTGGTGCTGCTGCTGGAGGTGGCCCGCGAGCTGGCCGCCGCCGGGGAGCTGAAGGACCGCCGGGAGTGGGCCGCGAGCACCCAGCGGCGGCGGGCCGAGCTCCAGCGCAGGACCCACTTCGACGACGTGCCGCTCAAGCCGCAGCGGGTCTACGAGGAGATGAACCGGGCCTTCGGCCCCGAGACCCGGTACGTCACCACCATCGGGCTCTCGCAGATCGCCGGCGCGCAGCTGCTGCACGTCTACCGGCCCCGGCACTGGATCAACTGCGGCCAGGCCGGACCGCTCGGCTGGACCGTCCCGGCCGCCCTCGGCGTCGCCACCGCCGACCCGGAGGGGCAGGTGGTCGCGCTCTCCGGCGACTACGACTTCCAGTTCATGATCGAGGAGTTGGCGGTCGGCGCGCAGCACCGCATCCCGTACGTCCACGTGCTGGTCAACAACGCCTACCTCGGGCTGATCCGGCAGGCGCAGCGCACCTTCGACATCGACTTCCAGGTCAAGCTGGAGTTCGAGAACATCAACGCCCCCGAGCTGGGCGTCTACGGCGTCGACCACGTCCGGGTGGTCGAGGGCCTGGGCTGCAAGGCGATCCGGGTCACCCGGCCCGAGGAACTGCTGCCCGCGTTCGAGCGGGCGAAGAAGCTGGCCGCGGAGTTCCGCGTCCCGGTGGTGGTCGAGGCGGTCCTGGAGCGGGTCACCAACATCTCGATGGCCGCCGCGGACATCGACAAGGTCGTGGAGTGGGAGGAGCTGGCCACCGCGCCCGGCGACGCCCCGACCGCGATCAGGCCGCTGGCGGTGTGACCCCGGGCCGGGCCGGGCCTCTCGCCGGCGGCCCGCCCCCTCACCGGCGGCCCGCCCCCTCATCGGCGGGTCGGCCGCCCGGTGCCGCGGTGGTGCTTGCCGAACAGGGCCCACGCGGCACCTGCGGCGAGGGCGGCCAGCAGGACCGGGACGGAGAGGTGGGTGATGGCCCAGGCGATCAGGGCCAGCGCGATCAGGGCGACGAGCAGCATGGCGGCACCTCCGCTTTCGGTGAACGAGTGTTCGCTGATTGCCGTTCCGTACTCTACGGGGGCTGGCCAAATTCGGCAAACGACTGTTTACTGAACGCCGTGACGACGCACTCCGCCCCCGGTGTCCGCCAGGCTCGGAAGCAGGCCAGCCGCCGCGCCCTGCTGGACGCCGCCCTCGGCCTGCTGGCGGAGCAGAACCTGAGCGGCCTGGGGGTGCGCGAGGTGACCCGGGCCGCCGGCCTCTCGCCGGCCGGCTTCTACCGGCACTTCGCGGACCTCGCGGAGCTCGGCGTGGTGCTGGTGGAGGAGTCGCTGGCCAACCTGCACGGGATGATCCGGGCGGTGTTCGCGGGCCGCGGCGAGGCCGAGCTGCTGATCGACCGCTCGGTCGAGGTGATCGCCGCGCACGTGGCGGCGCACCCCGCGTACATCCGGTTCCTGGCCCGCGAGCGGCACGGCGGGGTGAAGCCCGTACGGGACGCCGTCGCGGCCGAACTGGACCGGTTCGCCGAGGAGTTGGCGGCCCTGCTGGCCGTCCAGCCGGACACTGCCGACTGGTCGGCGCGGGACCGCCGGATGCTGGCGGAGCTGTACGTGGACCGGATGGTCTCCACCGCGCTGGCCCTGGTCGAGGCGGGCCCGGAGGAGCGGGCGGCGATCGCGCGGACGGTGCGCACCCAGCTGCGGCTGATCAACCTGGGGAGCCGTCACTGGACGGCGGACTGACGGCCCGTCAGGGGCGGGTGCACTCTTGACACAGTGTCATGGGCGCGCCAATTTAGGGGAACCCCAGTGGTACCCCCACACCCCCTGAGAGGCACCCTCATGAAGAAGCCGCTCACCGGCGCGCTCTGCGCGCTCGTGCTCGCCGGGGCCACCGCCCTGGTCAACGCCGCCCCCGCGTCCGCCGCCACCGTCAACTTCGCCGGGACGGTCGCGCTCAGCAACTGCTCCGGCTCGCTGGTGCGGATGCCCAACTCGGTGGACAGCGACCCCGGGCTGATCCTCACCAACGGGCACTGCCTGGAGAGCGGCATGCCCGCGGCCGGCCAGGTGATCACCAACCAGTCGTCCAGCCGCAGCTTCACCCTGCTCAGCTCCAGCGGCGGCAACCTCGGCACCGTCAAGGCCAACCGGGTCCTCTACTCGACGATGACCGACACCGACGTCACCCTCTACCGGCTGAGCAGCAGCTACGCCACGATCAGGAACACCTACGGGATATCCCCGCTGACCATGGCCACCGCCCACCCGGTGGCCGGCAGCGCGATCAAGGTGGTCTCCGGCTACTGGAAGAAGATCTACTCCTGCAGCGTGGACGGCTTCGCGTACCGGCTCAAGGAGTCCAGCTGGACCTTCAAGGACTCGGTCCGCTACACCTCCGGCTGCAACATCATCGGCGGCACCTCCGGCTCGCCGGTGGTCGACGCCGGCAGCGGCCAGGTCGTCGCCGTGAACAACACGATCAACGAGGACGGCCAGCGCTGCACCCTGGACAACCCCTGCGAGGTCGACCAGAACGGCACCGTGACCATCCACCAGGGCATCGGCTACGCCCAGGAGACCTACACCATCCCCAACTGCTTCGCCCCGGGCAACGTGCTCGACCTGACCCGGTCCGGCTGCGTGCTGCCCCGCCCGTAGGCCCGCAGCCGCACCCCCTCCGCAGCCACCCGCGCTCCCCTCCGCGGGTGGCTGCGCGCGTTCCGCGGCCGGACGGCCCCCGAGAGCACCGGGAAGCCCCGGCCGGGCCCTTCCGTGAAGCAGTGAATCAGTGCTTCAATCCTTTCCATGGCCTACCGACGCACCGCCGCCGTCCAGGCCCGGCTGGACGACCGCCGCGAGACCGTCCTGCGGGCCGCCACCGCCCTGCTCGCCGAACGCGGCTACGCCGGCTGCTCGGTGTCCGCCGTCGCCGAACGCGCCGGCATCGCCACCGGCAGCGTCTACCGGCACTTCGACGGCAAGGCCGACCTCGCCGTCACCCTGTTCCGCACCGTCTGCGGACGCGAGATCACCGCCGTCACCGAGGCCGCCGAACGCGCCGCCGACCCGCTCGACGGCATCGCCGCCCTGGTCGCCACCTTCGCGGCCCGCGCCCTCCAGGCCCCCCGCCTCGCCTACGCGCTGCTCGCCGAACCCGCCGACCAGGACGTCGAGGCCGAACGCCTGGTCTTCCGCCGCGCCTTCCGCGACCTGATCGCCACCCGGATCGACCGGGCCGCCGCGCTCGGCCGCCTCCCCGCCCAGAACGCCGAACTGACCGCCGCCGCGATCGTCGGCGCGGTCGCCGAGGCCCTGGTCGGACCGCTCACCGACGGCCGCCCGCCCGGGACCGTCCTGCCCGAGATCGTCACCTTCACCCTGCGCGCCCTCGGAGGCCACTGATGGCAACCACCCACGAGGTCACCAACCAGGTGCCCGCCCCGTACGGCCACGACGTCGCCGCCGACCCCACCCTGCTGGACGCCCTGCACCGGGCCGGCGCCGACTGGGCCGTCGAGGAGCTGCACGCCCTCGGCCGCCTGGCCGGCACCGAACAGGCCGCCGACTGGGCCCGCCTGGCCAACGACAACCCGCCCGTCCTGCGCACCCACGACCGCTACGGCCACCGCGTCGACGAGGTCGAGTTCCACCCGTACTGGCACGAGTTGATGCGCACCGCGGTCGAACACGGCCTGCACGCCGCCCCCTGGCGCGACGACCGCCCCGGCGCGCACACCGCCCGCGCCGCCAAGTTCCACGTCTGGGGCCAGGTCGAGGCCGGACACACCTGCCCGGTCTCGATGACCTACGCCGCCGTCCCCGCCCTGCGCACCACCCCCGCACTCGCCGCCGCCTACGAACCGCTGCTCACCGCCCGGGAGTACGACTTCGGCCTGCGCGAACCGCACGGCAAGCGCGGACTGATCGCCGGCATGTCGATGACCGAGAAGCAGGGCGGCTCCGACGTCCGCACCAACACCACCCGCGCCGTCCCCGCGGGCGACGGCACCCACCGCCTCACCGGCCACAAGTGGTTCACCTCCGCCCCGATGTCGGACGTCTTCCTCACCCTCGCCCAGGCCCCCGGCGGCCTCTCCTGCTTCCTGCTGCCCCGCGTCCTGCCCGACGGCACCCGCAACGCGCTGCGCCTGCAACGCCTCAAGGACAAGCTCGGCAACAAGTCCAACGCCTCCGCGGAGATCGAGTACGAGGACGCGGTGGGCTGGCTGGTCGGCGAGGAGGGCCGCGGCGTGCGCACCATCATCGAGATGGTCAACATGACCCGCCTCGACTGCACCACCGGCGCCGCCTCCGCGATGCGCCACGGCGCCCTGCGCGCCCTGCACCACGCCGGCCACCGGCGGGCCTTCGGCAAGGACCTGGTCGACCAGCCGCTGATGCGCAACGTCCTCGCCGACCTGGTCGTCGAGTCCGAGGCCGCCACGGCGATCGCCATGCGGCTGGCCGAGGCCACCGACCGGGCGCTGGCCGGGGACGAGCAGGAGGCGCGCTTCCGGCGGCTCGGCCTGGCCGTCGCCAAGTACTGGGTCTGCAAGCGCGGCCCCGGCCACGCCGCCGAAGCGCTCGAGTGCCTGGGCGGCAACGGCTACGTCGAGGAGTCCGGCATGCCCCGGCTCTACCGGGAGGCCCCGCTGGTCTCCATCTGGGAGGGCTCCGGCAACGTCGCCGCGCTCGACGCGCTGCGCGCGATGGCCCGCCAACCGGAGAGCCTGGCGGCCGTGTTCGCCGAACTCGACACCGCGAGCGGGCTCGACGCCCACTACGACGGCGCCCTCGCCGCCCTCCGCAAGGACCTCGCCGACCCCGAGCACCTGGAGTACCGCACCCGCCACCTGGTCGAACGGCTCGCCCTCGCCCTCCAGGCGTCCCTCCTGCTGCGCCACGGCCACCCCGCCGTCGCCGAGGCCTTCACCGCCACCCGCCTCGGCGGGCGCTCCGGCCTCGCCTACGGCACCCTGCCGACCGGCCTGGACACCACCGCGATCCTCGGCCGCGTCCCCGACCTGCCCTGACCGGCCGACGGCCCGGTCGGACGGCCGGTCGGGCGGCCGGTCAGCGGCCGGTCAGCGGCCCGGCCCGGGCAGCACCAGGCGGGCCAGCGCGCCCCCGTCGGGGTGGTTGGCCAGCCGCAGCCGGGCGCCGATCGCCTCGGCGTGGCCCTGGGCGATGGTGAGGCCCAGGCCGTGGCCGCCGCCGCGCTCGCGGGCCCCGGTGCGGAAGCGGCGGGGCCCCTCGCGCAGCACCTCCTCCGGGTAGCCGGGGCCGTGGTCGCGGACGGTCACGACACCGCCCTCGACGGTGACCAGGACCGGGGCGCGGCCGTGCCGGTGGGCGTTGGCCAGCAGGTTGGCGAGGACCCGGTCGAGGCGGCGCGGATCGGTGCTGACCACCGCGTCGGTGGCGATCCGCAGCTCGGCCCCGGTACCGGCGGCGGCCACCACCCGGGTCAGCAGCGGCCCGAGCGGCAGGTCGGCCAGCTCCGGGGCGTCGGCCCCGGAGTCCAGCCGGGAGACCTCCAGCAGGTCCTCGGTCAGGTCGCGCAGCGCCCGCACCCGGTCGCGGACCAGCTCGGTCGGCCGGCCCGGCGGCAGCAGCTCGGACGCGGTCAGCAGGCCGGTCAGCGGGGTGCGCAGCTCGTGCGCCACGTCGGCGGTGAAGCGCTGCTCGCCGGCCAGCCGGCCGCGCAGCGCGGCGGACATCGAGTCGACCGCGGCGGCCAGTTCGGCCACCTCGTCGCGGGGCCGGCCGAGCGGCCCGATCCGGGCGTCCGGGTCGCCCCCGGCGATGGTGCGGGCGGTGCGGGCGGCGGTGCGCAGCCGGCTGCTGATCCGGTCGGCGGCCAGCACCCCGGCGAGCACGGTGACCAGCACGGACAGCGCGGCGCCGACCGCCACGGCGCGGTCCAGGTCGGCGATCGCCCGGGCGTCCCCGGCGTAGTCCATCCGCACCGACAGCACCCGCCCGTCGGCGCCGGCGGCGGCCCACAGCGCCGGGCCGTTCGGGCCGGGGCCGAGCACCGAGCCCCGCCGGCCGCGCTCGGCGAGCCGGCGCAGGTCCGCGGGCAGCGCCGGGTCGTCGGCGGCGGCGTGCCAGCCCGCGACCAGCTCGCCGGTCGCGTCGTAGCCGGTGAGCACCGAGTCGAGCGCGGCCATCGCGGACGTCCGGGCCTGGTCGGTGTGCTGGCGCACCGACGCCTGGTGGACCAGGACCCCCACCGCGAGCGCGACCAGGCAGGAGACCAGCGCGATCACGGCGGCGATCTGCCGCCGCAGCGTCACGGCGTCCGCCGCAACTTGTAGCCGAAGCCCCGGACGGTCTCGATCCGGGCGGCGCCGATCTTCGCCCGGAGCCGCTGGACGTGCACGTCGACCACCCGGCTGTCGGCGCCCCAGGAGTAGTCCCAGACCCGCTCCAGCAGGGTCTGGCGCTCCATCACCACGCCCGGCGCGGCGGTGAACTCCAGCAGCAGCCGCAGCTCGGTCGGGGTGAGCGGCACCGGGCGCCCGGCCACCTTGACCTCCATCGCGCCGGTGTCCACCTCCAGGTCGTCGATCACCCGCACCGGGTGCGCCGGGTCGGCGGTGGTGGCGGGAGAGGCGGCGGGGGCGGCGGGGGCGACCGGGTCGAAGGCGGTGCGCCGCAGCACGCTGCGGATCCGGGCGACCAGGACGGCGGTCTCGAACGGCTTGACCACGTAGTCGTCGGCGCCCGCCTCCAGGCCGGAGATCACGTCGATCGGCTCGGTGCGGGCCGACATCATCAGGATCGGCAGCCGGCTCTCCTCGCGGACCCGGCGGCACAGCCCGACCCCGTCCAGCAGCGGCAGCATCACGTCGAGCAGCAGCAGGTCCGGCGGGTCGGCCCGGAAGCGCTCCAGGCCCTCCAGGCCGTCGGCCGCGGTGACCACCGGGAAGCCGTAGCGCTCCAGGGCGAGTTGGGTGGTCTCGCGGATCACCTCGTCGTCCTCGACCAGCAGGATGCGCGGGGCGCCGGGCACGGGAGTGGTCATCGGGTCCTCGTCGGGGCGGGTCGGGCGGTGTCGCGGGCTGGGCCGTCCGGCACCGGGGTGGCCCGGGCCGGGCCGTCCTGCGCGGGGCCGTCCTGCGGGGGGACGGCGGTCCGGCCGGGGGCCGGGGCGGGGCTCGCGGAGGGGACGGGCGTCGGCGCCGGGGTCGGGGCGAGCACCACCAGCGGCCCGCAGGCGTCCGCCAGCAGGCAGCCGGAGACGTCCACGCCCGGCCCGAGGACCTTGATCCGCCGGTCGACGAAGACCATCCGGTCGGTGTTCCAGCGGTAGGTGCTGCTGGTCTCGGCGAACGGGCCGGTGGGCTCGTGCACCACCAGGTCCGCGCCGACCGTCTCGGCGGTGAAGTCCGGCGCGGCCGGCACGGCCAGCACCGGCAGCACCTCGCGGCCGCGCAGGGCGTAGACGTGCAGCACGGCCCGCGGGGAGTCGGGGCCCGCGTCGAACAGCACGGCGGTCAGCAGTTCGGGGCGGCCGTCCCCGTCGAGGTCGCGGTACTGGGCGGGGCGGACCGCGCAGTGCGCGCATCCGGCGGCCAGGGCGGTCCGCTCCGGCGGGCCGAGGGCCGGGTCCGCGGCGAGCAGGGTGCGGGCGTCGGTCCCGGTGAGCGCGTCGAGCGCCAGCCCGGGCAGCGGGGCGGGCTTCTGCTGCTCCACCGCGGCGGGCCGGGTGGGCGCCGGGCCGGCCGCGGCGTCCGGCCACAGCGGCTGCGGGCTCGGGTGGGCCCGGACCGGCCGGGCCGCCCCGGCGTCCTCCAGCGCGCCGGGCGCCCGGCAGCCGGTGGCCGCGACGACGGCCAGCAGGACGAGCAGGAGGCACCTGGACAGGCCGGTGCCGGGGGTCCGGGTCCTCACGTCGAACGGCGCCTTTCGGGGGTCGGGCGGGGGAGCTGCCAGTCTGCACCACCGGAGCGGGCCGCCCCCCCGCCCGGGGGGCGGCCCGCTCCGGCGGGCGGTCACGGCGACGCCGCCGTGACCGTCACGGTCACGGTCACCTGCGGCGCCACGGCGACGGTCACGGCGACGGCGGCAGCGGGTCGGCGAAGACCACGATGTTGTCGGAGTAGTGGCCGTTGCCGCCGAGCGTGCCGCCGCAGGTGACCAGCCGCAGCTGCGGGCCCGGGGCGTCGCCGTAGACCAGCTCGGTCGGGAACGCGTCCTTGGGGTACTGGTGCAGTTCGCGCACCCGGTAGGAGAGCGTGCTCCCGTCCGCCCGCCGGACGTCGACCCGGTCGCCCGGACGCAGCCCCGGCAGGCCGTGGAACACCGCCGGACCCTTGCGGGTGTCGTAGTGCCCGAGCAGCACGGTCGGCTCGTCCGGCCCGGGCACCGGGCCGCTGCGGTACCAGCCGACCTGCCCCGGCCGGTCCAGCGGCGGCACCTGCACGGCGCCGTCCGGATCGAGTCCGACCCCCTCCACCGGCGCGTCCACCCCGATCCGGGGCACCAGCACCCGCACCGGCGGCGAGAACGCGGCCCGGACCGGCGCGGAGGCCGTGGCCGCCCCGGACGGCGGCGCGGCGACGGCGGCCGTCCCGGCCGGACCGCCCACGGCGATCCGCACCGGCGCGGGGTCGGCCCCGCGGGCGGCCACCAGCGTCGCCCCGCCGCCGATCAGCAGCCCGACCGCCAGGGCCGGCACCCACCAGTGGCGCCGGCCCCGGCGGTCCTCGTCAGACCCGGGCGCCGGCACGACGCCGGACGACGAGCAGGCCGATCCCCGCCGCACCGGCCGCCGCCAGCCCGGCCCCGAGCACGAGCCCGGTCGCCGAACCGCCGCCGCCCGCCCCTTCACCGGTCTGCGCCCCGCCCTTGGGCAGGACGCGGCTCCCCCCGTCGGCGGGCGCGGCCGCGGCCCGGGTGGGCGCCGGGCTCGGCACGGGGGTGGCGGCGGCGTCCGGCCGGGCGGACGGCGCGGCCGAGACGGCGGGAGCCGGGGCGGCGGGCACCGGGCTGGCGGAGTCGGCGAACGCGACGGCGCCCGGCAGCGCGAGCACACCGACGGCGACGGCCGGAGCCAGCGCGAACCGCACCGCGCTGCGGATGGACGTGGTACCTGACATGCGGGAACCTCCCCTTGCGCGTCCCCCGCCGCCGGACGGCCGCGGGTCGACGACGCTCACGCTAGGAAGCCCGCCCCTCGGCCGGCCGCCGACCGCGTAACGGCCACCGCCCGGCTCTGTAACAGTCCGCCGCCGTCGCGCCGACGCGCCGTGGTGGGGCCGTCCGTCCGGCGGGCTTTCCGCCGTCGGGCGGGCGGATAAGCGCTGCTAGCGTGACCGGAATTCCGTCCCCCGTGTCGTGGTTGAAGGGTTGCGCCCGCGATGGCCAAGTTCCTGCTGAGTCTGCACCTGCTGGTCGTGGCGCTGTGCATCGGTCCGGTGGCGGTGGCGGTGAGCATGTTCCCGCGGAAGGCGAGGGCCGCGCTCGCGGCGGGCCCGGAGCAGCCGGGCGCGCAGGTCTCGGTGCGGCTGCTGCACCGGATCAGCAACGTGTACGCGCTGATCGGGCTCGGCATCCCGGTGCTGGGCATCGGCACCGCGCAGGTGATGGGGGTGCTGGGCAACGCCTGGCTGATCACGTCGATCGTGCTGACGGCCGTCGCGGCGGGCGTGCTGCTGCTGGTGGTGCTGCCCGGTCAGCAGGCGACCGTGGACGCGCTGGACGCGACCGAGGACCGGGACGCCGAAACGGCCCGCGCCACCGGCAGGTTGCGGACGCTGCCGATGACGGCGGGCGTGTTCAACCTGCTCTGGGCGGTGGTCCTGGTGCTGATGGTCATCCGGCCGGGGTCGACGAACGGGGCGTGACCCCGCGGACCTCGATCGAGGCGAGCAACTGGGCGGTGGCCGCCGCGACGGCGGCCACCGCCGCGTCGAACGCCTCCCGGTTGTGCGCGGCCGGCGCCCGGAACCCGGAGACCTTGCGGACGTACTGGAGCGCCGCCGCGTGCACGTCCTCGGGGGTGGCGTCGGAGGTCATCGGCGGGCGGAGCGTCTTGATGCTTCGGCACATGCCTCCAGTCTGCCGCGCCCGGCCGACTCCCCGCCGGGGTTCGGGGAAGCCGCCGGGACCGCGCCGACCGCCCCCGTCCCCGGCGGGCCGCCGCCGTCAGGGCGCGCCGACGGGCCCGGCCGGCTCCACCAACCGGATCGGGAGGGTCGCGGCGGCGGTGAACAGGGCGTCGGGGGTGGTCAGTTCGAGGTAGTGGAGGTCCTGGTCCCGGTGCTGGAGCGGCGGGTCGAGGGGGAGGTGGGACAGGTCGAGGCTGCCGAGGGTGTCCAGGGAGGCGCGGCCGAGCTTGATCAGCGCCTCCTTGCGGACCCACAGGCGCAGGAAGGCCCCGGTCGGGTCCGGCCGGCTCCGGACCAGGGCGCTCTCGGCCGCGGTGAGGACGTGCCGGAGGGTGGCCGGGTCGGTGCCGCGGGCGCCGAGGTGCTCGACGTCGACGCCGATCGGGACGGGCCCGGCCGCGGCGGCGATGATGCCGCTGGTGTGGGAGAGGCTCAGGTGCGTGTCGGGGCGGTCGGTCAGGTGGGGGCGGCCGTGCTCGGTGCTGCCGCAGCCGGGGCACCGCTGGCCGAAGGCGATCGCGGCGGGCTCGGTGCCGAGCTGGGCGGCGGCGCAGTACCGGACGAGCAGGTGCGCGGCCAGGTAGTCGTCGCGGTCGGCGGGGCGCCGGAACCGCCCCAACCGCTCGCGTTCGAACGCGGTGAGCAGCCGCTCGTCGGCGTCCGGCCGGGCGAGGACCTCGGCGGTGGTGGCGAGCATGGCGAACGGCGGGTTCGGCACGGTTCTCCCTTTCCGGGCTGGCACCTTCACTGACGGAATATCAAAGTAGTCCGTTCGAATGATCGTCCGGCGCGTCCGGGCCGACCCGTCCGGGAGCGGTGTGCCGGTTCCTCTTTGCTGGCCGGTGTCTGCTGTCTGCTGACCCATCCGTCAACGAGAGGGGTGCCCGTGCGACACGGTGTCCGCGGCAAGAACCCGCTGCTCCGCTTCGCCGTGGTGGCGGCGCTCGCCGCCGCTCCGCTGCTCACCCTGGCCTCGGTCGGCCAGGCCGACCAGCTGGCCCCGCCCTTGGGGCCGTGTTCGGGCCCGGACTGCCCGAGCACCTGGGGCCCGCCGCACACCGGGCCGTTCAACGGGGCCGACGCCTCGCTCAACATCTACGTGGGCGGCGACTACCTGGTGCGGCAGAACGCGGCCGAGGCCGAGGGCAAGATCGCGGTGGTCGGCAACCTCGACATCAACAAGGCGATGGGCGGCGCCTTCAACATGGGCGTGGTGGGCGTCGGTTCGATGGTCACCCCGCCGAACGCCTCGGACCACGTGACGGTGGGCGGCTCGGTCGCCGTGGACGCCTCGCAGGCGAACCCCAGCCGGCTGTTCATCGGCGGCACCGACTTCTTCGTCCAGCCGCCGAAGGCGCTGTGGGGCAACCTCAAGTACGGCACCACGCTGACCGGCGCCTACGACATCACCCCGGACGGCCAGGCGATCCGGGACCCGGCCGCGATCGACGCGTTCCGCGGCCTGACGCCGGTCATCGAGGACCACTCCGCCTGCATGGCCCGGCAGACCGCCACCGGCACGGTGGTGGACGACGGGACCACCGTCACCTTCACCGGCGACGGCACCAGCGCCCGCCAGGTGTTCACCTACGGCCAGAACATCGGCACCGACGGCGGGCGCCGCTCCCTGGTGTTCGCGGGCGTCCCGGCCGGCGCGACGGTGATCGTCAACATGACCGGCAGCGACGTGACGGTCAACACCAACAGCGGCACCGGTGCGGCCGACGACCCGCTGACCGTCCTGCGGCCGAACCTGATGTGGAACTTCCCGACCGCCACCGGCGTGACGGTCACCGGCGACGCCCAGTGGCAGGGCTCGATCATGGCGGGCAACCCGGCGGGCACCACCACGCTCTCCAACCCCGGCACCAACGGCCGGGTCTACCTGGCGGGCAACCTGCTCCAGCAGGGCAGCGCCGGCACCGAGATCCACAACTACCCGTTCAACGGCGACCTGCCGGTCTGCGGCGAGAGCCCCAGCCCGTCCCCGTCGCCCACGGACAGCACCAGCCCGAGCCCGAGTCCGTCGCCGAGCGACTCGACCAGCCCGACGCCGTCGCCGTCCCCGTCGGACAGCGAGAGCCCGAGCCCGTCGCCGAGCACCAGCACCAGCCCGGCGCCGTCGCCGAAGAGGAGCACGCCGGTGCCGACCGGGTCGGCCTCCACCCCGGTGGGGCCGCCGCTGCCGGACACCGGCGGCGGTGACCTGGTCGGCCCGGCGGCGGGGGCCGCCGCGGTGCTGCTGGGCCTGGGCGGCGGCGTGATCGCGCTGGCCCGCCGCGGCCGGGGCCGCCACAGCTGACGCGGCTGCCGCACCAGGACGGCCGGGGCCCGCGGGCCCCGGCCGTTCGCCGTGCGGGCACGGAGGGTCAGGTGACGTCGCCGCGGCGGGCGAAGCGCTCCGCGCGCCACTCGCCGCCGGCCAGCACCTCGCGCAGGGCCGTCGCGGCGTCGTGCACGTCGGTGCGGGAGAGGTAGAGCGGGGTGAAGCCGAAGCGCATCAGGTCGGGGGCGCGGAAGTCGCCGATCACGCCGCGGGCGATCAGCGCCTGGACGACCGCGTAGCCGTCGGGGTGCCGCAGCGCGACCTGGCTGCCGCGCCGGGCGGGCTCCCGCGGGGTGACCGGCTCGACGTCCAGGTCGGCGGTCAACTCCAGGAACAGGTCGGTCAGTTCGAGGCTCTTGGCGCGGACGGCGGCCGGGTCGGCCAGCTCCCAGACCTCCAGCGCCGCCTCCAGCGCGGCCAGGCCGAGGATCGGCGGGGTGCCGGTGAGGAAGCGGGTGACGCCCGCGGCGGGCCGGTAGCCGGGCTCGAAGTCGAACTGCCGGGCGTGGCCGAACCAGCCGGTCAGCGGCTGCCGGGCGGCCTCCTGGTGGCGGGCCGCGGCGTACAGGAAGGCGGGTGCGCCGGGGCCGCCGTTGAGGTACTTGTAGCCGCAGCCGACGGCGAAGTCGACGCCCGCCGCGTCGAGTTCGACCGGCAGCGCGCCCGCGGTGTGGCACAGGTCCCAGACGGCGAGCGCCCCGGCGGCGTGGATCCGCTCGGTGACGGCCGCCATGTCCAGCAGTTCGCCGGTGCGGTAGTCGGCGTGCGAGAGCAGCACCACGGCGGTGTCCCGGTCGAGGGCGGCGTCCAGGCGGGCGGCGGAGTCCAGCAGCACCGGCCGGGTGCCGGGGTGCAGCGCGCCCAGGCCGTCGGCGATGTACAGGTCGGTGGGGAAGGCGTGCCGCTCGGCGAGCAGCGCCGGGCGGCCGGGGCGCAGCCGCAGGGCCGCGCCGAGCACCTTGAACAGGTTGACCGAGGTGGAGTCGCAGACCACCACCTGCCCGGGGGCGGCGCCGAGCAGGTGGGCGCCGAGCCGGTCGCCGAGCCGTCCGGGCTGGTGGAACCAGCCGGCGTCGTTCCAGGACCGGATCAGCCCGCCGCCCCACTCGCCCTCGACGACCTTCGCCAGGTGGCCGGGGGTGCGGCGGGGCAGCGCGCCGAGCGAGTTGCCGTCGAGGTAGAGCACCCCGTCGGGCAGCGCGAACTCGGCGCGCAGGGCGTGCAGCGGGTCGGCGGCGTCGCGGGCCGCGCACTGCTCACGGGTGGGGGTCACGGCGTTGCTCCCGGGGGGTGCTCGGAGGGCGCGTTCATCGGGTGTCGCGTTCGCGGGTCGCGTTCAGAGGTCGTTGCGGACGGCCCACAGTTCGGGGAAGACGTCCTGGTCGGCGGCGTGCTTGAGCCAGCTGAGGCCGCTGGAGCCGCCGCTGCCGGGCTTGCCGCCCATGGTGCGCTTGACGGCGGAGTAGTGGCGCTGGCGCCAGCGGGTGACGCGTTCGGCGGTGTCCAGCAGGGCCTCGCCGAGCCGGACCAGGTCGGCCAGCGCGGGGTCGGTGTAGACCGCCCGCCAGGCGGCCTCGACCGCCTCCTCGTGCCGGTGCCGGGCGGTGACCGGCCGGGCGGGTATCGCCAGGCCGCGCCGGGCCAGCACGGCCAGCGCCTCGTCGTACAGGCTGGGGGTGCGCAGCGCGGCGAACAGCGCGTCGTACTCGGCGGGGGAGTCCCGGTACATCTCCAGCAGGCCCTCGCTGCGGTTGCCGAGCAGGAACTCCAGCCGCAGGAAGGCCGAGGACTGGAAGCCGGACGCCTCGCCGAGGACCGGGCGGAAGGAGTTGAACTCGGCGGGCGTCATGGTGGCCAGCAGGTCCCAGGAGCCGGTCAGCACGTCCTGGGTGTGCTGCCCGCGGCGCAGCGCGGCCAGCGCGCCGTCCAGGTCGTCGGCGTGCAGGGCGGTGCGGGCGGCGGCCCAGTCGCGCTCCAGCAGGTCGAACAGCAGCTCCATCACCTGGGTGGTGACGATGAACGCGTACTCGGCGGGCTCGGCGCTGCGCGGCCGCTGGAGGGAGTGCAGCTCGGCCAGGCGCACGTACCGGGCGTAGGGGGTGGACGGGCCGGGCTCCTGGTCGGGGCCGAACCGCAGGTGGGGCTGGTGGGTCTGGCCGGTCATGGCCGCTACCTCCTCGGTGCCGCCCGCTCGGGTCGCGGCGGGCGCCCCCCATTGTGCGGCGCGGCGGCCTGCTCTTGAATGGGCGTCGTAGCCCGGATGGGGGCACCGGCCTGCCGTTCGCAAGGCGCTGCCCCCCGATCGCCTGACGAACGCAAAGGAGCCGCCGTGGACGCGGTGGACCGCCTGCTGCTGGCCGAACTCCAGGCCGACGCGCGGCTGTCGTACAACGAGCTGTCGCGCCGGGTGAACCTCTCCCCGCCGGCCGTCGCGGAGCGGGTGCGCCGGCTGGAGGCGGACGGGGTGATCACCGGCTACCACGCGCACCTGGCCCCGGCGAAGGCCGGGGCGGCGGTGATGGCGCTGGTCACGGTGGAGTGCTACGGGGTGCGCTGCCTGCTGCGCGACCCGGAGGTGGCGGGCTGGCCGGAGGTGTTCCAGCTGCACCGGGTGACCGGCGGGGCGTGCTGCGTGCTGCTGGTCGGGGTGCCGGACATGCCCTCCTTCGCGCGGCTGACCGACCGGCTCGGCGGCTACGGGCAGCCCACCAGCTCGATGATCCTGTCCAGCCCGGTGCCGTGGCGGCCGCTCACCCCCGGAGCGTGACGAGCGGGAGCAGGACGTCGTCGACGATCTCCTCCAGCACGTGGTCCGGCACCGGGGCGGAGCTGGTCAGCATCTCCTGCCGGAGCAGGTCGAAGGGCAGCGCCCGGATCCGCGGGGTGAGCCGCGCCGGGTCGGCCTCGCCGCGGGCGACGGCGCGCTCGTACAGCGCCTCGGTGCCGTCCGGCCCGGTGGCGTCGAGGAGTTCGGCGGGCGGGGTGCCGGTCGCCCGGTGGTAGCCGGCCAGTTGGACGCTCATCAGCGCGACCAGGTCGGAGCGGGTGGCGTTGATGGCCCGCATCAGGGTGAGCACGTCCCCGCGCAGGCTGCCGGTGTCGGGCACCGCCAGCCGGGAGCGCTCCAGCACGTGCCCGATGGCGGCCCGGGCCAGCGCGTCCCGGTCCGGCCAGCGGCGGTAGAGGACGGGCGGGCTGGTGCCGGCCCGCTTGACCACGGCGTCCACGGTGAAGCCGGCGTAGCCGGTCTCGGTGAGCTCCGCCCAGGCCGCGTCCAGCAGGGCCGCCTCCAGGGCCGCGCCGCGGCGTCGTTCGGCCATCCGCTCCTCCTCGGTCTCGGTCGCACCTCTAGATAGAGTTGCCTATCTTATTCGCGGGCCCTACGGTGGGGACCGCAAGATAGGACTCTATATCTTAAGGGGGCCCTGCCGTGATCCGGCACGCCCGCGCGACGGCCACCGCCGCCGCCCCGCCCGAACCCGTCGACCCCGCCGTCCGGCGCCTGGCCGCCACCGTCGTGGTCGGCGCCCTCGCCGTGGTCTTCGACACCACCATCACCAGCGTCGCCCTGAACGACCTCGCCGCCGACCTGCACGCCCCGCTCGCCACCGTCCAGTGGGTCGGCACCGGCTACCTGCTGGCCGTCTTCACCACCATCCCGCTGGCCGGCTGGGCCCAGGCCCGGCTCGGCGGCAGACGCCTGTGGACCGGCGCCCTCGGCGTCTTCCTGCTCGGCTCGCTGCTCTGCGCCCTCGCCCCGAACGCCCCCGCGCTGATCGGCGCCCGCGTCGTCCAGGGCGTCGGCGGCGGCGTCATGATGCCGCTGATGGCCACCCTGGTCATCCAGGCCGCCCGCGGCCGGGGCCTCGGCCGGGTGATGGCCGCCGTCACCCTCCCCACCGCGCTCGGCCCGATCCTCGGCCCCGTCCTCGGCGGCCTGATCCTGCACCTCGGCGACTGGCGCTGGCTCTTCCTGGTCAACCTCCCGTTCTGCGCCGCCGGCGCCTGGCTCGCCCACCGCAACCTCCCCGACGACCGCCCCGCCCCCGGCGCCCCGCGCCCCCGCCTCGACACCGTCGGCCTGCTGCTCCTCCCGCCCGGCACCGCCGCCCTGCTCTACGGCCTGTCCCGGACCGGCACCGGCGGCGCGCCCCTCCCGCTGCTCGCCGGAGCCGCCCTGCTCACCGCGTTCACCGTCCGCGCCCTGCGGCGCCCCGGCGCGCTGGTCGACCTGCGACTGCTGCGCCACCGCCCGCTGGCCTCGGCGTCCGCGCTGGGCTTCCTCGGCGGGGTCGTGCTGTACGGGGCGATGGTGCTGCTGCCGCTGTACTGGCAGCAGGTGCGCGGCCAGGACGCGCTGGGCGCCGGACTGGCGCTGATCCCGCAGGGCGTCGGCGTCCTGCTGGCCCGCGCCCGGGCCGGCGTGCTCACCGACCGGCTCGGCCCGCGCCCGGTCGCCCTCGGCGGATTCGCCCTGACCGCGGCGGCCACCGTGCCGTTCGCCCTCGGCGCGGACGGCGGACTCCTGCTCGGCGCGGCCCTCCTGCTGCGCGGCGTCGGCCTGGGCACGGCGATGGTCCCGCTCGGCAGCGCCGGCTACCTGGGCCTGGACCGCGGACAGGTCCCCGACGCCAGCGTCATCACCCGGGTCGCCCAGCAGATCGGCGGCTCGGCCGGCACCGCCCTGCTGATCGTCGTCCTCCAGCACGCCACCACCGCCACGGGCACCCCGGCCGACGGCTTCACCACCGCCTTCACCTGGTCCGCCGCCCTCACCGCCCTGGCCGTCCCGCTCTGCCTGCTGCTGCCCCGCCGGGGGAGTGCCTGACGGCGCGCGGGCGCGGGCGGGGGCGCCTGGCGGTGGGCGTGGGGTCGGGGAGGGATCGGCCCGGGGGAGCGCCTGGCGGTCGTGTGGGCGCGTAGCCGGGAGGGGGGAAGGACGGGAGGAACCGTCCGGTGTCGGGTGGTCAGTGGCCGTTCTTCGGTTCGGCGAGGTGGACGCCCAGGCTCTCCAGGCCGTAGAGGACCATCTCCACGCCGACCGCCGCCAGCAGGAGGCCGAGCAGGCGGGACACCACCTCCAGGGAGGTGCGCCGACTGGCGCGCAGCAGGGGGCCGAGCAGCAGGACGCAGGCGCAGTCCACCGCGATCACCGCCACGTACATGGCGGCGACCGTGGAGTGCCAGCCCAGGGTGTCCCGGGTCAGCGACTCGACCAGCAGGGCGGTGATCGCCAGCGGGCTGGCCACGTACGGCAGCAGCAGTTCGCGGATGCCGTCGGCGAGCGGGTTGGCGAGGTGCTCGCCGTCCTTGCCGCCGCCCAGGTGGATGCCCAGGACCAGGGCCACCGCGTAGATGAAGAAGATCACCCCGCCGGCGATCTGCAGCGACTGGTCGGAGATGTGGAACAGCGCGGCCGTGAAGTCCGCGCTGTACGCCAGCACCAGGCCGACCAGGGCCGCGACCAGCGAGGAGGCCAGGGTGAGCTTGCGCAGCTCGGCCGGGGTCCGGGTCTGGCTGAGCTGCGCGAACGCGAGCAGCACCTTGGGCGGGCCGACCACGGCGAAGAACGTGACGAAGACGGTGCTCAGGGAGATCGCCGACATGCGCCCATGATGGGCCGTCAGCGCAGCCGGACGGTGACGCCACCCTGGCGCAGCACGTCGAGGACCGCGTCGAAGTAGGAGCGCTCCTCCTCGTCGGGGCCGGTCACCCGGCGGGTCAGCGCCTGTGCGGAGGCGGTCGACCCCTCCCAGACCAGGGTGAACGGCGGCCGGGGGCCGAAGCCGCCGCGCAGGCAGTCGGCCAGGGCGTCCAGGTTGCGGCCGTAGTAGCCGTCGGGGGCCTGCACGGCGCGGCCGAGCTCGGCCCAGAGCGAGGGCTCGTCGGTGATCCGCTGGCCGTGCAGGACGTACGCGGACGGCTTCGGTGCGGTGGGCATCGGGTGCTCCTGTCTGGCGGTGCGCGTCGCCCGGATGGGTTCGCCGGGTCGAACGGGGCCGGTGCGCGCGTTGGGATGGGCCCCAAGTCTTCTCTTCCACCCCTGGGGCAACACATGACCTGTCTGCACCGCAAGGATCTCGGCCTGCTGGCGCTGCGCACCGCCGTCGGGGGTGTCCTGTTCGCGCACGGGGCGCAGAAGCTGTTCGGCTGGTTCGGCGGCCCCGGGCCGGAGGGCACCGCGCAGGCCATGGAGCACATGGGCTTCCTGCCGGGCGACCGCAACGCGCGGGCGGCCGGCCTGGGCGAGGCGGGCGGCGGCGCGCTGCTCGTGCTCGGCCTGGCCACCCCCGCGGCCGGCGCGGTCGTCGCCGGGACGATGGCGGGCGCGATCTCGGTGCACGCCCCGGCGGGCTTCTTCGCGCAGGGCGGCGGCTACGAGTACCCGGCCCTGCTGGGCGCCTGCGGCGCGGCGCTGGGCGTGGCCGGCGCGGGCCGCTACTCGGTGGACGCCGCGCTGGGGCACGCGCTGGCCCGCCCGTGGGTCGGCGCGCTGGCGTTCGCGGCGAGCGCGCTGGGGGCCGCCGTGGTGGTGGCCCGCCGGCAGGACGAGGTGCGCCGGCGGGAGGCGCGGGCCGCGGACGAGGCGGCCCGCGAGAACGGGACCGGGCTCTCCTGAACCGCGCCGTCCGCTCACGACCGAAGGGATCCGCACCGATGAAGAAGCGATCGACCCGGGCCGCCGCCGGCTGGACGGCCGCCGCCCTGCTGGGCGCCGCGGCGCTGTCCGGCTGCTCCTCGGACGGCTCGCCGTCCCCCGCGACGTCCTCGGCGCTGGAGGGCGCCAAGTCGGCGGTGGCCTCGGCGGCCTCCTCGGCGACGGCGGCGATCGGCTCGGCCGCCTCCTCGCTGGGCGCCTCCGCGCAGGCCGCCGCCTCCTCGGCGCTGGCGAGCGTGAAGGGCGGGCTGGACGCGAAGGACGACGTGGCGCTCGGCAAGGCCGCCACCGGCTCGGACGGGAAGCTCTCCGTCCCGCTGACGATCACCAACCACGGTTCCCAGTCCGGCAAGTACACGATTCAGGTCAACTTCGACGACGGGTCGGGGAACCTGCTGGACGCGGTGGTGGTGAACGTGCCCGAGGTGGCGGCCGGGGCGTCCGCGCAGGCCACGGCGGAGAGCAACCGTTCGCTGGAGGGCAGCGTGACGCCCGTGGTGGCGAACGCGCTGCGGTACTGACCGGCCACCGAACCTTAAGCGTGGCGTAAGCGTCAGGTTCCGCTCTTGACGGTCGAGTTGGTCTAGTCCATTTTACTTGGCAGGTGCAGGGAGCCCCTGGGCCGGCGTCGGTGGTTCAGACCACCGGCGCCGGTTCGGCTTATCCGCACCCGGTGTTCGTGCAGGCCACCGCTCGATTCCCCCGCCATGCCCAGGTCGTGCGACCCCACCTCGCACGGTGCGTGCCTGGACCTGACGGGACCCCCACAACCAGGAGTCACGCAGCCATGCTTCGTTCCGTTTCCCCCCAGTCGCCCTCGCGGCGGCGGCCGAAGAGCTGGGCCGCGCTCGCGGCCGGCACCGCGGCCTCCCTGCTGCTCGGCGGCACCCTGGCGCTGACCGGCGGCACCGCCCAGGCCGCGCCGACCAACTCGACCGGCGCCCCGGCCACCAGCGGCGGCATCAAGGTCGCGTACTTCGACCAGTGGTCGATCTACTCGAACGCGTACTACCTCAAGACGATGCAGGACACGGGCGCCGCCGGGAAGCTCGACTACATCATCTACGACTTCGCGAACATCAACCCGACCACCCTCTCCTGTTTCGAGGCGAACAAGGCCGCGTCGCAGAACGAGGACGACCCCAACGCGGGTGACGGCGCGGGCGACTCGTTCGCCGACTACCAGAAGAGCTTCGGCGCCGACATCTCGGTCGACGGCGTGGCCGACACCTGGAACCAGCCGATCGTCGGCAACTTCAACCAGATCAAGAAGCTGAAGGCGAAGAACCCGAACCTCAAGGTCCTGCTCTCGATCGGCGGCTGGACGTACTCCAAGTACTTCTCCGACGCCTCGGCGACCGACGCTTCCCGCAAGAAGCTGGTCTCCTCCTGCATCGACATGTTCATCAAGGGCAACCTGCCCTCCGAGGGCGGCTACGGCGGCCCGGGCACCGGTGCCGGCGTCTTCGACGGCTTCGACCTCGACTGGGAGTACCCGGGCGGCGGCGGCCACACCGGCAACCACGCCGCGCCGGCCGACAAGCAGAACTTCACCTCGCTGCTCGCCGAGTTCCGCAGCCAGCTGGACGCCCAGGGCAAGACCGACGGCAAGACCTACGGCCTGGCGGCCGCGGTCGGCGCCGGCCAGGACAAGATCAAGAACGTCGAGACCGACAAGATCGGCCAGTACCTGACGTTCCTCGACATCATGACGTACGACATGCACGGCGGTTGGGAGGCCCAGGGCCCGACCAACCACCAGGCCCCGATCTACACCAACCCGAACGACCCGATGACCCCCGTCCCGGGCGGCAACGGCAAGTACTCGGTGGACGCGGCGGTCAAGGCCTACACCGTGGGTGACCCGCAGTACGGCATCCCCGGCGGCTTCCCGGCGAAGAAGATCAACGTCGGCGTCCCGTTCTACTACCGCGGCTGGACCGGCGTCTCCGCCGGCACCACCCACGGCCTGTTCCAGAAGGCGTCCGCCCCGGCCCCCGGCGGCACCTACTCCGGCGGCGTCGCCGGCATCAAGATGTACAAGGAGCTGACCGGCTTCGTCGACAACCCGGCGTACACCTACTGGGACGACACCGCCAAGGCCGCGTACTTCTACGACGGCACCACCTTCTGGTCCGGCGAGAACGCCCAGTCCGTCCAGGCCAAGCTCGACTACGCGCACTGCAACGGCCTCGGCGGCTCGTTCATGTTCTCGATGTACGACCTGGGCACCCAGACCGCGCTGTTCGACAAGACCGTGAGCGCCACCAACGGCTCCGCCGCGTCCTGCCCGGCCGCCCCGACCCAGTCGGCCACCCCGTCGGCCTCGGCCTCCGCCTCGCAGTCGGCCAGCCCGTCCGCGTCCGCCTCGCCCTCGAAGTCGGCCAGCCCGTCCGCGTCGGCCTCGCCGTCGCAGTCGGCCAGCCCGTCGGCCTCCGCCTCGACCGGCACCTGCTCCGGGGCCCCGAGCTGGAGCGCCTCGGCGGTCTACGCCACCGCGGGCACCAAGGTCTCCTGGAAGGGCCACTACTACACCAACAAGTGGTGGACCACCAACGAGGACCCGTCCCTGAGCGGCCAGTGGGGCGCCTGGACCGACAACGGCGCCTGCTGACCACCGGTCGGCCGGCTGATCCGCTGAGCTGAACCCCGCGAGGGGCGCGAGGAGAGTGATCTCCCCGCGCCCCTCGTTCGCGTTCCCGCTCCGGTCGTCCCGGGCGTCCCGGTCGTCCCGGCCGCCGGTGCCGGGTCAGCAGGTCAGGTCGTCGGTGCGGCCGAGCGCGTCCGGCTGGGTCTCCTCGATCCGGCGCAGCATCCGGGTCAGGGTGGCGGCCAGCTCGGGGCGGGCCCCGCCGGGGACGTCCTGGAGCAGGTCGGCCTCGAAGACGGCGGCCATCCGCATCAGCTCCAGCCACTTGTCGCGGCCCTCGGCGGTCAGCTCGATGATCACCCGGACCCGGTTGGCCTCGTCGCGCGCCCGGGTGACCAGGCCCTCGGCGACCATCCGGTCGATCCGGTGGGTCATCGCGGCCGGGGTCAGGCCGAGCCGCTTGGCCAGCTCGCCCGGGCCGAGCTGGTAGGGGGCGCCGGTGAACACCAGGGCCTTGAGCACCTCCCACTCGGCGGAGGTGATGCCGAGGGTGGCCAGCTGGCGGCCGTAGGCCACGTTCATCCGGCGGGCGAGCCGGGAGACGGTGGAGACGATGGTCTCCACCTGCGGGTCCACCAGCGGGAACTCCCGCTGGTAGAGGGCCACCTGCTCGGCGATGCCGAGCTCGGCGGCGGTCTGGGGCTCCGCTCTGCGTGCGCTCATGCGGTCATTGTCCCACGCAGGGTGCAGCTGTTAAGCCTTTGCTGTCGTAAGCTTTCTCTGGTAAGACTTTAGGTCTGAAATCTTACGGAGTAAAGCCGTGGCGGGGAGCCCGGCCCGACGTGTGGAAAAGGGGTGTCCAGTGAAGGAGTGGGGCGGTCGACTGCGCCGCGTCCAGATCGGCAACGCGCTCAGCGCTTTCGGCAGCGGCTTCACCTTGCCGTACATGTTCGTGTACGTGGACCAGGTGCGGGGCCTCGGGGCCGCGGCGGCGGGCGCGGTGTTCACCGTGTTCGCGCTCGCCGCGCTGGCCGTGCTGCCGTTCACCGGCCGCGGCATCGACCGGTACGGGCCGCGCCCGGTGCTGCTGGCCGGCACCGCGATGGCCGCCGTCGGCGCGTTCGCCTTCGGGCAGGCCGCGAGCACGTCCGGGCTGCTGCTCTCCTCCTTCCTGTTCGGCGCCGGCGTCACCACCTGCCAGCCCGCGCTGGCCACGATGATCGTCCGCTGCACCGGGCGCACCGAGCGCTCCCGGGCCTTCGCGCTCCAGTTCACCCTGGTCAACCTCGGCATGGGCATCGGCGCCCTGGTCGGCGGCCAGATCGTCGACACCGCCGACCCGGCCAGCCTGACCAGGCTGTTCACCATCGAGGCGCTGACCTTCCTCGGCCTGGCCGCCGTCACCGGCACCGCGAAGATGCCCCCGGTCGCGGTCGAACCGGCCCCGGCCGGCGCGGCGGCGAAGCGCGGCGGCGGGCTGCGGGCGATGGTCGCCGACAAGGCGATGCTGCGGCTGTGCGTGCTCGCCGGGCTGATCTTCTTCACCTGCTACGGGCAGTTCGAGTCCGGCGTGGCCGCGTTCGCCACCGACACCGTCGGCACCGCGCCGTCCACCCTCGGCCTGGCCATCGGCGCCAACGCGCTGACCATCGTGCTGCTGCAGATGTTCGTCGTCCGGATCACCGAGCGCCGCCGCCGCACCACCGCGATGGCCGCCGCCGGCGCGGTCTGGCTGGCCGCCTGGGGCATGGCCGTGGTCGCCGGGCTGATCCGCACCGAGGCGATGGCCGCGACGGTGGCGATCGTCGCCGTCTACGCGCTGTTCGGCGTCGGCGAGTCGCTGCTCGCCCCCACCATGGGCCCGATCGTCGCGGACCTGGCGCCCGCCCGGCTGCTGGGCACCTACAACGCCGGGTACGCCCTGGTGAAGCAGATCGCCGTCGCGGTCGGCCCCGCCGTCGGCGTGCTGCTGGTCGGCTCCGGCACCTGGCCGCTGTACCTCGCCGCGATGGCGCTGTGCACGCTGCTGATCGTCGCCCTCGCCGTCCGGCTGCGCGAGCACCTCACGCCCGCGCAGGACAACGTCCGGGTGCTGTCCGTCCCGCGGCGCGAGCAGCGGGAGGCGCGGGAGCTGCAGACCGCGGCCTGAGCGGGGCCCGAGCGGACACGGCGCCGCCCGTCCGGGAGGAACTCCTCCCCGGACGGGCGGCGCCGTCGTTCCACCGGGCGTCGGGCTCCGGACGTTCCGCTCAGCGGGCGACCGGCATCAGCAGGGAGAAGGTGTCGGCGCGGGCCGGGAAGCGGATGGCGAGCGGGGCGATCGGGCCGCCCAGCTCCAGGACCAGCTGCTCGGCGCTGCCCGCGGCCTCCAGCAGGAAGTCGCGGTTGACGTGGACCAGCAGGCCGGCCGGGGAGCCCTCGCCCGGGAGGGCGTCGGCGGCGGTGGCGGTCAGGGCGGCCACCGGGGCGCCGGTGTCCTCGGCGGTGGACCCGGGCAGGGCCCGCAGCTGGGCGGCGGTCAGGGTGACGCGGTGGGTGGGCTCCAGGCGCAGCAGGCGGCGGTAGTCCGGGAAGTCCGCCCCGCCCCGCTCGCCGGAGAGCGAACGGCCCGCCGCGCGGACGGTGAACTGCCCGCCTTCGAAGGTCAGTTCGGCCTCCTCGGCGTCGGCCAGCAGGGCCCGGGCCGCGTCCGCGAGGGCGGTCGGCAGCAGCGCGGAGGCCGGCGGGCCGTCCAGCGCGGCCGGGCAGTCGGCGACCGCCAGCCGGTAGCGGTCGGTGGCGACCAGGTGCAGGACGCCGTCCTCGGCGTCCAGGAAGATCCCGGCGACGGCGGGCAGCGCGGCGTCGGCCGGGGCGGCGAAGCGCACCGCGTCCAGGGCGGCGGCCAGGGCGGGGGCGGGAACGGTCAGGCGGGTCTGCGGCACGGGGAACTCCCGGGAGTCGAGGAGGGCGCGGACGGTGGAGAGCTCCCGGCGGGCGTCGGTCAGACCGTCCTCCAGGCGGCGCAGGTGCGCGTCCAGCTCGGCCCGGGCCTCGGCCGGGGAGCCGGTCAGCACCCGGGTGATCCCGGCCAGCGGCAGCCCGACCCGGCGCAGCCGGGCCAGCAGCCGGGCGTCCGGCAGCTGCTCGTCCGCGTACCAGCGGTACCCGGTGCGCGGGTCCACGGCGGCCGGGACGAAGACGCCCGCGCGGTCGTAGAACCGCAGGGTGCCGGGACTGAGGCCGCTGGCCCTGGCCAGCTCGCCGATGCTGCGCATGGTGCTCTCCACGGGACCGACCCTCGCCCCTCGACCTGGTAGAGGGTCAACCGTAACCGCGCGGGGGGCAGGGTGGAGAATGCTGCGAGCACCCCTGGGCAGCACCCGCGGACGTCCGCGGCCGCAGGCTAGGATGCGGACATTGCGGACAAGTCGTCAACTGCGGTCGAACGGGGAGGGCATGGCGCTGGCGGTGATGGAGCGGCGGCAGCAGGAGGCGGTGCACGCCGCGCCGACGGAGCAGGCGAAGGACAGGTACCGGTGGTGGGGCCCGCTGGCGGTGGCCGTGTTCGCCGGGGTGCTGCGGCTGTGGAACCTGAAGTCCCCGCACGCCTTCGTCTTCGACGAGACGTACTACCCCAAGGACGCCTGGTCGCTGTGGCACGACGGCTACGAGTCGGTCTGGCCGGACAACGCCAACCAGCAGATCCTCGGCGACCCGCAGATCGTCCCGCTCGGCCGGGCCGGCACCTTCATCGCGCACCCGCCGCTCGGCAAGTGGGTCATCGGCCTGGGCGAGTACGTCTGGGGCCTGAACCCCTTCGGCTGGCGGATCGCGGTCGCCCTGCTCGGCACGCTCAGCGTGCTGATGGTCGCCCGGATCGGCCGCCGGCTGTTCCGCTCCACCCTGATCGGCTGCGTCGCCGGACTGCTGCTGTCCGTCGACGGCCTCCAGTTCGTGCTCAGCCGGGTCGGCCTGCTCGACGGCGTCTCCGCGTTCTTCGTGCTCGCCGCGTTCGGCGCCCTGCTGATCGACCGCGACCGCACCCGCGACCTGCTGCGCGCCGCCCGTGCCGAGGGCGGCCTGGCCGCCGACGAGGTCCGGTTCGGCCTGCGCCCCTGGCGGCTCGCCGCCGGACTGCTGCTCGGCGCGGCCTGCTCCGTCAAGTGGACCGGCGCGCCCGTCCTCGCCGTCTTCACCCTGCTCGTCCTGCTCTGGGACCAGGCCGGCCGCCGCGCCGCCGGCGCCCACCGCCCCTGGCGCTCGATGCTCCGCCGCGACCTGTGGCCCGCCGCGCTCTCCCTGCCGGTCAGCGCCCTGGCGGTGTACGTGCTGTCCTGGACCGGCTGGTTCGCCACCGGCGGCGGCTACGACCGGCACTGGGCCGACGGCCGGGCCGGGAGCTGGGTGCCCGGCCCGCTGCGCAGCCTGTGGCACTACCACGCGCAGATCTGGGACTTCAACACCCACCTGACCTCCCCGCACACCTACCAGTCCAACCCGTGGAGCTGGCTGGTCCAGGGCCGCCCGGTGTCCATGTACTGGGAGCAGCTGAAGCCCGGCGAGCGCGGCTGCACCGCCCCCGACGGCTGCGCCAGCCAGATCCTCGCGCTCGGCACCCCGTTCCTGTGGTGGACGGCCTGCTTCGCGCTGGCCTACGCGCTCTACCGCTGGTTCTTCCGGCGGGACTGGCGCTCCGGCGCGATCCTGGCGGCCGTCGCCGCCGTCTACCTGCCCTGGTTCCAGTACCAGCAGCGCACCGTCTTCTCGTTCTACATGGTGGTGCTGGTGCCCTTCCTGTGCCTGGCCGTCGCGCAGATGCTCGGCGCGATGCTCGGACCGGAGGGCAGTACGCCGATCCGCCGCCGGTGGGGCGCGGCCGGGGCCGGGCTGATCGTGGCGGCGGTCTTCGGGTGCTTCGCGTTCTTCTACCCGCTGTACACCGGGGAGCTGATCCCGATGTCCGAGTGGCACACCCGGATGTGGTTCGAGAGCTGGGTCTGACGGTCCGCCCGGGACGGGACGAGTAGGGCCAGGCGGGCCGGGACGAGCGGGGCCGGGCCCGGCCGGGCGTCAGCAGTCGGGGGTCTTCGCCGCGGCCTGGAGGGCGACCTGGGTCGGGGCGTCGTACACGCCGGGCTGGAAGTTCTTGAGCTTCTTCGCCCTCTGCTGGCTGCTCTGGAAGTCCGTCAGGACGAACTGGGTCCAGTTCCCGAAGCCGGGTCGGCCGTCGGGGGTCTGGTCGACGTAGAGGTTGCCGATCAGGTTGCAGCGCGCCGTCATCAGCAGGCGCTGCATCTGCGTCACCTCCGGGCCGCTGTCGCCGATCTTCAGCGCCCGGGTCGCGGCGGACGAGGACGGCTGGGCGGAGGAGCGCGAGGCCGACGTGCTGGGGGAGGGGCTGGGGGCGGCCGCCGGCGGGGCCGGATCGCTGGTGGCCGGGGCGTCGGCGGCCGGGGCGCTGCTGGTCGCCGTCTGGCTCGGGCGGGCCTTGGTGCGGGTCGGCGAAGGGCTCCCCGCGGACGGCTCCGGGGACGCGGTCTCGCTCGGCGCCGGAGCCGGGGCGGGATCGGCCGAGGAGACCGTTGCCGGGGCCGTCGGCGCGGGCAGCGCGTTGTCGACCGTGGACGGCGACGAGGACAGCAGCATCGCCAGGCTCACGGCCAGCGCGGTCACCCCGACCGCGCCGCCCGCGATCACCAGCCGGCGGCGGTCGGCGCTCTGCCGGCGCCGCTCCCGGTGGTCGGCCCGGCTGACCGGGCCGTCCGCGCCGTCCTCGCGGAAGGTGAACATGCCCAGGTCGGCACCGGCCGCGGCGGGCCACGGCTCGTCGCCGTTCGGGCCGTTCGGGCCGCCCGGACCGCCGACCGGGGTCAGCCGGGTGGTCTCGTCCGGCCCGGCGCCCCGGCCCGGCGCGGGCCGCTGCGGGGGCGCCTTGACCGGGCCCAGGGTGAGCGGCATGGTCTGCTCGGCCGCGGGCACCTGGCCCGGACCGGCGGCCGCTCCCGGCGGCGGGATCGGCACGAAGCGGCCCGGTGCGCCGGACGCCCGGGGCGGCTGCTGCTGCGCCGGGACGGGCGGCAGCACCTGGGTCGCGTCGGCGTCCGGCCGGGGCTGCTGCGGCGGCTGGACGGGGACGGGCGCGGGCTGCGGCGGGCCGAACGGGCTGGCGGCCTGCGGGACGTGCGGGGGACGGTTCGGGGGCGGCGGCGGGCCGGAACCCGGCGGCGGGCCGGTGATGGGCTGCACGGCGGGCGGCTGCGCCGAGCTGGGCGGCACCGCGACCGGGGGGCCGGAGGGCGGCGGGGCCGCGGTGATCGGCTGCACCGGGGGCGGCACGGGCCGGGTGGCGAACGGGTCGCCCGCCGGGTCGCCGGGTTCCACCACGGCCGCTCCGGCCACGTACGGCCGCACCAGCGGCGGGCCCTCCAGGTGCGGGAGGACCGCGGTCTCCTCGGCCGGGGAGACGGCGTTGCACGCGCAACTGCCGGCCGTGCGTGCGGTACCGCAGCGGGGGCAGCGCTCTGCCGGCATGGGCCGGTCCTCCTCGGGTCGGAATCGAACGGGGTGATTATGCAGGAGCATTCCACGGGACGACAGGGAGGTCCGGGCCCGGGTCGGCTTCCCGCCCGGATTGCCGGGTTTTGGGTGGATCGTCAGCGACTGTCGGGAGCCGCCCGGGGCGCGACCCCGGCCGTCCGCTCCGGCGCGGGCCCCGGCCGCCTGCCCCTCGGGCTCCCCCGTCACCCTCGCCGGCTGCGCCTCCTGCGCCCCCGCGCTCCTCCGCCGTGCCCGCCGTCGAACGCGGGCGGGTGCGCGGGTACGGGTGCCGGATGGACGAGACTGCTCGTACGTGATCGAGGTCCGGCCGTCGTTCGGGTCGGACGGGCAACTTGAGGGGTGTCCTGTGGGTAGCGTCGTGAAGATCAATGTGCTGACCGTTCCCGCCGAGCAGCGGGAGGTGCTGGAGCGGCGGTTCGCCTCGCGTGCCGGGGCGGTGGAGGGGTCGGACGGGTTCGAGTGGTTCGAGCTGCTGCGGCCGGTGGAGGGGACGGACCAGTACCTGGTGTACACGCGGTGGCGGGACGAGGAGTCGTTCCGGGCGTGGATGGAGGGGCCGATGAAGGAGGCGCACCAGGGCGGGGGCGAGCGGCCGCGGCCGGCGGCGAGCGGGTCGCAGGTGTGGTCGTTCGAGGTCGTGCAGCAGGCGGGGCCCGAGGCGTAGCGGTGGGAGGGGCGGTGGGGCCGGTCCGGGGAGACCGGCCCCGCCTTCCCTCAGCGGAAGGCGGCGCGGCGGGTGGCGCGGCGGAGGGTGCGCAGCAGGGGGCCGCCGACGGTGAGGCAGAGGACGGCGGTGAGGGCGGCGCGGGGGAGGTCCCAGCCCAGGGAGGTGGTGAGGCAGTAGAGGGCGAAGCGGGTGAGGTTGGCGGCGAGCGGGTCGCCGGGGACGAAGGAGATCGAGGTGCCCAGGCCGCCGATGTAGGGCCAGCCCTGGAGGTTCATGACGGTGCCGTAGCCGATCGCGGAGAGGGTGCCGTAGGCGGCGAGCAGCAGGAGTTCGGGGCGTCCGCGCAGGCGGGCGGCGCCCGGGAGGAGCCCGGCGCCGAGGCAGACCCAGCCCATGGCGAGCATCTGGAACGGCAGCCAGGGGCCGACGCCGCCGGTGAGCAGGGCGGAGGCGAACATGGTGAGGGCGCCCAGCACGAAGCCGAAGCCGGGGCCGAGGGCCCGGCCGGAGAGCACCATCAGGAAGAACATCGGCTCCAGCCCGGCGGTGCCCGCGCCGAGCGGCCGCAGCGCGGCACCGGCCGCGGCCAGCACGCCCAGCATGGCGACGGCCTTGGCGTCCAGGCCGGGCGCGCCGGTGGCGTCGCGGCCCTCGGAGAGCTGGGCGACCAGCACGGCCAGCAGCAGGGGCATCAGCAGCGCGAACAGCCAGGGCGCGTCGGCGGAGTGGCCGACCAGGTCGGACTCGCGGGAGGCGAGCAGCGGCCACCCGAAGGCGGCCGCGCCGATCGCGGAGACCAGGGAGAGGAAGAGCACCGAGCGCCGCCCGAGCGGGACGGGACGCGAGAGCAGGGGGCCGGGGGCGGTGCGGCTGGCGGGGGCGGTGCGGGTGGCGGGTGGCTTCATCGCGGCGGTTCCGGGGCCAGGGCGGCGGCGACGTCGGGGACGGTGAGGTGGGGCGGGAGGATCTTCGCGGTCTGCGGGGCGAAGGTGGGGGAGGCGAGCACGACGTCGGGGGTGGGGCCGTCGGCGACGATCTCGCCCTCGGCCAGGACGGCGGTGCGGTGGGCGAGTTCGGCGGCGAGTTCGACGTCGTGGGTGGCGAGCAGGACGGCGTGGCCCCGGTCGGCGAGGGAGCGCAGGACGGTGACCAGGCGGGCCTTGGCGGCGTAGTCGAGGCCGCGGGTGGGTTCGTCGAGCAGGACGACCGGGGGGCGGGCGGTCAGCACGACGGCGAGGGCGAGCGTGAGGCGCTGGCCCTCGGAGAGGTCGCGGGGGTGGCGGTCGTCGGCGACGCCGGGCAGCAGGGTGGCCAGCAGGGCGCGGCAGGTGCCGGGTTCGGCGCCGGCGTCCTGGTCGGCGGCGGCGCACTCCTCGGCGACGGTCTCGGCGTACAGCAGGTCGCGCGGGTCCTGCGGGACGAGGCCGACGGAGCGGATCAGGTCCTCGGGGCGGGTCCGGTGCGGGGTGCGGCCGTCGACCCGGACGGTGCCGGAGGCGGGGGCGTGCAGGCCGACCAGGGTGCCGAGCAGGGTGGACTTGCCGGCGCCGTTGCGTCCCATCAGGGCGGTGATCTGCCCTGCGGCGAGGGTGAGTTCGACGCCGCGCAGGGCCGGGACGGCGCCCCGGGAGACCACCAGGCGGCTGACGGTGGCGACCGGTTCGACGGGTGCGGCCGGTCCGGCGGGCGGCGGCTGCGGCGCGGGGGCGGCGAGCCGTTCGCGCAGGGCGGTCGCCCGGCGGCGGGCGTCGCGGACGGTGAGCGGCAGCGGCGTCCAGCCCGCCAGCAGCCCGAGTTCGACCACCGGCGGCCGGACCGGGGAGCGGGCCATCAGCGCGGCCGGGTCGCCGAGCACCGGCGGCTCGCCGGGGCCGGGCAGCAGCAGGACCTGGTCGGCGTACTGGACGACCCGCTCCAGCCGGTGCTCGGAGAGCAGCACGGTGGTGCCCAGGTCGTGCACCAGGCGCTGGAGGACGGCCAGCACCTCCTCGGCGGCGCCCGGGTCGAGCGCGGAGGTCGGCTCGTCCAGCACCAGCACCTTCGGGTGGACGGTCAGCACCGAGCCGATCGCGACCCGCTGGCGCTGCCCGCCGGAGAGCGAGGACAGCGCGCGCCCGCGCAGGTCGGCCAGGCCCAGCAGGTCGAGCGTCTCCTCGACCCGGCGGCGCATCACGGCCGGGGCCAGGCCCGTCGACTCCATGCCGTAGGCGAGTTCCTCCTCGACGGTGTCGGTGACGAAGTGCGCCGACGGGTCCTGCCCGACGGTGCCGACCACGTCGGCGAGGTCGCGCGGGCGGTGCGTCCGGGTGTCCCGCCCGGCCACCGTGACCCGGCCGGTCAGGGTGCCGCCGGTGAAGTGCGGCACCAGCCCGGAGACGGTGCCCAGCAGGGTCGACTTGCCGGACCCGGACGGCCCGACCAGCAGGCACAACTCGCCCTCGGGGACGGTCAGCTCGACGCCGCTCAGGGCCGGTGCGGTGGCGTCGGCGTACTGCACGCCGACCTGCTCGAAAGTGATCACCGGGTGCTCCGGGGCGGCTCGGGGGAGACGGGGACGGGCGACGGGGACGGCGGTCGCGCGGCGACGTCCGGGCGGCGGCCGGACGATGCCGGAGCCGGTGCGGCGGCGCGCGGGCCGGCGGACCGGCGGCCGGTGTGCCGCGCACCGCCGGGACGCGTGCCGGTCCGGCCGGAGGCGGTCACCGGGTGCTCCGGGGCGGCTCGGGGGTGACGAAGGCGGGCAGCAGGCCGACCAGCGCGGCCAGCGCGGGCAGCAGCGGCAGGGCGGGCGCGGCCGGCGGCACGACGCTCGGGGACAGCGCCAGCGGCCAGCGGCCCGCGTACCAGATCAGCACGGCCGCGACCAGCGCCCCCGAGGCGGCCGTCAGCCACTCCGGGAGCGCCCACGGGTCGGGCCGGTAGCGGGTCCGGACCGAGCGCCGGCCGCCCAGCGCGAGGCCGCCGCTGGCCGCGGCGGCGCCCGCCAGCAGCACCGGCAGCGCCCACGGGTGACGGCCCGCGGCGAGCAGCCCGTACGTCGCCGAGCACACCGCCAGCAGCCCCGCGAGGGTCAGCGCCCCGGCGGCGCGCACCAGCCGCCGCGGGACGTCGGCCGTCCGGCCGAAGCCGCGGGTGTCCATCGCCGCCGCCAGCGCCACCGAACGCTCCAACGCGCCCTCCAGCACCGGCAGTCCGACCGAGAGCACCGCCCGCACCCCCCGGTCGGAGCGCCCGCGCAGCCGGCGCGCCGCGCGCAGCCGCCGGACGTCCGCGACCAGGTTCGGCGCGAAGGTCATCGCCACCACCGCCGCCACCCCCGCCTCGTACAGCGCGCCCGGCAGCGAGCGCAGCAGCCGCGACGGCGAGGCCAGCGCGTTCGCCGCGCCCACGCAGGCCAGCAGGACCGCCAGCCGCAGCCCCTCGTACAGCGCGAACAGCATCCCCTCCAGCGTCACCGCACCGCCCAGCCGGACGCCCTGCGCCCAGGCGGGCAACGGGAGTCGCGGCAGCGTGAAGAGCACGTGGGTGCCGCCGACCGGGGAGCCCAGCAGCACCGCGAACACCACCCGGGCGGCCAGCACCAGCAGGCCCAGGCGCAGGAACGCCGCGTACGAGCGCGACCAGGGCGCGTCGCCCCGGCGGGCCGCCACCACGTAGCCCGCCACCGCCAGGAGCAGCAGCAGGAGCAGCGGGTTGGTGGTCCGGCTGGCCGCTGCCGCCAGGCCCAGCGACCACAGCCACCACGCGCCCGGGTGCAGCTGCCGGGGCAGCGCCCGGCTGTGCGCGGCGGCCGGACGGCCGCCCCCCGCGACGGGGTCGGCGGCCGGGCGGCGCAGACGGTGGACGGACATGCTCAGCGGGTGCGGCGGCGACGGGCCTGCCAGACCGCCCCGGCGCCCAGCAGCACCACCGCGCCGGCGCCGGCGACCAGGCCCAGCGCCGGACCGCCGTCCCCGCCGTCCGAACCGCCGCCGCCGGTACCGGAGTTCGAGCCCGCCGCGACCGGCTCGCCGCAGCCCGCGCGCGGGTAGTCCGCGATCGCGCACAGCAGCGCGCCGGAGTCGTAGCGCAGCGGCGCGGCGACCGCGGCCAGCACCTCGGCGGAGTTCGCCGCCGTCGGCACCGAGGCGCACGAGGAGCGGGCGGCGGGCGGCTGTTCGCCGCCGGGGGCGTCCTGCGCGGTGCCGAAGTCCAGCACCACGGCGACCCGCTTGTGGCCGCCGCTGGGCGCGGTGTCCCGGCAGATCGCCGCGAAGTCGGGGGCCGGGCCGGGCCGGGGCGTGTCCTGGCCGCCGTCCGGGCTCAGCACGAACCGCCAGCCGTCCACCGCCCCGTCCGCCGGCACGTTCCCGGCCGGTCCGACCTGCTGGTACGCCCAGCCGTCGGCACCGCCCTTCCAGAACGACCAGTAGCGGTAGTCGGCGGCGGCGGAGGACCCGGCGGCCGGGCCGAGCAGCGCCGCGCCCGCGGCGAGGAGGGTGAGGAGGAGGACGGCGAAGCGGACGCGGGGGGCCCGGCCGGTCATCGGTCCCGCTCCGGGCGGTCCTGCTCCGGGTGCTCCTCGGTGGCCGCGTCCTCGGCGGCCGTGTCCTTAGAGCCCGTGTCCTCGGAGCTCGTGTTCTCGGCGGTGGGGCCCTCGGCGGCAGCGTCCTCGGCGGTCGGGGCGGGCTTGTGGCGGCGGCGGTTGAGGCTGAGCAGGAGGCCCGCGCCGACGCCGACCAGCAGGCCGACGCCGATCAGCCAGCCGGCCGAGAAGCCGCTGTTCTCGTCGGGCTCGGTGATCGCGGAGCCGGGCGCGCGGGTGGCCTGCGGGTCGCCGGCCGCGGGGGCGGACTTCGGCTTGGGGCCGGAGTCGGCCAGCAGCTGGACCAGGTTGGCGCCGCCGAAGTTGTACGGGTCGAGCTTGGCGGCGCGGGCGGTCAGCACCAGGGTGGCGGTGGCCGCCGGGTCGATGCCGTTCTTGCCCTGGGCGGCCCACGGGTAGGCGTTGCCGGCCAGCCAGTCGGCGGCGTCGGCGGCCTCGGCGGGGTGGCCGGCGGCGACCAGGCCGAGCACCGTCCAGGCGGTGGAGTTGTAGTCGGGGGTGGCGGTGTCCGCGCCGGGCGTCGTGGCCGTCAGGTGCCCGCCGCCGGCGGCGAGCCGGCCGGTCAGCCAGGCGGCGTCGGCCTCGGCGGAGTCGGCGTGCGCGACCGGGCCGGCGGCCTGGCCGCCGTCGCAGGCCAGGGCCTTGGGCGGGCCGTCCCGGCGGTCGGTGGCGGTGACCGGGAGGTGGCCGCCCGCGGCGGCCAGCAGCGACTGCGCGGAGGCGATGGTGTCGGCGGCGGCCGGGACGCCCGCGGCGGGCTGGTACAGGAACGCGCCGCGCTGGTCGGCGGCGTCCGCGCAGCCGAGCTGGAAGGAGGCCAGGCCGTCCCAGCCGGAGCGGCCGCCGACGGCGATCCCGGCCGGGTCGAGGCCGGCCGCGAGCAGGCCGTTCAGCACCACGGCGGTGGAGTTGGCGTCGCCGGGCGAGCCCGGGTTGTACGCCCAGCTGCCGTCCGGGTTCTGGTGCGCGCGCAGCCAGTCGGTGGCGCGGGCGACGGGCTGCTGGTGGCCGCCGAGCGCGGTGAGCGCCTGGACGGCCAGCGAGGTGGCGTTGGTGTCCTCGGTGGCGGGGGTGCACGGGGTGCCGCCGGCCCGGTACGAGGGCCAGCCGCCGTCCTCGCACTGCTGGTCGAGCAGCCAGCGCACGGCGGCGTCGGCGGGTTCGACCTTCTCCTGCTGGAGCGCGATCAGCGCCAGCGACTGCCGCCACACCCCGTCGTACTGCGGGTCGCCCTTGCCGTACAGCCCGGCGGGCACGCCCGAGGACGCGGACGGCGAGCCGGACGCGGAGCCGGTACCGGACGCGGAGCCGGAGCCCGACGCGGAGCCCGAGGCGGCCGGGGCTGCGGCGTTCGACGTGGCGGAGGACGGCGCGGGCGAGGCGGTGTCGGCGAGCGCGGGCGCGGCGGCGGTGCCGGCGAGCAGGGCGCCGGTCAGCGCGGCGGCGCCCAGGCGGGCAGCGGTCAGCATGGGGGTGAAGCCTTTCTGAGCGGTCGCAGCGGGCCGGGTGGTACCCCGGTTCCCGCCCGTAGACCCACGACGGAGGAGGGCCGCTCGCCTCCGGCCGGGCAGTCCGACTGCGCCGCGCCCCGGTGGCGGGGGCGGCTCACGGTTGCGGGTCAGTACCGGAATCGCACCGGCTTCCCCCGGCCTCGGAGGCGGATGATGAAGTTGTCGGGCGGTCCGGTCGGGCCGGGCCGCGCCTCCACGACTCTAGCCGCCGGTCGGCGCCGCCCCGGCGGCAGGTGGTGGAACGGGTTGCAGTTCCGCCGGGGCGGGCGGGGCCTCGGGGCCCGGCCAGGCGGGGGTCAGCAGCCGGGCGGCCGTGTGCAGGTCGGCCCGCACCTCCGCCAGCGAGGCCCGCCCGGACAGCCACACCAGCAGGGTGGCGTGCCAGGTGTGGCCGACCACCCGCAGCGCCGCCTGCTGCTCGGCGGTGGGCGGTCCGGGCAGCCGGGCGGCCGCCAGCACGATCGCGGTGGTCACCTGGGCGACCTCGTCCACCTCGCTGCCCACCGAGCGGTCCGCGAAGGACAGCGCCCGCACCATGGCCTCGGCCAGCCGGGGTTCGCGCTGCAGCGCCCGGAAGGCGGCGGTGAGCGCCTCGGCGACCCGGGAGGCCGGGTCCGGACCGGTCGGCGGGTGGCGGCGCACCTGCTCGCGCAGGAGTTCCAGCTGCTCGCGCATCACCGCGACCAGCAGGTGCACCTTGGACGGGAAGTACCGGTAGAGGGTGCCGAGCGCGACCTGCGCGCCCTCCGCGACCTCGCGCATCTGCACCGCCTCGTAGCCGCCCCGGGCGGCCAGCGCGGTGGCCGCCCGCAGGATGCCCCGGCGCCGCTCGGCCTGGCGCGGCGTCAGCGGCCCGTCGGCGGCGGTGGCGGTCACGTGGACTCCAGGAACGGCGGTCGTGGGGAGCGGTCGCGGCGTGGTGCGAATCACCCGCCGGGGCTCCTGACGACAAGCTACGGGCCGGTAATCTTCGAGGTCCCTCGTTGTTCACTTTCTCCAACGACGAGCCCGCACCGCTGTGAAACGTGATCTACTTTACCGGTCGGCGGCCTTCTCCGTCGCCGGTCCCGGTGAGTAGCGAAGAAGGGGACTGGGGATGACCGCTGTGTCGCCGCCGCCGCTGCGGATCGCCCTGCTGTCGTACCGCGGCGACCCGTTCTGCGGCGGCCAGGGCGTGTACGTGCGCCACCTGTCGCGGGAACTGGCCCGGCTCGGCCACCACGTCGACGTGATCGGCGCCCAGCCCTACCCGGTGCTCGACCGGGTCGAGGGCCCCGGCACCGTCCGGCTGGTCGAACTGCCCGGCCTCGACCTGTACCGCGCCGACGACCCGTTCCGCACCCCCGCGGTCGGCGAGTTCCGCGGCCCGGTCGACCTGCTGGAGTACGCGGTGATGCGCACCGGCGGCTTCCCCGAGCCGCTGACCTTCTCGCTGCGCGCCCGCGCCTTCCTGGCCCGGCACCGGGGCCGCTACGACGTGGTGCACGACAACCAGACCCTCGGCTACGGCCTGCTCGGCCTGGCCCGGCACGGCTTCCCGCTGGTCACCACGGTGCACCACCCGGTCACCGTGGACCGGCGGCTGGAGATCGACGCGGCCCGCACCCGGCTGGAGCGGCTCGGCAAGCGCCGCTGGTACGCCTTCACCCGGATGCAGCGCCGGGTCGCCGCCCGGCTGGCGCACGTCATCACCGTCTCGGAGAGCTCGAAGGCCGAGATCGCCGAACAGCTCGGCACCGACCCGGACGCCCTCGCCGTCGTCCCGATCGGCGCCGACACCCGGCTCTGGTCGCCGTCCGCCGAGGTCGCCCGGGTGCCCGGCCGGATCGTCGCCACCTCCAGCGCCGACGTCCCGCTCAAGGGCCTGGTGCACCTGGTCGAGGCGCTCGCCAAGGTCCGCACCGAGCGGGACGCCCACCTGGTGGTGGTCGGCAAGCCGCAGAAGGAGGCCGGGCCGGTCACCGCGGCGGTGCGCCGGTTCGGGCTGGAGGGGCACATCGAGTTCCGCACCGGCCTGAGCGACGCCGACCTGGTCGACCTGTACCGCTCCGCCGAGGCTGCCTGCGTCCCCTCGCTCTACGAGGGCTTCTCGCTGCCCGCCGCCGAGGCGATGGCCACCGCCACCCCGCTGGTCGCCACCACCGGCGGTGCCATCCCCGAGGTGGCCGGCCCCGACGGCGAGACCTGTCTGGCGGTGCCGCCCGGCGACGCGGGCGCGCTGGCCACCGCACTCGGCCGGCTGCTGGACGACCCCGCCCTGCGCGAACGGCTCGGCGCCGCCGGGCGCGAGCGGGTGCTGACCCGGTTCACCTGGGCCCGGGCCGCCGAACTCACCGTCGAGCGCTACCGGGCCGCGATCGCCACCGGCGCCGGCGCCGCCGCCCGCTCCGGCCCCGGCTGGCGCTACGTCGGCTGACGCGCCGTCAATCTCCTGGTACCACTGGTACCACCCCCCTTCGTGAATGGGAGCCCCGCAGTGCTGACCGTCGACTTCTCCCGCTTCCCGCTCGCCCCAGGCGACCGGGTGCTCGACCTGGGCTGCGGCGGTGGCCGGCACGCGTTCGAGTGCTACCGGCGCGGCGCCAACGTGGTCGCCCTGGACCGGAACGCCGAGGAGATCGCCGAGGTCCGCAAGTGGTTCGCCGCCATGGAGCAGGCCGGCGAGGCCCCCGCCGGGGCCAGCGCCACCGCCATGGAGGGCGACGCGCTGAACCTGCCGTTCGACGACGACACCTTCGACAAGATCATCATCTCCGAGGTGATGGAGCACATCCCCGACGACAAGGGCGTCCTCGCCGAGATGGTCCGGGTCCTCAAGCCCGGCGGCCTGCTCGCCGTCACCGTGCCCCGCTACCTGCCGGAGAAGATCTGCTGGGCGCTGTCCGACGAGTACCACGAGGTCGAGGGCGGCCACATCCGGATCTACAAGGGCGACGAACTGGTCGGGAAGGTCCGCGAGGCCGGCCTCACCCCGTACGGCAGCCACCACGCGCACGCCCTGCACGCCCCGTACTGGTGGATCAAGTGCGCGGTCGGCGTCGACAACGACAAGGCCCTGCCGGTGCGCGCCTACCACCGGCTGCTGGTCTGGGACATCGTCGGCACCCCCGTCATCTCCACCCTCACCAAGGCCGCCGAGAAGGCGCTCAACCCGGTGCTCGGCAAGTCCTTCGTCGTCTACGCCAGCAAGCCCCGCGAGGCCGGGGCCGACGCGTGACCGCCGCCGTCCCCGCCGCCCTGCTGCTGGACGGCGTGCTGGACGCCGCGCAGGCCGCCGACACCGTCCGCTCGATCCTCGCGCACCAGCAGCCCGACGGCGCCCTCCCCTGGTTCCACGGCGGTCACCTCGACCCCTGGGACCACACCGAGGCCGCGATGGCCCTCGACACCGCCGGCGAACACACCGCCGCCGAAGCCGCCTACCGGTGGCTCGCCGAGCGGCAGAACCCCGACGGCTCCTGGTACGCCGCCTACGCCTACGGACAGCCCGGCGTCCCCGACGGCACCGCCACCGACCTCGCCCGCGAGACCAACTTCTGCGCGTACGTCGCCGTCGGCGCCTGGCACCACCACCTGTCCACCGGCGACGACCGCTTCCTGGAACGGATCTGGCCCACCGTCAGCCGCGCCCTCGACCACACCGTCCGGCTCAGCCTCCCCGGCGGCGCCATCGCCTGGCGCCAGGACGAGGACGGCACCGCCGCGACCGAGGCGCTGCTCACCGGCTCCTGCTCCATCCTGCACGCCCTGCGCTGCGGACTCGCCGTCGCCGACCACCTCGACCGGCCGCAGCCCGACTGGGAACTGGCCGCCGGACAGCTCCGGCACGCGATCGCCCGGCACCCCGAGCGGTTCCTCGACAAGAACCGCTACTCGATGGACTGGTACTACCCCGTCCTCGGCACCGCCCTGCGCGGCGAGGACGCCACCCGCCGGCTCGCCGCCGACTGGGACCGCTTCGTCGTCCCCGGCCTCGGCGTGCGCTGCGTCAGCGACCGGCCCTGGGTCACCGGCGGCGAGAGCGCCGAACTCGCGCTCGCGCTGTGGGCCGCCGGGCAGTCCGACCAGGCCGTCGACATCCTCCGCTGGATCCAGCACCTGCGGCACGAGGACGGCTCCTACTGGACCGGCTACGTCTACGAGGACCGCGCGATCTGGCCCGAGGAACGCACCACCTGGACCGCCGGCGCCCTGCTGCTCGCCGTCGCCGCCCTCGGCGGGGACGACGCGACGGTCAGCGTCTTCGGCGGCGAGCGCCTGCCGGCGGGGCTGGCGGTCAACGACTGCTGCTAGGCGTTCCGGCGTCGGGCCGTCCGGCGGGTGCGCG